>NZ_CP040749.1:4424479-4796718 GCF_006065315.1 Aureibaculum algae | reverse complement strand
CCTTTGTAGTTTATTCTAATCAATTTTTTCAGCACTTTTTGCTCTTTAGGAGTAACGGAATTTTCGACTTGTTGTTTAATAATTTCCCCTTTTTTTCTTTTCTTTTTTCGATTACTAAAGGTGTAATTATAACCTATGGTGGCTGTAAAGTCATTTACATTATCTTGTGAGATCGTATTTCTAAAAAGCTGAATAACATTTAGTGTAAAATTGTGATTTTCTAACCACCTGTAGGAACCGTTTACACGAAAGTTTACTACATTGCCTTGACGCTCACTGTCTGTAGAAGTTGTATTATAGGAACTTGAAAAAGCCGTTCTCAATTTTTTATCAAAAAACAGTTTTGCAATCGCCAATGTTGGCCCCAAGGTAATGGTTTTATTAACTGAAATTGTATTGTAAGTTGAATTAAAAGCTCCTGTAATAGATAGATTTTTCTCAGAAAAAGTGAGATTATAAGCCATATTACCATTAAAAAATTGAGAGTCGTTATTAAGCACATCAACTAAAAAGGCATCTTGTTGTTCGGTAGTCTTTTGATAGGATAAGTTTACATTGATGCTCTGCCTTTTTTCTTTCTTTTGAAGGATGTTATAATTTAAGTTCAAATTGGCATTTTGTGAAATTTGAGTGAAATTTAAGGTGTCGAGATTGTCAAATGGTCTAACTTCATTGATATAGTCAAATTGGTTTTTAATTTGAGTATGAGCTCTAAAATTAGAATACGAACCATTAACGGTAAATTTCTCGCTCGCCCTTAAACTTAGATTGATATTAGCAACAATTCTATTTAACTGACTTTGTTTTTGTTTTGCCAAATCATCCCTTTGCAAGCCAGTATTGATGTTTACATTCAGTTTATTGTTGAATAGCGTTTGGCTTAATTTTACCGTAATATTCTCTAAATCATTGTTAAAATAATAAGCACCCAAGGTTTGATATTCTGGGTCAACTCTTTCATAACCTACGCCAATTGCTCCTTGGCCTACGGTATAAGCAAAATCGGCTTTAAAAGCATTGTGATAAGTTGTAGTTGTGTTTTCATTAATAAACGATGCTAATAAATTGTTGTTATCGCCGTTTTCGGCAAGTAAATTATTTGTCAATGCACTTTTTGCATATTCTACATTAATATTTGCTCTTTTAAATAGTTTTACACGTCCGTCAATGCTAACTACTAAATTTTCTTTAGGAGCTACACCAATATCATCAGTAAAAAAAGAGCTAATGGAGTTGCGTTCGTCTTTTGCCTTAAATAGTGTTAAGCCGATACTATAATTTGATTTTTCATAGGCAGTTTTTACACCATAACCCATTCTTTTATAAGTGGGTTCTATTTCAGGTTCCTGAATATTATATTCTCTCTTACGTATTAATCGTCCATACATAGCACTTATTTTAAAGGGACCGTTAGGAGTTAAGTCTACTCCAAAGCCCGTAAATTGATGCCCGTTTAACGTATATGGTGAAAAACTCATGGCAACATCTCCAATGTGCGTTGCTATCCATTTATAAGATGGATGCAAACTCAATCTATTTATTTTAAAGGAAGGCTCATTAAAAGCGAATTGCTGATTGGTATAAGCAAATGAAACTGGAATATTATAAAGTCCATAAATATTGGCATTTATATTTCCGTTTAAAAAATAAGTAAATGGTTCTCTATTTGCCAACCCATTATAAAAAATAGAATTGGCAGAAAACCCTCCGCTTATGGTCAATGGTTTTGCTTTACCTAGCTGATCTATTCTTTGAGAATAGCAAATAGTATGCGTAAGCAATAAGAATATAGCGACATTTTTTAGCAACAAACTCCCCGTTTAGTTACTCAAATATAACAATTTTAACGTTTCTTTAACGTATAAATTACTTATTCTTTCGAAATGGGTAGATCAATTTAATTATTGGAGTTTTGTTTTATGGCCAACTGAAGGTGAAATGTATCGATGTAAAACCTTTTAATCATTCAATTTCAGCACAGACATAAATGCTTCTTGTGGTATTTCTACATTACCTACTTGACGCATCCGTTTTTTACCTTTTTTCTGTTTTTCTAACAGTTTACGCTTACGAGAAATATCACCACCATAACATTTTGCGGTAACATCTTTACGAAGTGCTTTGATGGTTTCTCTAGAGATAATTTTTGCTCCAATAGCTGCTTGAATAGGAATGTCAAATTGTTGTCTTGGAATTAACTGTCGTAACTTTTCACACATTTTTTTACCGATGCCATAGGCATTATCGGCATGTAATAAAGCAGAAAGGGCATCAACAGGTTGAGCATTCAGTAAAATATCAACTTTTACCAATTTAGAAGCTCGCATTCCGATTGGTGAATAATCGAAAGATGCATATCCTTTAGAAACCGTTTTTAAGCGATCATAAAAATCAAATACAATTTCTGCTAACGGCATGTCAAAAGTAAGTTCAACACGTTCTGTAGTTAAATAGGTTTGATTGGTAATTTCGCCACGTTTTTCTATACACAATGACATTACATTACCTACAAACTCTGATTTTGTGATTATTGTGGCTTTAATATAAGGCTCTTCAACACGTTCAAGTCTTGACGGATCTGGTAAATCTGTGGGATTATTAACTAGAATTTTGGTATTTACATCTTTATGGGTATACGCATGATAGGATACGTTAGGTACGGTTGTAATTACCGTCATATCAAATTCACGCTCTAAACGTTCTTGAATAATTTCAAGGTGTAACATGCCTAAAAATCCACATCGAAATCCGAATCCTAAAGCCGCAGAACTTTCAGGAGTAAATACAAGAGAAGCATCGTTCAATTGTAATTTTTCCATAGAGTTTCTGAGCTCTTCATAATCTTCGGTATCTACGGGATAAATACCTGCAAAAACCATTGGTTTTACATCTTCAAAACCTTCAATAGCATTGGTAGTAGGGTTTTTAGCATCGGTTATAGTATCACCAACTTTTACTTCTTTAGCCTCTTTTATACCTGTAATTAAATAGCCAACATCGCCTGTTTTAATTTCAGTTTTAGGGGCTTGTTTTAATTTTAAAGTACCCACTTCATCGGCAAAATAAGTTTTTCCCGTTGCAATAAATTTTATGTTTTGACCTTTTTTAATAGAGCCGTTTAAAACTCTAAAATAAGTTTCAACACCTCTAAAGGGATTATAAACAGAATCAAATATTAATGCTTGTAAAGGTCCATCGGGATTTCCTGTTGGAGCAGGAACTTTGTGAATTATCGCTTCTAAAATAGCTTCAATACCTAATCCGGTTTTTGCACTGGCAGGAATCACATCTTCAGCTTTACAACCAATCAAGTCCACAATATCATCAGTAACCTCTTCTGGGTTTGCACTTGGTAAGTCTACTTTATTAAGAACCGGAATAATCTCCAAGTCATTTTCTAAAGCTAAATATAAATTAGAAATGGTCTGTGCTTGAATGCTTTGTGCGGCATCAACAATTAATAATGCTCCTTCACATGCAGCAATGGAACGCGATACTTCGTAAGAAAAATCGACGTGGCCAGGGGTGTCAATAAGGTTAAGTGTATATTTTTCACCTTTGTACATGTAATCCATTTGTATGGCATGACTTTTTATGGTAATACCACGCTCTCGCTCTAGGTCCATACTGTCTAATAGCTGATCTTGCTTTTCTCGATCGGTTATAGTGCCAGTAAATTCTAGCAATCTATCTGCCAAGGTACTTTTACCATGGTCAATATGTGCGATAATACAAAAGTTACGGATGTTCTTCATTCAGTTCACAAAATAAGTCAACAAAGGTACTGTTTTTAAAATAATACTCAATTACGCATTTTGCTTTTAAAATTGTAATTTTGAGTATTATTATATTTATGTATTATGACACGAGCAAGTTAAAAATTTTGTCATTTAAGGAAATGATTATTTGCGAACTGCATGTGACCATTGAAAAAGAAATAAGGAAAGACACATGAAATTTAAAAGATTAAGACCTAGAAGACAACCTAACCAAAAAAGAGCAATGCTATTAATTGTATTATTACTCTTAGTAATTCTTATTTGGTTAAATGCCGATAGTTTAATGGCTCGGGTTTTTAGTAAATAAGTGTATGAAAATATTAATTACAGGAGCTACAGGGTTAATTGGTAATGAAATTATGGCACTTTGTGCACGTAAAAATTATGTTGTTCATTATTTAACTACCAATAAAGAGAAAATAATTAAATCTGCTACAAAAAAGGGTTTTTATTACAATCCTAGCTCTCAAGAAATTGATATAAAGTGTATTGAAGGTGTTGATGCCATTATTAATTTGGCAGGAGCTTCTATTTCTAAACGATGGACCGAGAAACAAAAACAAAATATACTCAGTAGTAGAATTGATACCGTTAAATTGTTATATAAATTACTTTCTGAGAATGAGCATAAGGTGACTCATTTTTCTTCGGCATCGGCATTGGGTATTTATCCTTCTTCGTTAGATGCAAAATATAAAGAGACCGATAACAGGGTAGTCAGCGATTCTTTTTTAGGAGAAGTGGTTAAAAAATGGGAAGACGAGGTTGATACGTTGGAAGGTTTAGGTATTACCGTGTCTAAGTTGCGAACGGGAATTGTACTTTCAAGTGATGGAGGAGCCTTAGATGAGATGGTAAAACCAATCAACTATTATGTTGGTGCTCCTTTGGGGAGTGGTAAGCAAATACAATCATGGATACATGTTACTGACATGGCAAACATGTATTTATTTACGATAGAACACAATAATGATGGTGTTTTTAATGCTGTAGCTTCTAATCCGGTATCTAATAAAATGCTTACCAAAGCCATTGCAAAACAATTGAACAAGCCAATTTGGTTACCTAATATACCTGCTTTTGTATTAAAGTTGGTGCTAGGTGAGATGTCAGCTATCGTATTGGAAAGTCAATACTTAGTCAATACGAAAATAAAAAATCAAGGATTTCAATTTCAATATGAATGGATTGATGATGCCTTGACGTCTATTTTTGATTGATTTTATTTTTCTTCTTTTTTTACAAATATGTTTAACCGATCAATAAAAGCGAGGGTAGTCAGTTTTCCTGTTTGATAATAGTAACCCATGTCCTCATTATACAACGTCTCATTAAAAGTTATTTGTTGCAATTCTGGATCAATTTTTAGATTGAATTTATCACCTCTAGATATTTCAATACCATACTCGGTTTTATTATTCTCAAAGATTGGCCATGGTTTTAAAATACCGTTAATAAATTTATAATAGGTGATTATCAAATGCATGGCTCCACTACCAAAACTACCCCAGCCCAAAATAAAATAACCATTATCAAAAGCAACAATTTCGTCAATGGTCGCATTTCTAAAGCCATTTTCTTCTTCGTTATCTCTTAAGTTTTCAATCTGTAAGATGTGATTATTTTTGTATTGAATATAACTTTTCATGTTATGGCGACTACCACCCTCTCTTTCATCCCATGCAAAAGTGCGTATTAAACTGTCTTTAGAGGATAAAATTCTGATTTTTTTTGACAATTCTTGAAATGGATATTGCCAACTGTTCTGTAAATTAAGAGTTACAAGTAATTCTTTTTCAAAAGATGGAGCCACACTTTCATAGCGTATTCGGGGCTCACTGTTTTTTAGTTTTTCAAATAAAGTTACCAATGCTTTTTCTGCTTTTATAATGTTATTTGGTAGTTCTTTATGAGGATACGTCCATGGGTAAGATGTGGTGTTGTTAACATAACCGTAGGTGTCAAAGTCTCTCCAAACCCCAACTTTATTTTTTTCACCGGCTTCATAAGAGCTTTGATACTTCTTTTCTGCTTTTAATTTTCCATTTTCATGGTATTCATTTACGGTAATGTCATGTATTGTGCTGTGGCAACCGTCTCCAAGGTTTTTAAGCCAATTGTTGTAAACTTCGGTTTTAAGCAATTTACCATTTTTCGTAAAGAATTCAAACGTTCCACTTTTCATTCCACATCCAAACTCATATGCGGTTTGCCCTTTTTCTTTTAGAAGTCCATTGGCATAATAGATTTCGTAACGACCAACCAAGTCTGTGTCTTCAGAATAATAATTAATTGTTTTTTCTTGAGAAATACTGTCAACGCTAACCTTAGTTTCTTGCGAGAAACCCCATAGTGTATGTAATAAAAATAAATAAATTATTTTTTGCATTTGGGTTGGTTTGAAGTTCAAAGATAATTAGTCAGTACTTTAATTAACTGTATAAAGTTATATTCGTGGCTAGCGAGTATATATTAGTCTAAAAATATAGTAACCTGTTATTTGTGTTTATGGAAAATTCGTGCAGTATTCGATAGTTAATTCATCAAAAAACAAAGGTTAATAAAAGTAGTTATTCATACGTGTGTTCTGTAATGTCTACTAAAATCTCCATGTTGTTTTTCCAACGTACCCAACCATCGTAGTTTATCGTATTGTCGAAATAACTTTCATATAACTTTGCTTTTTTGATTTTTATCCAATCTCCTTCTAATGCGGTGACTTGAAAGGGTAAAAATGCGTCATTATTTTTCTCTAAGAGTATGATGCCATTGGCACTACTATAAATATCTAGACCTTTTATGGTAATAAATTCTAACCTTTTAAAGTAGTTCTCCCAAGTTTCATAAATATAAAAATCTGGATTATAATTAGAGCCAGGGCAATTAGAACAACTGTTCGCATAAACCTGACTTAATTCAGTATATAAAGCATAATTCGGGTTTATTTTTAAATACGCAGATTCAAATGTGTCTTCATCAATAACTACTTTAAAAAAGGAATCTGTTTTTTCTAATACTCTAAAAAATAACTCAGGTCCAAATCGTACCAAGCCATGATTAATGTTTTGTTTTGCCATTTCATCAGTATCTCCAGATTGCATTCTATATGGAGAAAATGTTGTTTTGGATATAAATAATAACCTGCCTCTCGTTTCAGGTTGACTATTTTTAATGAATTCAATTTGATCAAAAACCACGGAATCAGTTGGGTTTTTATAAAATTTTAAAGGTTTGTTAAAAGTCAAACTAAGTAAACCCAAGCCCATTTCTTTTTCTACCTCAATTTCTGCTTTTTTATCATTAGAAATCTCTTTTATTTCAGGTTTACACTGAAATAGAGTGGATAGCAATACAAAGGGGATACATAGCTTTAAAAACATCATTTTACAATTTAGAAATAAATTATTTTTCATTTCGGGTTAGATTGAAGTTCAAATATAGATGTACTAATTATGAAATGGCAATCGGAATATATATTTGCTGGCTTAAAAAAAAATTTTGCTAAACGTTGGTATTTAATGTGTCTGAAACTCATAAATAATAGTATTAAATGATGTTAACATTGAAGGAGTTGTTTATTCCATTGTTATAAACACTTCATAAATGGTTATAAAGTTTATCCTTTTGGCTATTTTTGAGAAAACCAAAGAAAGATGAAAACTTCAAAGATTAGTAACATTGCAATTTTAATGATGATAATGTTGATAATTATTCCTGCTTTTGCTCAAAACAAAGTAGTAGGAGGAAAAGTAACTACGTATAAAACCATAGCCTTAAAAAATGCTAAGGTTACAGTAAAGAAAACCAAACAAGTAACTTATACAGATTCATTAGGTAATTTTAAATTGGAATGTAATGTTAAGGATAAACTAATTATAACAGCAAAAGGTTTCAAATCAAGAACAATTAAAGTAAAAAACATTAAAGATCCATTAAAAATTGACATTGAGATAGAAGGAGAAGAAAGTGACCTTGACTTGGCTTTTGCAAATGGACATATGAACAGCAAAGAATTAAAAGAAGCAAAAGTATTTTACAATACAGTGCAGCCTTATAGTTTTGGGTATAATAATATAATAGATTTACTTAAGGGAAAGTTCCCAGGTGCTACTATCTCTGATGCAGGAGTTATAATCAGAGGGGCGAATACTCAATCCAATTCTACAAGTAACTATGCTTTAATTGTTTTGAACGGTGCAATTAGTACTATTGATGCAATAACAATGATTAACATTGTTGAAATAAAAAATATTAAAATACTAACCGGCCCGGCAGCATCTAGATGGGGTACTGGTAGTAGTAATGGAGTAGTTTTTGTGGAGCTGTTGCAGAAGTAAAATACTAAAGTTTAAAATGAGACCTCACAGGTTTTCAAAACCTGTGAAGTCTCCAGTTTCTTGTTTTCATCTAGTAAAAGTGATAGTTGTTTTCTGATTATTTATCACGATACCTTTCAAACCAAGCTATAATATGATCTACTTTAGTAATTAGCTGGCTAGGACGGTTTACAATTAAATGATAAGCACCAGGGATTTCTACCAAGGCCGTTTCAATTTTTCTAATTTTTAAAGCACTGTACAATTGTTTGGCTTCCGATAAAGGAGTGCGTCTGTCTTCTGTACCTACCATAACTAGGGTAGGTGTTTGAATATTGCCTACTAAAGAGAGTGGTGAAAATTTCCAATAGGTTTCAAAGTTTTCCCAAGGTTGACCTGGGTAACGCGAATTTGCATAGCCATAATAGTTGTCAGCCGTTAGGGTTTTACTAATCCAATTCATTACAGGTTTTATAACGGCGGCAGCTTTAAAGCGATTGTTTTTACCAATCATCCATGCAGACATGATACCACCCGCACTTCCGCCCGTTACGTATAATTCTTTAGGATTTATATAACCTTTAGAAATAACGGCATCTACGCCATCCATAACGTCGTCATAATCATTACCGGGATAATTGTGATAGAGTAAATTTCCAAATTTTTCTCCGTAACTAGTGCTTCCTCTTGGGTTGGGATAAAAAACTACGTAACCTGCACTGGCGTACAATTGTATTTCTGGTGAAAATCGGTCGCCATAATTAGAAATGGGTCCACCATGATTTTCAACCAATAAAGGATGTTTTTTAGACGCATCAAAATTTGGAGGATAAGCAATCCAACCTTGAATATCATTACCATCAATGGTCGATTTATACCATATTTCTTCAACCTTACCTAAAGTTCTAAATGGTAAAATATCTTCGTTGAGGTGTGAGATTTTAATGGTTTTACCCTTTTTTACAACTGCAACTTCAGAAGGATAACTTGGTGTAGTTTGTGTAAAGGCAATAGTTCCGTTTTCTGATAAAGAATAAGAGCCTCCACCATAAGGTCTACCAATAGAAGTGCCTCCTAAATTGTCTGCAATTTTTGAAGTTTTTCCGGATAGGGTAGTGTAGCCAATTTTCGTATTGCCCGTGTTATCATATTGAAAGTAAAGGCCTTTTCCGTCAACGCTCCATGTTAAGTTATTGGGACTTCTATCTAAACCCGTATTAATTTGTTTTTTATTAGTGCCATCACTATCCATTACATACATATGATTCACTTGATAGGTTTGTACCTTATCATCAAAACCGATATACGCAATTTGTTTGCCATTTGGTGAAATAGCTAAGCTATGGTCTGGCCCTTTTCTGTCGGTTAACGCAGAGGTTTTTCCTGTGGCGATGTCTATCGTATAAATCTCGGAATTTCTAAAGTCATAGTCCCAATCGGCAATTAAATTACCACTAAAAAAGAGTGATTTTCCGTCTTTTGACCACTGTGGACTGCCATATTTAAAGTTACCAGACGAAATTTGTCTTGGACTACCACCATCCGCTGAAACAATAAATAAATGTTTAAATCCCGGTTGAATATACCCTGAACCATCAGCTTCATATTTCAATCGTGTGGTTACTCTTGGATGTTCGGCCCATTTGGCTCCTTCTGGTTTTTTTGGAGCTTTTACCAATGTTGGTTGTGCCTCTGGTACAGTCATTAAAAAAGCGATATGCTTTCCGTCAGGTGACCAACTTAAGCCACTTGGCGATTTTTCCAATTGCGTTAATTTAGCGGTTTTACCGGTTGCTAACCAGTGCACAAATATTTCTGAACCATTTTCAGTACTACTTGTAAAGGCAATTTTAGAGCCGTCTGGTGACCATTTCGGATTAGATTCACTCACTTCGTTACTAGTTAATTTTATGTGATTTGAACCATCGGCATTCATCATCCATAGTCGAGATTGTTTACGGTCATTCATAATGTCAAATCCACTACGTTGATAGACAACACGATTACCATCAGGTGAAATTTCAGGATTAACTGCCCATTCTAATTCAAATACATCAAGATTTTTAAATGAAGATTTGGTTTGAGAAAAGCATAACGTGGAAATAAAAAGGAAACAAAGCGTTAGAATACGAATCATAGAACTAAATTTTGTTGAGCTATAAATTTAGTAAAAGAAATTGAGAGTATTTATTTAATGGTAATCGGGAGTCAGTTCAAGTATTTTTTTGTGCAATTACAGTTTGGATAAATTAAAATAAAAAAGGTATCAAAAACTAGTTTTCGATACCTTTGATTCCACATTATTACTTCGAATATAACCTTCTAATTTAGGTGTAAATTACTCCAAAATTTCTTTAACTCGTCCTACTTTTCCAGAAACCAACATCACTTTTATACCATGGGGATGGTTGGGTGAATTTGTTAGTATTTTTTGTACAACACCTTCCGTAAGTTTACCAGAACGCTGGTCTTGCTTTAAAACAATTGCTACGTTTTGACCGATATTGATGTTTTTTCTTGTGTTGCCTTGCATATTTATAGTTCACTAAGAAGTTCTGAACAACTAATATACTAATAAGTCCTAATTTTGAGATGCTAATAGTCTATTGTTTTCTTTACGATACCTTAGTATTTTGATATACCTAATGGCTTCTTTTATTTCATAATCTGTATACGCTTTTTGTGCCCATTCAATAGCTTCATCTAAATTTCCATTTATTTCATTGATGATAGCCATATTGTAACATGCTCTTCCGGCTATTTTATTGTCGCTATTTGAGACTTCTTCATTCCATAATTCTGCGGCACTATCCCATTGTCCTGCAATAGCTCTTCTGTTTGCGGTTTCTAATTTATCAGTTCCTTTAATAAAATAATCTCTTGAAACGCGTACGCTACGTGGAAGAATTCTTGCCCCATAATTGTATCCAATGGTATTACTTTTTTCTAAAACAGCTTCTTTTCTTCCTGCTACAGCACCTAATGCTTTCACTGGGTTAATACCTTTTCCTGTAGTTGTTATATTTTGATTAACGTTGTACTCATCAAGAATTAATTTGTCCTTTAAATCATAAACTCTCCATCCTGTTTTTAGATGTGTAAAAATCGTTGCATGATGTTCAGGAACTGAAATCTCAAGACCTAATGGGTTCTTAATTTTTTTCTGAACGATTTTATAATCAACTTTAGAATCGGTATCATAATATGATAATACATATAAAGCATCTACATCATTTTCATCACATATTTGTTGAACGGTTTCCCAAGAAAGTGAAGCTGGAAAAACGCCTGAACCTGGACTTCTTAAGTTAGCATTTTCAATAATTTTAACTTCATTAAAATTTTGATTTTTACCTAGCTTATCAGATAATCCTAAAATAGCTCTATGAGCTCCTTCTTTATCTAAGTTTTTACCTTCAGCGGATAATACTTTATCTAATTTATCCAATTCTGTATTTTCATCAGAGGGTAAACTTCTATCTATAATACCTATGTTATGAATGTCTTTAGGCATGTAAACAGGTGCAGGTTCGAGTACACCCATAGTCATTTTATTAGTGGTGGCACAAGAGCTTACTATAAGAGCAAGTGTTAATATAGATATATAAGTTTTGTTGGTTAACTTTGACATAATAGTTTGGTTTAACCGTAGTAACGTTAAACGGACACTATTTATTACTTGTAACCGTAAAATAAATATTAATGTTAAATGTTTATGAAGTGCTGAAATACAGTTAATTAATCATTCAGCATTTTCCACAATTTATCTTTTAATTCCGTCAATCCCACTTGAGTAATCGCTGAAATAAAGATGTGATCGACATCTTCAGGTAAATCTTTTTTTATTTCAGCTTTCAGTTCATCATCTAACATGTCAGATTTTGAAATCGCTAATAGACGGTCTTTATCTAATAATTCAGGATTATGTTTTTTGAGTTCATTCAGCAATATCTTATACTCTTCATTGATATCATCTGAATCGGCCGGAATTAAAAATAACAAGGTAGAGTTACGCTCAATATGACGTAAAAATCGATGTCCCAACCCTTTTCCCTCCGCAGCTCCTTCAATTATACCTGGAATATCTGCCATTACAAAACTCTGGAATTCTCGGTATTCAACGATACCTAAACTAGGTTTTAACGTTGTAAACGCATAATCTGCTATTTTTGGTTTTGCTGAGGTCATTACAGACAGCAACGTTGATTTACCAGCATTAGGAAAACCTACTAAACCAACATCAGCCAATAGTTTTAGTTCCATCTGAAACCAACCATCTTCTCCTTCAACCCCTGGCTGTGCATAGCGAGGTGTTTGGTTTGTTGGTGTTTTAAAATGCCAATTTCCTCGGCCACCCATTCCGCCTTCTACAAGAATTCGTTCTTCTCCATCTTCGGTGATTTCGAAAATTATGTCTTGTGTTTCACCATCTCTTAAGATGGTGCCTAAAGGAACATCTATATAAACATCATCTCCATCTTTACCTGTACTGCGACTCTTACTACCGCCGCCGCCATGCTCAGCTTTAAAGTGTTTTTTGAATTTTAGGTGAACTAAAGTCCACATGTTTTTATTACCACGAACAATAATATGACCACCACGACCACCATCACCGCCATCTGGACCACCTTTTTGGATGAATTTTTCGCGATGTAAATGCACAGAGCCTTTACCTCCATTACCAGAGGCAGCATGTATTTTTATATAATCTACGAAATTGCCTTCAACCATTTTGTCTTTGTTTGTACTTTATTTGTTTATAATTATGCTGTTTTTTGAGTAACAGAAAACTATAATGTATCAAATACAGAACTTAATCGTTCTGTAATTTCTTCAATACTACCTACACCATCTACTCCAAAATACTTGTTTTGATCAGCGTAATAATTTTTTAAAATAGAAGTTTTAGTTTCGTATTCATTAAAACGGTTTCTAATTTTAGACTCATCTTGATCGTCAGGTCTTCCACTTGTTTCGCCGCGTTTTAATAATCTAGCAACCAATAAATCTTCAGCAACTTCTAAGGCTACCATTCCGTTAATTGATTGTCCTTTTTCTTCTAAAAAGGCATCCAATGCTTTTGCTTGAGATTCTGTTCTAGGAAAACCATCAAAAATAAATCCGTTGGCATCAACATTCTTTTCCACTTCGGCTTTAAGCATATCAATGGTTACTTCATCAGGAACTAAATCGCCCTTATCCATATATGATTTTGCCAATTTACCTAAGTCTGTTTGGTTTTTAATGTTGTATCTAAATACGTCTCCAGTGGAAATATGCACTAAATTATATTTATCTTTTAATACGTCAGCTTGTGTTCCTTTTCCGGCACCTGGAGGGCCAAATAAAACAATGTTTGTCATTTTATGTGTTGTTAATTGGTAAATGTCTGCAAGGTTTCTTCCTAAACCATTATAATCTAATCCATAACCTACAATAAATTTATCGGGTATGGAAAGACCAATATAATCAATATGTAACTCTTTACGAAAAACATCAGGCTTAAAAAATAATGTTGCAATTTTTAATTGTTTGAGTTTTCGATGTCTGAAGATATTATAAATTTCTTCAAGTGTTGTACCTGTATCAATAATATCTTCTAAAATAATAACCGTTCTGCCTTCTATATCTTCATTAAGACCTACTAACTGCTTTACGTTTCCAGTAGAATCTGTACCGCTATATGAAGCTAATTTAACGAAAGACATTTCGCAGTTTCCGTTATATGCTCTGACAAAATCTGCAGCAAACATAAAAGACCCGTTAAGAATTCCAATGAAAATTGGAACTTCATCACCACAGTCTTTTGCTACCAAAGAAGCCATTTTATCAATAGCAATTTTTATCTTTTTAGCAGAAATATATTTTTTAAAGTGCTTATTATGAAGTTTTATTGTACCCATTTTTGTAAAAAAGAAAATCGTTTTGCTATTTCTGAAATTAATTCAGTAAAGCAAAACGATTTTTTATAATGTTTAATTTGTTTTACTTTTCTTTTATCAATTTTTTCGTAGTATCATACATAATTGGCGAAGCAATGAATAGTGATGAGTAAGTACCTACAACCACACCAACAATCATAGCGAACATAAATCCTTTAATAGAATCTCCACCAAATATAAATATTGATAACAATACTAATAAGGTAGTTAATGAGGTATTTATAGTTCTACCTAAAGTACTACTTAAACCAGCATTTACTATTCTCATAAATGGCCAAGTTTCATGTTTACCTGTAAACTCTCTAATTCTATCAAAGATAACCACAGTATCATTCAGGGAATAACCAACTACCGTCAATAATGCGGCAATAAATGATTGGTCAATCTCCATATCAAAAGGTAATATTTTGTAGAATATTGAGAAAACAGCTAATACGATCAATACATCATGAAAAACTGCTACTACAGCACCTAAACTATATTGCCATTTTCTAAATCGTAATAAGATATATAAAAAGACAACGATTAATGAGCCAATGATTGCCCAAACTGCTGCTTGCTGAATATCATCTGCAATGGTTGGTCCAACCTCCATAGATGACATTAAACCAATTTTATGTTCTGTGTCTGTACTACTAATTTTAAAATCTTCTAACGTAGTTCCGTCTGGAAGGTAAGTTTGCAATCCTTTATATAGTAATTCTTGAACTTCGTCACCAACTTCTACTGAATTTTCATCAACTTTATATTTAGTAGTAATTTTTAATTGGTTAGAAGAACCATAAGTTTTGACTTCTGGTGCATCACCAAAAACATCTTTTAAAGTACTTCCTACCTCAGTTGAACTTGTAGGTTGATCGAAACGAACCGTATACGTTCTACCTCCTGTAAAATCTACACCATAATTTAAACCATTGGTTACTAATGAACCAATACCTCCTATTATAATAAGTCCAGAAATGAAATATGCTATTTTACGTTTCTTTAAAAAGTCAACTCTAATATTTTGGAACCATCCTTTAGTTATCGCAGTGTTAAATGACATTGTATGGTCTCTGTTTGCATACCAATCGATAAGTAAACGTGTAATAAATACAGCAGTTATTAAAGAGGTTAAAATACCTATCATTAATGTAGTTGCAAACCCTCTAATAGGACCTGAACCGAAAATGTATAAGATTACCCCTGTTAAAAAGGTTGTAATATTTGCATCAATAATAGCTGATAATGCTCCTTCAAAACTAAAACCTTCTTTAACGGCTTCTTTTAAAACCTTACCTTTATTGAGTGCTTCTTTTATACGCTCGTAAATAATTACGTTCGCATCCACAGACATACCAATGGTAATAATAATACCTGCAACACCCGGTAATGTTAGTACGGCACCAAAAGCAATTAGTGTTCCGAATATAAATAAGATGTTTACCAATAAAGCGATATTAGCAAAAATACCCGCCTTACCATAATAGAAAATCATCCAAACTAAAACAATACAAAGTGCTAAAATAAATGCAATTGCACTACTATTAATAGCTTCTTGACCTAACGACGCACCAACTACAGAAGATTCTAAGATTTTTGCTGCAGCAGGAAGTTTACCAGATTTTAAAGCGTTTGCTAAATCTTGTGCTTCGTCAATAGTAAAGTTACCAGAAATTGATGTTCTACCATTTGGAATTGGACCATTTACGTTTGGTGCAGAATACACATAGTCGTCTAATACAACCGCTACAAATTGTCCAACATTTTCTTCCGTCATTTTGGCCCATAACTTTGAACCTTTACTATTCATAGACATACTCACTTCGGGATTTACACCCATTTGGTCAAAAGTCTGACTAGCATCAGAGACAACGTCACCTTCAATAGGAGCAACATCTTCTCTGTTAGATACTATAGCATATAAATTAATAACTTCTGTTTTCTCAACTGGTTTTGCATCCCAAAGAAATTTGGCATATACCATATTATTAGGTAATAAAGCTCTAACCTCTTTCATGGCTAGGTATTTATTAACTGTTGCAGTATCTTTTACATTAGCAGAACCAACAACTGAGCTTCGTTGGTTTTGATTTTGAGGAATACTAGGGTACATTATTGAAAATAATGGACTAGTTGCCTTTGTATCAATTGAATCTTGAACCTTACCTAATAAATCATCAATTTGTGAATCTTCAGATGCTATTGAATCTGTAGTCTCTTCAGTTTCTTCAACCTCAGGCTTTAATATTTCAGCTAATTTAGAATTTGCTTGAATAAAAAAGTTAGCAGTTTCTGTATTGTCATAGGTTTCCCAAAATTGTAATTTGGCAGTACCTGTAAGTAATTTTTTTACACGAGCTATATCTCTAGCACCTGGTAATTCAATTAATACTCTACCAGATTCACCAATACGTTGTATGTTAGGTGATGTAACACCAAAACGGTCAATTCTATTTCTCAACACTTCAAAAGCAGTGCCTATAGAACCTTTTACTTCATCTTTTAAAACACTTTTAACCTCTTCATCGGTCATTTTGAAATTAATCTTATCTTTTAAAGATTTATTTCCAAAAATTGAAGGGTCACTTAATTTTACAGAACCTTTACTTTCTGCTTCAAATGCATCAAAAAATAAATTTACATAAGTTTCATCACTTCCCTCTTGAGCAGCAGATGCATCAGCTAATGCTTTGTTAAATATTGGATTTTTAGAATCATTTGATAAGCCCATTAAAATATCTCTTACAGATACTTCTAATGTAGCATTGATACCACCTTTTAAATCTAACCCAAGGTTTATCGCCTTGTCTTGAATCTCACTGTGTGTGTACTCTGTGTATAAATAATTGGCTACGGGTACGTTGGCTACCGAATCTAAATATGCCTCTTGTTTGGCAGCATCTCCATTTGCAAATTCTTTTGCATCATTTTCAACTCTATTATTGACCCATGTGAATGATAAATAATACACACATATTAAGCCAAATAAAATAGCAAAAGTTTTAATTAGTCCTTTGTTTTGCATCTACTTTCTATTTAAAATATCTTTTAGGCATATATTATTGATATACCTTTTTTTTATTAACGTGCAAATATATAGTAACAAATGAGAATAGACAATTGTTTTTAAGTTTTTTATAATTGGCTTTACTTCTTAAATTCATTATCTTAGCTATTTAAATTTTATACTAAATGAAATTACTTTCCGATATTGAAATTGCTCAGGCTACCGAAAAAAATCACATTAAGAATATTGCAGAAAAATTAAACATCGTTGAAGATGATTTAGAAATGTATGGTAAATACAAAGCTAAACTACCGTTATATCTAATTGATGAGGATAAAGTCAAAAAAAACAACTTAATTTTAGTAACCGCTTTAACTCCAACTCCTGCTGGTGAAGGGAAAACTACAGTTTCAATAGGATTGACTGAAGGATTAAATAAGATTGGTAAGCAAGCTACTGTTGTGTTAAGAGAGCCTTCTTTAGGCCCGGTATTTGGAATAAAAGGTGGTGCAGCTGGAGGAGGATATTCTCAGGTAGTGCCCATGGAGGATATTAATTTGCATTTTACGGGAGACTTTAATGCCATTGAAAAAGCAAATAATTTATTGGCTGCTTTAATTGATAATAATTTGCAGAGTAAGGTAAATAATTTAAATATTGATCCGAGAACCATTGGCTGGAAAAGAGTCATTGATATGAATGACAGGTCACTACGTCAAATTACAATTGGTTTGGGAGGCACAGCTAATGGTATACCTAGAGAAGATGGGTTTAATATTACTGCTGCTTCTGAAATTATGGCAATTTTATGTATGGCTCAAGGTCGAGATGATTTAAAAGAACGTATTGGAAATATTTTTGTAGGTTTTACTTTTGATAAAAAACCAATTTTTGCACGTGATTTAAAAGCAGAAAATGCCATGGCTATTTTGTTAAAAGATGCTATTAAGCCCAATTTAGTACAAACCTTAGAAAAAAACCCTGCCATTATTCATGGTGGTCCATTTGCTAATATTGCCCAAGGTACCAATAGTATTATTGCAACTAAAATGGGACTCTCATTATCAGATTATGTAATTACTGAGGCTGGCTTCGGTGCTGATCTTGGAGCGGAGAAATTTTTAAATATTAAATGTGCTGCTGCGGGATTAAATCCGAAATGTGTTGTTTTAGTAGCTACCATAAGAGCATTGCGTCATCATGGAGGTTCGCCTAGTGATGAATATAACACGCCAAGCGTTGAACGTGTAGAAGCGGGTTTTGTAAACCTAGAAAAACATATTGAAAATATAAGAAAATTTAATATTGAACCTGTAGTAGCTATCAATTCATTTGTCTCAGATACTGATGAAGAGGTTGATTTGATAATACGTAAATGTGATGCATTAGGAGTGCATGCTGTTGTTTCAAACGGATGGGCTGAAGGCGGAAATGGGACTATTGATTTAGCGAAAACTGTAGTTGATATTGTAGAAAATAAGGCGGCTGAATTTAAACCATTATATAATTGGAAATCTCCTGTAAAGGAGAAAATTGAAAAAATAGCAAAAGAAATTTATGGAGCTGATGGCGTTGATTATGATAATAAAGCGAATTTAAATTTAAGAAGAATTGAAAAGTTAGGGTTTAATGATTTTCCGATTTGTATGGCAAAAACACAAAAATCTTTTTCTGATAATGATAAGCTTATTGGAAGGCCTGAAGGTTTTAGAATAACTGTTCGGGAAATAGAAATTGCTGCGGGAGCAAAATTTTTGATTCCTATTTTAGGTAAAATGATGCGTATGCCAGGGTTACCATCTAAACCAGCTTCTGAGGAAATGTTTATTGATGATAACGGTAAAATTTCAGGACTTTCATAAACGGAGTTTTCTTTATCAGGCTATAAGTTGATTAATTTCACATTATTTTATGTAAAATATGTAAATTGGAATAATTAATGGTATCATTGATTGAACGAAATTTATACTTAACATTTAAATTAAAGCAACTAAAAATGATGATTAAATTAAAACTACTTATTGTATTACTTCTCAGCGTAGGAATTTCTTGTGCCCAAAAAACGAAAACAATTGAGACCAATGAAGTATTAATGGGTATTGATAGTTTAATGGTAAAAAAACATTTGTATACATTAGCTTCTGATGAGATGGAAGGTCGTAAAGCAGGAACGCCCGGAATTGAAAAAGCGGCACAGTATATAGAATCAGAATTTGAGAGAATTGGCTTGGATAAATTTCAAGATTTAAAAACATATCGTCAGTCTTTTGTTGAAAAAGAATTGAATTTGTTTAATATAATAGGAGTGTTGGAAGGAAAAAGTAAAAAAGATGAATATGTATTAGTCTCTGCTCATTACGATCATTTAGGAGTTAAGGAAAATGGTAGCGGAGATGTTATATATAATGGTGCAGATGATGATGCTTCTGGGGTAGCCGCTGTTTTAGCTTTAGCGGAATATTTTAAAAATAGCGATAGTAATGAAAGGACTATTATTTTTGTAACTTTTACAGCAGAAGAAATGGGTGTAGTGGGATCTACGTATTTTGGTAAGCAGATAGAACCAGATAATTTTGTGGCAGGAATCAATATTGAAATGATAGGGAAAGAATCTAAATTTGGACCTAAAACGGCATGGTTAACTGGTTTTGAGCGTTCTGATTTTGGAACAATTATTCAGAAAAATCTTATAAATACAGGGTATACATTACATCCTGATCCATATAAAGCATATCAATTGTTTTATAGGTCGGATAATGCGGCAATGGCTAAATTAGGAATCCCTGCTCATACCTTTTCAACGGGACCTATAGATAATGACCCGCATTACCATAAGGTTTCAGATGAGGCAACAACGTTAAGTGTGTCTACCATTACGGAAACCATAAAGGCAATTGCAAGAGGGACAGAAAGTATTATCAGTGGTGAAGATACACCAACTAGAATAGAAGATTAGTGATATAAAAAAAAGCCCCGAACTTCGGGGCTTTTTATAAGTAAATTTTTAATTTATTGTTTTGGTATTACCATTTCAGTATATCCTTCAGGTACAGTCATATCGAATTTACTATCTGGTACGCTTTCAGCTTTAACTTCAGTAACTTCCATTGTAATGTCCATTGCCATTCCACCTTGATTCATTGATATTACCATGTGTAATGGAAAACCTTTTAATTTGCCACCTAACATAGCAGTATATTGTTCTTGAGCCAAAATTTTGTCTGTAACAAACATTTTCATTTTGATCTCTTGACCATTTACTTTTGAAACCACATCATAACCTTTACAGTCATAACCAGCTACAGTTTTACTTTCACCATTAGCAGTTACAGAAACATCTTTTAATTCTTCTTCTGATTTTTTAGTGTCTTGTTTCATGTATTTTTTTCCCATCATAGGAACATCCATTAACATCAACATTTTTTCAGCTTCTTGATCAACAATAGATGTCTGTGTACCTGTCATCTGATTGGTCTGTTCTGTTCTCGCTTTATTACCTTTAAAATGAGTTGTTGCACCAATATCACCAATCATTGCAAAAGAGGCATTTACTTGCTCATTATCAGAAGACATAGTAACTTTTGTTGTCATTACCCCTTCCTTAATTTCTTTTTGAGCAAAAACGCTCACGCTCAACGATAGAAGAGCAACTAGAATAAATTTTTTCATATTTTGTGTTTTGTTTTTAAATTTCGATAAATATATAAAAAAAAGACTACTTTAAATTAAAGTAGCCTATTTTGATTGTTATTAAAGAGTTTATTTTACAACTCTAATAATGCATTTGTTTTACTAACCGCTTCAGCACTATTTTTCATTTTTTCTTTTTCAGCATCTGAAAGGTCAATTTTTACTATTTTTTCGATACCATCTTTTCCTAAAATAACTGGAACACCAATACAGATATCACTTAATCCGTATTCGCCTTCTAACATTGTAGAACAAGGGAACATTTTTTTCTGGTCACAAGCAATGGCTTGAACTAAACTAGAAACTGCTGCACCTGGAGCGTACCAAGCTGAAGTACCTAATAATTTTGTTAAGGTTGCACCACCTACTTTAGTATCTTCAGCAACTTGGTTCAGTCTGTCTTCAGATAAAAATTTACTTACTGGTACACTGTTTCGCGTAGCTAAACTCGTTAAAGGAATCATTCCTGTATCAGAGTGACCACCTAAAACCATACCGTCAATATCAGAAATAGGAGCTTCTAAAGCCTCTGCTAATCTGTATTTAAAACGAGCAGAATCTAATGCTCCACCCATACCAATTATTCTATTTTTAGGTAATCCAGTAGTTTTATGTACCAAATATGTCATGGTATCCATAGGATTTGAAACTACAATAATAATGGTGTTTGGTGAATGTTCAATTAAACTTGCTGAAACTGTTTTTACAATTCCTGCATTTATACCGATTAATTCTTCACGAGTCATTCCTGGTTTACGTGGTATACCTGAAGTAATTACACAAACGTCACTTCCAGCAGATTTGGAGTAGTCTCCAGTTGTACCCACAATTTTTGAGTCAAATCCATTTAATGAGGCTGTTTGCATTAAGTCCATAGCTTTACCTTCGGCATAACCTTCTTTAATGTCTAAAATTACAACTTCTGATGCGAAGTTTTTAATAGCGATGTACTCTGCACAGCTTGCTCCAACAGCTCCTGCACCTACGATAGTTACTTTCATTTTAATATTATTTAATGTTTATAAATTCTTTTATTATTTCAACATCCCTAATTTAAAATGGTAACAATTGTATTTTGCAATACAGCTGTATTCCCTTCCCCTTGGGAAGGGTCAGGGATGGGTTTTAATTATATGTCAATATTCGCGTATACAGCGTTTTTTTCAATAAATTCTCTACGAGGCGGTACTTCATCTCCCATAAGCATAGAAAATACTCTATCGGCTTCGCCACCGTTATCTATCGTTACTCTTCGCATTGTTCTAAATGAAGGGTTCATAGTGGTGTCCCATAATTGAACCGCATTCATTTCTCCTAAACCTTTATAACGTTGAATAGTACCTCCGTCAAACTTTGTAACGATATCATCACGTTCTTTATCAGACCATGCATATTCTTTTTTCGCACCTTTCTTAACCAAATATAATGGTGGAGCTGCAATAAATATATAGCCTTCTTCAATTAACTCTCTCATATATCTGAAAAAGAAAGTTAAAATTAATGTTGCAATGTGGCTACCATCCACATCCGCGTCACACATAATAACTATTTTATGATATCTTAACTTGTCTAAGTTTAATGCTTTGCTATCTTCTTCGGTTCCGATAGTTACACCTAAAGCGGTGTACATATTTCGGATTTCTTCGTTTTCAAAAACCTTATGTTGCATGGCTTTTTCAACGTTCAAAATTTTACCACGTAAAGGTAAGATGGCTTGAAAATTACGATCTCTTCCTTGTTTAGCTGTTCCACCTGCCGAATCTCCCTCGACTAAAAACAACTCACATTTTTCTGGGTCCGTCCAAGCACAATCGGATAACTTACCTGGTAAGCCTCCTCCAGACATAACTGTTTTACGCTGAACCATTTCACGAGCCTTTTTAGCTGCGTGACGTGCTTGAGCTGCCAAAATCACCTTTTGAACGATAATTTTAGCATCATTAGGATTTTCTTCTAAATAATCTGTTAGCATTTCAGAAACGGCCTGACTAACTGCAGAAGTTACATCTCTGTTCCCTAATTTGGTTTTGGTTTGTCCCTCAAATTGAGGTTCTTGAACTTTTACCGAAATAATTGCTGTCAATCCTTCACGGAAGTCATCACCAGCAATTTCAAATTTTAATTTATCAAGCATGCCAGAAGATTCTGCGTACTTTTTTAAGGTGTTTGTTAAACCTCTTCTAAAACCGGATAAATGTGTACCTCCTTCGTGCGTATTAATGTTATTTACGTAAGAGTGTAAATTTTCTGTATATGAAGTGTTGTAAACCATTGCAACTTCAACGGGAATACCACCTTTTTCACCTTCCATAGAAATAACGTCAGAAGTTAACTGCTCTCTATTTCCATCTAAATATCTAATGAATTCTGGTAAGCCTATTTCACTGTAAAAATCTTCGTGGATGAACTCTCCTTTTTCATCTTTATTTCTTTTATCAGTAATAGAAAGTTTAATCTTTTTATTAAGGAAAGAAAGTTCTCTTAATCTGGTGGATAACGTTTCGTAATTAAAATCGATTTCAGATTGAAAAATGGTGTCATCCGCCATAAAGGTAACCAACGTCCCTCTTTCGGTTGTTTCACCAACAGCTTTTACAGGATAAGAAGCTTTACCTCTTTCATATTCTTGTTCGTAAATTTTACCATCACGATAAACTGTTGCTTTTAAATGCGAGGAAAGTGCATTTACAACAGAAACACCAACACCGTGTAAACCACCAGAAACTTTGTAAGAATCCTTATCAAATTTACCACCAGCTCCAATTTTGGTCATTACTACTTCAAGAGCAGAAACGCCTTCTTTTTTATGCATGTCAACCGGAATACCCCTACCATTATCTTTTACAGTAACCGAATTGTCTTCATTTATTATTATGCTTATGGCATCACAATGCCCAGCCATAGCTTCATCAATAGAGTTGTCAACCACCTCATAAACCAAATGATGCAATCCTCTAATGCCAACATCACCAATATACATTGATGGACGTTTTCTAACGTGTTCCATCCCTTCTAAGGCCTGAATACTATCTGCTGAATAACTATGTTTCTTTGCTTCTTCGCTCATATTTTTAAGTCTCTTTTTTAAGTATTTTCAAAAACATACAAATATAAGAAAACACGCTCGGTTGAGCGTGTTTTCAAGGTCGTTAAATAACGTAAGTTATTAACAAATTCTCTTCAAAAGAGAGGTATTTAAATTTAGAGTGTTTTATTGTTTGGCATAATGGATTTAAAGAAAAAGAAACAGCTTAATGTGTAGTAAATATATTAAGCTGTTTCAATTAAAAGCAATCAACCCAATTTGCTCCGTTTTTAATTTAGTGTTTTTTGTTACTTCAAATGTAATAAGAGAATCTAAAGACTTTCTAAAGTTTTGAAGGAAATTAAAAAGAACCAACTAAACTTGTTGTTAATAAGGCTTTTACATCTTCTTTTTTTAATAATTTTCCTTTGGCATTAAAAATGAATTTCACTTTTGCACTTTTATTTGCTAGGGTTACGTAGAATAATTCTTTTTCGTTTTCCATGTTTTTTCAATTTATAAGACCAAATATAGGGTGTGAATCTAAAGATATTCTTAAGGTAATTGATGGATTGAAAGTTTAACATTTTATTAATAGAAGTAGTAAGCTGGAAAGAAAATTAATTTAAAAATAGAACTTCGATAAATGAAAAAAAAACACGCTCTAAAATTAGAACGTGTTTTAAAATTAATTCAAATATATTTTGTGATAAAAACAGCTTAACGTTTAGAGAAGTTAAGCTGTTCAATTAAAAGCAATCAACCCAATTTGCTTTTTTTTAAAGATCTCCGTCTTTTTGCTCAATTACTTTACCTTCTGAATCAAAAAGTACTTTAATATTCGCATCTTCTTTTGATAATGCAACCCAGTAAACTTCTTTTTCATCTTGCATAGTTTTAAAAGCTTTGTCAGCTGAATAATCAGCAAAGTCTGCACTTAAAGTAGCTGTTACTGTTTCTGGTAATTCACTCACTTCAATTTCAACTTTGTCTTCTTGTTGAGCTACAGCCTCAATAATTGTTTCTTCTACTTCTTGTGCAAAAGTTGTAGTGCTTGCTAAACTCATTACTGCAAATGCTGCTAGGAAACTTAATTTTCTCATGATTTTTTGTTTTTTAAATTAATAGATAGTTTTATTTGTTTTGTTACTTCAAATATATGGGCAAAATCTAAAGATATTCTTAAGTTGGTAAGCGTATTTTTATTTTAACATTTTGTTAATAATCGTTTTAAAATCAGGTAGATAGTCGCATGTGGTACACTTTTTAATGAGCTGATTTTATTTAGCTCGTGTGCTATATATTTAAAATACAAAACACATTCAAGTTGAACGTGTTTTGTAAAATAATTCAAATTTTTTTCAATAAAAAACAGCTTAACAAAAAAGTAGTGTTAAGCTGTTCAATTAAAAGCAATCAACCCAATTTGCTTTTTTTAATATTTTTAAAGTTGAGCGTCTTCTTGCTCAATTGCTTTACCTTCTGAATCAAAAAGAACTTTGATAGTAGTTTGACCTTCTTGAGATAAAATTACTGAATAAGCTTCTTTTTCATCTTTTAAAACTTTAAAAGCTTTATCAGCAGTATAATCAGCAAAATCAGCAGCTATTGTAGCTGTTACAGCTTCTGGTAATTCGCTTACTTGAATTTCAACACTTTCTTCTTGTGCTGCTTCAGCAACTTCTACTACTTCAATAACTTCTTCTTCTTGTGCAAAAGTTGTAGTACTTACTAAACTCATTACTGCAACTGCTGCTAGGAAACTTAATTTTCTCATAATCTTGTGTTTTTTTAAATTAATTAATATTTAGTTTTGTTTGTTTTTGTTGGGTCAAATGTATGTGCAGATTCTAAAGATATTCTAAAGATTTATAAAAGAATTTTTCTTTAACATTTAATTGTGATTTGTCCAACTAAATAGTAATTTCGATAAAAACGTTTAAGTGTATTGAGAGTCTATGCTAGTCGTTCTGATTCGTTGTTGTACTATTGAAGCTAACACTAAGTGTGTGCAATTTATTCACGCAAGAATAGTTCAGTTGCCATTGATTAACATCACAAATTTGCTTAATAATAGCTAAGCCTAAACCTAGTGAGTCTTTTCTAGTACTCTGTTTTTTAAATCTATTAAATAAATTTTCAGGATCACCTTTTAATTGCTCACCAGTATTTGAAAAAATCAATTGATTTTTAGAAAAAGTAATGGAGATGGTACCGTTATTAATATTATGTTTAATGGCGTTGCTTAATAAATTTGAAACTAGTGTATCTACCAATGTGACATTTGTAGAAATTATATGATCAGATAATTCTTTACTAACAGATATGTTTTTATTGAGAATAAAGTCCTCGTAATTTTCTAATTGTTTTTCTATTAACTCTTTGAACGAAACTTCTTCTTTTGTACTAAATTGTTGGTTTTCTACCTTTGCTAGTAATAATAATGTTTTGTTTAGTTTAGACAATCGCTTGCCAGCTTGATAAATAGATTGTAATTGTTCAGATTGCTCTTGGTTAATATTATCCGACTGTAATAGCAATTCAATTTTAGATTGCATTATTGCTAACGGTGTTTGCATTTCATGCGAAGCATTTTCAGAAAACTCTTTTAAATTACTAAAATCAGATTGTAATTTCTGTGTTAAGTTACGTATAGATTCGTTTAACTCCTGAAATTCTTCGATATTTGATTTTTCCAACTTAATAGGTTCTTGATCCTGAACGGAGAAATTTTTAAGTCTATTTATGTTGGTATAAAATGGGTGCCATAACTTTTTAGATATATAAGTGTTTAAAATCCACAGTCCAATTAGTAAAAGGATGATTATGATGAACGATGAAACCACAATTACCCATATAAAATCTTGGTTTCTAACCAAAGAATTTCTTGCTACAATTTTATACCTAATGTTATGAAGTGTTTCGTAAGCTGTTAATTGTCTGTATTTCTCAAACTCATTAATACCTTCTCCTTCAATATTTCTGAGAATTAAAGTATCCTTATATATAATGGTATCATTCGGATATTTGTATTGTTCCGCTTCATTTAGCTCTATCGGTTCTTCAAAGATAGTTAATGGATAATCATATTTAATTCTTTTAGCAATAACATCTTTAAAATAACGTAGCTGTTCATCAAGTCTATTGTTCATCACAGTAGTCAAGACAAAAATGAGCATACCAGCAGAAATTAAAAATATAACAATAGACAGCCATAAATAGGTTCTACTAGTTCTTTCTATTAATTTCATGCTATTGGAATATTAATTTAATCCTTAAAGAAAAGGAATTGTTATACTATAAATTTACTTTAAAGTATCTGTAAATTTATAACCAAGACCATACATGGTTTGTAAGTAATTATTACCGCCTAATTTGTTTATCTTCTTACGTAAATTACCCATATGGGTATAGATGAAATCATAGCTGTCTGCCATTTCTATATCATCACCCCAAAGATGCTCTGCAATAGACTCTTTCGTTAGTACTTTATTTTTATTGGTTATAAAATACAATAGTAAATTATATTCTTTTTTGGTTAGCTCTACAGGTTTACCATGTACTGTTACTTCTTTAGAGCTTGGGTCTACTCTTATTTCGTTAAATTCAATAAACTCATCGCCATCAAAATTTCTACGTCTAATTAACGAATTAACTCTTGAGTTTAATTCTGCTAAATGGAAAGGTTTAGTAATATAATCGTCAGCACCAAGATCTAAACCTTTTAGTTTGTCATCTAATGAGTTTTTTGCCGATACAATCAACACTCCTGTTTTAGAATTTTGCTCTTTTACTAATTTCAATAAATCAATACCACTGCCGTCAGGTAATGTAATGTCTAGTATGACAATATCATATTTAAAGCTTACAATTTTATCTTCAGCATCAAAAAAAGAAGTTGCTTTTTCGCAAATAAAATCTTCATTTTTAAGATAGCTTGCCATTGAATCTAATAATTCAACTTCATCTTCTACTATTAATATTTTCATGTGTTTATATTTATTGTTTTTAACTGACGCTTGCGGTTCGCTATTAAAATCTCCCTTAAGCGAAAATACTCATTACATGCTCGTTTCATCAGTTCAAAATTTAGAGTTATTGAATCGGGACTATGCAAAAATGGAATTATTTATGCAAACGCCTATGATATGTTTTCTTATTTTTTTCTTAAAATAGCTTTGTCAGAAAATTTTTCAATCGTTATTTGAGGATTGTTAAATATATAAATTTCAGAATCGTCAATGGCTGAAATAATAAGATCTTTTTTTGCACTAACTTGAACGTCTGCACTATCAGAAGACTCAACAATGGCCTCATTACTTTCAAAATTACCTCCTTTAAAATTGCTTCTATTTTCAGCATTTACATATAATTCTGAACAACTTCCTGTGACTTCAGTAGTAGAAGACCCTTGTATTGTAACTTCAGCGTGGTCGCATGAAAGTGTAATTTTAGATTTACCTGAATTATCAGCGTTTATAAAAACTTCATCGGCATTTACAGTCAATTTTGCATTGGCACTTTCATTGTTGTTTAGAATCAGATTTGCGGCTTGAAAATCTAAAGTCAATTTAGAATCGTCTTCTGCGTTTATTTTTAACTGATCAAATTTTAATGTACCAGATGACGTTATTTCAGATTTATCTTTGGTGATGATTTCATCAATATATTGGTCTATTGTAACATATACTTTTAGCTCTTTTTTTCTTGTTATACGTTTCGTAAGATCAATGATTAGTGTGCTGTCTCTTACTTCAGTGTACACAGCTACGTGTAGGTTTTCATCTGCCTCAACGGTAACGGATTGTTCCATGCCTTGTGTAATAATAACTTCAATTTTGTCATTGGTTTCAATTTTAGAAAATGCGTCAATATATCTATTTTCTGAAGTTACTATTTTATTACCTTTTAATTTGTCTTGAGCAGACATGCTAAAAGGTGCTAGAACCATTGTAACAAGTACAATGATAAGGGAGTAGTGTTTTTTCATTTGTTTTAGTTTTGTTGTATCAAAGATATGTAAAATACAAAAACTCTGCCGAAAGCAGAGTTTTTTGTTAATAATTTATTTTTAATCGAGAGATCTCAATTATGAAATGCTATTTTGAATAAGCATCATCATGTACATTTGCAACGGCTCTTCCTGAAGGGTCGTTCATGTTTTTAAAACTTTCATCCCATTCTAATGCAATCTGTGTGCTACAAGCAACAGATGCTTCTTGTGGTACACATAGAGCAGCAGCATCACTAGGGTAATGTTCTGCGAAAATAGAACGGTAATAGAATTCCTCTTTACTTGTTGGTGTTTGAATTGGGAATTTATATTTAGCATTAGCCAATTGTTCATCACTTACTTCTGCATTTACTACTTCTTTAAGTGTGTCTATCCAGCTATAACCTACACCGTCACTAAATTGCTCTTTTTGTCTCCAAGCAACACTATGTGGTAGCATATCTTCAAAAGCCTTTCTAACAACCCATTTTTCCATACGCTCGCCATTGATCATTTTATCTTGCGGGTTAATTCGCATAGCAACATCCATAAATTCTTTGTCTAAAAATGGAACACGACCTTCAATACCCCATGCGGCTAAACTTTTGTTAGCACGTAAACAATCGTACATATGTAATTTACTTAATTTACGTACAGTTTCTTCGTGAAATTCTTTTGCATTTGGTGCTTTGTGAAAGTATAAATACCCACCAAAAAGTTCATCAGCACCTTCGCCAGATAGTACCATTTTAATACCCATAGATTTAATAACTCTCGCCATTAAATACATAGGTGTAGAAGCTCTAATCGTTGTAATATCATAAGTTTCTAACTTGTATATAACATCGCGAATGGCATCTAACCCTTCTTGAATTGTAAATTTTATTTCGTGGTGTACCGTACCAATATGATCTGCTACTAATTGAGCCGCAGCTAAATCAGGAGAGCCATCTAATCCTACAGAAAAAGAGTGTAATTGTGGCCACCATGCTTTTTGCGTATCTCCAGATTCGATACGTTTTTCAGCATATTTTTGAGCAATTGCAGAAGTCACTGAAGAATCTAATCCCCCAGAAAGTAAAACACCATAAGGTACATCACTCATTAATTGCCTGTGTACCGCAGCTTCTAACGCATCTTTGATTTCTTTTATAGAAGTTTCGTTTTCTTTTACAGCGTCGTATTCAGTCCAGTCTCTTTTGTACCATTGTACAAATTCTCCATCTTTACTAGACATATAGTGTCCTGGAGGAAATAATTGAATTTTAGTACAAACCCCTTCTAGTGCTTTTAACTCAGAAGCCACATAAAAAGTTCCGTTTTCATCCCATCCTATATAAAGAGGAATAATCCCCATATGGTCACGAGCAATAAAGTATTCATCTTTTTCAACATCATAAATAGCAAAGCCAAAAATTCCGTTCATTTCATCAAGAAAATCAACCCCTTTCTTTTGGTAAAGAGCTAAAATAACTTCACAGTCTGATTCTGTTTGGAAGTTATACGTTCCTTCAAATTGTTTACGAAGTTCTCTATGATTATATATTTCTCCATTAGCAGCCAAGATCAACTTATTGTCTTCACTAAATAAGGGTTGTTTTCCCGAAGCAGGGTCAACAATAGCCAAACGTTCATGAGCTAAAATAGCTTTATCATCACAATAAATACCACTCCAGTCCGGTCCACGATGACGAATCTTTTGAGACATTTCCAATAATTGAGGTCTTAAATCTTCAGATGTTTGCTTTAGATCAAAAGCACATACAATTCCACACATAATTTCAATTTTATAATTTAATAATGCAAAAATTCATTTTTTATTTCATTACGTAAACAAAAAACACCAATATGGTTACATATTAAAACAAATATAATAATATTAGTGATAAATTGTAACAATTTTAAAATAATAGCTATTAGTTTAGTTATCAATAATAAATACTAAAAGTGCAAAAATAGCGTTGTAACTTCAACTAAACTATAATATTGCATGGTAAAACATTACATTTCAACTGTAATCTCCCTCTTTTTATTACTTATTTTTATTTCTGAAGCCAAAGCTCAGGGTTTTGTGCCTGCAGATGATATACCTCATGATATATCGTACTGCCGCGAAAGCAAGGTAACTCCACCATTGGCTAAAGTACTATATGGTAGGCCTCAAAAAAACGATGAAGAAGTTTTTGGCAACCTTGTTCCATTTGATAAATTATGGCGTACTGGTGCTAATGAAGCAACCGAAGTTAAATTTTATAATGATGTCCACTTTGGCGATTGTGAAGTAAAAGCAGGTACTTATGTACTTGTAACGATACCACATGAAAAAGAATGGCAAGTTATCTTGAATTCTCAAACTGATGTTTGGGGATCTTTTCAGTACAATCCATTTTTTAACGTAGCAGAAATTATTGTTCCTGTAAAAAAAGGGGAAACTCTTGATTCATTTACAATATCTTTTAAGGGAAAAAATAAGGCTACTCAAATGATTTTAGGCTGGGATAACGTTAGAGTTAACGTTCCGCTAAAATTTGAAAAAGAGCCTGTACTCGTTTCTAATTAGAAGTTAATTTAAGATTTCGCCGTTTATATAATTATGAACCACTTTTGTTTTAGGAACATTCTCAATAGGAATTTCCATAATATTCTGGTCTAGAATTATAAAATCTGCCATTTTACCCACCTCAATACTGCCTTTTTCATTTTCTTCAAAATTGGAATAGGCAGCCCAGATGGTCATACCTTTTAGGGTTTCTTCTCTTGATAATGCATTTTCCATTTGAAAACCATTTTCAGGAAAGTTATTTAAATCTTTTCTTGCTACAGCTGCGTAAAAGGTTAACATCGGACTTACTTTTTCCACAGGGAAATCAGTTCCCAATACCACTTTACCATACTGATTTAATAAATCTTTATAGGCATAAGCTCCTTTGATGCGTTCGGCACCAATTCTGTCTTTTGCCCAATACATGTCAGAAGTAGCATGTGTTGGTTGAATGGATGGAATAATATTTTTAAACGAATTAAAATCCTCAGGTGAAATAATCTGAGCATGTTCAATTTTCCAACGTCTATCTTTTTTGTCTTTCAATACTTCTTTATAGGTTTCTAATAAATAATGATTTGCAGAATCGCCAATAGCGTGGGTATTCATCTGAAAATCTGAATCAGCAATTCGCTTGGCTATTTCTTTTAAATTTTCAGGAGTGTTAACTAAAGCTCCAAAATGATCGGGTTTATCATTATATGGTTCTCTCATAGCAGCACCTCGCGAACCCAAAGCACCATCTCCATATACTTTAAACGAACGTACATTTAAACGATCGGTTTTATAAATTCCTCTATTTAGGTAGTAATCTAAATTTTCGGGATATGCAGATGCCATTGCATACACACGAATTTTCAATTCCCCAACTTGTTGTAAACTATCAATGAGTTCAATGGCTTCTCTTGATAATCCTGCATCATTTACGGTTGTTAGTCCGTGAGCCAAACAAATTTTCTCGGCATCTTTTAATGCTTGAATAGCTTCGTTTAAACTTCCCTCTGGAATTTTGGAATAAATTAAATCCATGGGATTGTCTATAAAAATACCGGTTAATTTTCCATCCTTCTGAAGAATGTCTCCACCGGAAAAAGGAGTTTTGGTGGTAACACCTGCTAAATCTATTGCAGCTTGATTGGCCAACAATGCATGACCGTCAATTCTAATAATGGCTACAGGAGTATCAGGAAATAATTCGTCTAGTTTTTCTTTTGTTGGAAATTCTTTTACTTCCCAATCATTTTGATCCCAACCGCGACCTGTAATATAGTTTACGTTTTTTTCCTTTTGAAAATCGACAATGCGTTGTATTACTTCATCAAAACTCTTGGTGCCTTCTAATTTTACAGCTTGTTCAGACAGCCCTAGTCCAAAAAAATGACAATGGGCATCTATTAATCCAGGAAGTAGTGTTTTTCCTTCTGCATCTAAATTATTTTCCGCGGTATATTTTGTCATTAACTCCGTGGTACTACCAACCGCAATAAATTTCCCATCTTTTATAGCAATGGCTTCTGCTTTTGGAGAAGAATCATTTACGGTGTAAATATTTGCATTAAAAATTATTAAATCGGCTTTTTCTTGATTTTTACAGCTTGCAAGGAAGAAAATAGAAAGAATGAAAGTGTATAAAAGTTTCATGGTTAGGGGTAGTTTTAGGTTTTAAAGATACAAAAAATAAGGAGCTGTTCATTTTTTTTTTCCCTTTGCGACTTTAACCGTAACTTTGCCACTCGAAAAAAATAAATGAATGAGTTACCATTTTAATGAAATTGAGGCCAAATGGCAAAAGTACTGGGCAGACAATAACACTTTTAAGGCCGCTAACCCGGGTGAGGAAGGTGCTGAGAAGCCTAAATTCTATGTGTTAGATATGTTTCCGTATCCTAGTGGAGCGGGTTTGCATGTTGGGCATCCATTGGGGTACATTGCTTCTGATATTTATGCAAGATATAAAAGGCATAAGGGGTTTAATGTAATGCATCCGCAAGGGTATGATAGTTTTGGACTACCCGCTGAGCAATATGCGATACAAACAGGGCAGCACCCGGCAATAACTACTGCTGAAAATATTAAAACATACAGACGTCAATTAGATGAAATAGGTTTTTCTTTCGATTGGTCTCGTGAAGTGCGTACTTCTGATCCTAATTATTATAAATGGACGCAGTGGATTTTCATTCAACTATTTAATTCTTGGTATAATAAAGATTCGGATAAAGCAGAAGACATTTCTACACTGATTTCTGTTTTTGAGAAGGAAGGAAACGCAGCAGTTAATGCAGAGTCAGATGATGATATAGATTCGTTTACTGCGGAACAATGGAAGGCTTTTTCGAGCGAGGATCAACAAAAAATACTTTTACAATACCGTTTAACATTTTTGTCTGAAACCGAAGTAAATTGGTGTCCTGCATTGGGTACGGTATTAGCAAATGACGAGATTGTAAATGGCGTTTCAGAACGTGGTGGACACCCTGTAGAACGTAAAAAAATGAAACAATGGAGTATGCGTATTTCTGCGTATGCTCAACGTTTGTTAGATGGTTTAAATAAAATTGACTGGCCACAACCGCTTAAGGATTCACAAACCAATTGGATTGGTAGATCTGAAGGTGCAATGGTGAGTTTTAAAGTCCTATCCACGGGCGACCTCCCCCTAACCCCCTCCGAAGGAGGGGGAACAGAGCCTCGTTACAGAACGAGTGATTCTGAAATTTACGGCATACTTCTAGAAAGAGCTAAAGAGATGCGTAAAAATCCAACTTTAGCGGAAGAAAAACTTTGGAAAATTCTAAAAAAGAAGGGTCTTAAGGTTAAGTTTAGAAGACAACATCCAATTTTCAACTATATAGTTGATTTTGTTTGTATTGAAAAGAAATTAATCATCGAAGTTGATGGTGGAATTCATAAATATCAATTAAACGCGGACGCTGAACGACAATTATTACTAGAACAAAAGAAAGGTTTTAAATTGTTACGTTTTACTAATGAAGAAGTTCTAAATGATATTGATAACGTATTGTTAAAAATAAATCAGGAACTTAACTCCCCTCCTTCGGAGGGGTCGGGGGAGGTCCCAAATAGAGAATGGGAAATTGACGTTTTTACAACACGGCCAGATACTATTTTCGGAGTTAGTTTTATGACCTTGGCACCAGAACATGAATTGGTGACTAAAATAACTACTGATGCTCAAAAAGCAGAAGTGGAGGCGTATATAAAAGCGACAGCAACACGTAGTGAATTGGATAGAATGGCGGATGTAAAAACCATTTCAGGTGCTTTTACAGGTGCCTATGCTGAGCATCCTTTTACCAAAGAGCCCATTCCGATTTGGATAGGTGATTATGTGTTGGCTGGTTATGGTACAGGTGCGGTTATGTCTGTGCCGTGCGGTGATCAACGTGATTACGATTTTGCCAAGCATTTTAATATCGATATTCCTAATATTTTTGAAGGTGTGGATATTTCTGAAGAAGCATATGCCGATAAAGACAAAACAGTAATTGCTAACTCTGATTTCCTAAATGGATTGCCTTATAAAAAGGCCATGAAAACCATCATTTATGAAATAGAAAAGCTAGGATTTGGCTATAAGAAAATAAATTATAGAATGCGTGATGCGGTTTTTAGCCGTCAACGTTATTGGGGAGAGCCTTTTCCTGTGTACTATGTAAATGGGCAACCTCAAATGATAGCTGCTGAGTATTTACCCATAAAATTACCCGAAGTAGAGAAGTACTTGCCTACAGAAGATGGTAAACCACCTTTAGGAAATGCTGAGGTTTGGGCTTGGGATGCTAGAAATAATAAAGTGGTGTCTAATGACCAACTTGTCATTCCGACAGAGCGAGGAACGAACGACGAGGAATCTCATGAGGATAATGGAATATATCCTCTTGAGTTAAACACGATGCCAGGTTGGGCAGGAAGTTCACAGTACTTTAACCGTTATATGGACCCTAATAATGAGGGTGAAATCTTCTCGCAAGAAGCTATGAATTATTGGCAAGATGTCGATTTATATATTGGAGGTAGCGAACATGCTACAGGCCATTTATTATACAGTCGTTTTTGGCAAAAATTTATGTTTGATAAAGGCTTAGTGCCTCAAGATGAATTTGCTAAGAAACTGATTAACCAAGGAATGATTTTGGGGACGAGTGCTTTAATTTATAAAGTTTTTCCAAAAGATAACAATCCTAAATTAATGAGTGCTGTTAACCCAATATTTGTTTCAAAAGAAATTCATTCTATTTTAAATGATTTTGACTATGAAGGATTATTCAAAAATAAAAAGGGAAGTGATATTCATCATGGAATTTTAAACTCATTTCCTGATAAATTTAAAGAAGCATCTGATTTCGATACATTTCCAATTCATGTGGATGTTTCTCTCGTTAATGGCTCTAATGAATTAAATTTAAAAGCTTTTAGAGATTCAAGGAAGGAATATAATGATGCAATCTTCATTGGAGATAATGGGCAAATTATAGATGAGAATAATGATAAGTATATTGTTGGTCGCGAAGTCGAAAAAATGTCTAAATCCAAGTACAATGTTGTAAATCCTGATGCTATTTGTAAACAATATGGAGCGGACAGTTTACGTCTGTACGAAATGTTTTTAGGTCCCTTAGAGCAAGCGAAGCCTTGGAATACTGCAGGTATTACAGGTGTGCATGGTTTCTTAAAGAAGTTATGGAAATTATATCATACAGGTAAAGATGGAGCATTTTTTGTTTCAGATGTAAAACCATCAGCAGAAGCCTATAAAACGTTACACAAAACCATCAAAAAAGTAGAAGAAGACATTGAGAACTTTTCTTTTAACACTTCCGTTTCTACGTTTATGATTGCCGTAAATGAATTGACGGCTGAAAAATGTACGAGTAAAGAAATATTAGAATCGTTAATCGTTTTAATTTCACCATACGCTCCTCATATTGCAGAAGAGTTATGGAGTAAATTAGGTCATAAAGAGTCTATTTCAACAGCTCCTTTTCCAAAATTTGAGGGTAGCTATTTGGTAGAAAGTAGTAAAACCTATCCTATATCATTTAATGGTAAAATGCGTTTTACAATGGACTTGTCTTTAGATTTAACTAAAGATGAAATTGAAGCAGCGGTAATGGCACATGAAAAAACGCAAGCACAATTGGCAGGAAGAATACCTAAAAAGGTAATTATAGTGCCAGGTAAAATTGTAAATATTGTAGGATAAAACAGTTCTCATCAAATTTACCCCTTTATTTTTAATGTTTTTATTTAAAATGAAATAAAACAATAGTTTAACCCCTAAGTTTTTAGGGGTTAAATTTTTTATTTTCATTATTATGACGACTTTTGTAAAAAAAAAGTTATGATAGTTGGATTACCAAAAGAAATTAAGAATAATGAAAACCGAGTAGCATTAACTCCTGCAGGAGTTTTTGAATTGGTTAAAAATGAGCATACTGTTTTTGTTCAAAAAGGTGCTGGATTTAATAGTGGTTTCTCTGATGTAGATTATACCGATGTAGGTGCTTCTATTTTAGATACCATTGAAGAGGTATACGCCAAGGCAGAAATGATTGTTAAGGTTAAAGAACCTATAGCAGAAGAGTATGGTTTAATTAAAGAAGGTCAAATTGTATTTACCTATTTTCATTTTGCATCAAGTCAACCGCTTACAGATGCTATGATTAAAAGTAAAAGTGTTTGTATTGCTTATGAAACCGTTGAAGATAAAAACGGTACATTACCTTTGTTAACACCAATGTCAGAAGTTGCAGGTAGAATGGCAGTACAACAAGGAGCAAAATATTTAGAAAAACCTATTAAAGGTAAAGGGATTCTGTTAGGTGGTGTGCCTGGAGTTCAACCAGGTAAAGTATTGATTTTAGGAGCGGGAATTGTTGGTGTTCAGGCAGCAAAAATGGCCGCAGGTTTAGGAGCTCATGTTACCATTATGGATGTAAATATGGACCGTTTAAGATATGTAAATGATGTAATGCCGAGCCATGTTGTAACTGAGTATTCGAATGAATATAATATTAGAAGACATATAAAAACCCATGATCTTATCATAGGTGGAATTTTAATTAAGGGTGCCAAAGCTCCAAAATTAATTACCAGAGATATGTTGAAAGAAATGCACCCTGGTACTGTATTAGTTGATGTAGCGGTAGATCAAGGTGGTTGTATGGAGACAACAAAACCTACAACTCATGAAGATCCTACGTATATTATCGACGATATTGTTCATTATTGTGTTGCTAATATGCCAGGAGCGGTTCCATATACTTCAACTATTGCTCTTACCAATGTAACTTTGCAATATGTAATTAATATAGCGAACAAAGGTTGGGAAAAAGCTTGTGAAGATAATGAAGGGTTGCAAAAAGGACTTAATATTGCTAATGGTGAGGTCGTTTATAAAGAAATATTAGAAAATTCACATTAAAGTTAGATATGATAGCATCGATTGAAATTTTAGGATTATTGGCAGGTGGTTTAACAACTGCATCTTTTGTACCGCAAGTTTATAAAACCTATAAAAGTAAATCTGCTGATAGTCTTTCGTTAACTATGTATGCCGTGTTTTTTGTGGGTATCATTCTATGGTTAATTTATGGTATTTATGTAAATAGTATTGCAATGATGGTTACAAATAGTATTACAGCGGTATTATCCTTGATGTTAATTTATTTTAAATTGAGATTCAAGTAGTTATAATTTTTCTTACTTTTGAAAAAAAATAAATGTCTATGAAAAAAGTTTACACTTTATTTTTACTTGTTTTTTTGGGGCTAAATTGTTTTGCACAAGAGCTTTATGTGGCAGATGGAGCTGAATTTTATCTGAAAAAAGGGTTGGACTTTACAACAAGTAATTCTGTAGTTACACTAGTTTCTACAGGGAAATTTTCAGTTGAGGCCGGTTCGATGTGGGGCGATTCTCAAGAATATGTAAACGGAAAAGTTTATGCATATGGCTTGGGTGAAACCAAATTACCTGTTGGTGATAATGGCGTTTATGCACCAGTACTGATAAATCATTCTATTGATTCGGAAGCACAATATTTTAATGCAATTCCTACAAGTGGTGCTAATGGTGCTGGTGTAGATGCAGTTTCTAATAAAGAATATTGGGAGTTGAATGGTCAAGGTGTTTTTACTTTGCCTTGGATACCCGCAAGTGATATCTCAACCTTAGTAAATGATAATGGTGGTAAATTGAGCTCGGTTGCCGTGGTTGGATTAATTGGTGGTGTTTGGAATTTGACGAGTGCTACACAAACAAATGTGGTTACGGGAGATTTATCTAATGGCACGGTTACAACCGATAGTGCAAATGAAGTAGTTTTAAATGGTTTTTCACAATATACTTTTGGGATAGATCATCAAGTAGTATTAGTTATAGAGGATTTATTTATTACAAATGACATTCGTATCGTTTCTAACCCTATAGATAGTAATTCTGAAAGTATTCAATTTGTATCTGCAAATATAGAGAATCTTGAAGTTACTATTTTTGATCTACTCGGTAGAAAAATAAGTTATCAGAAAAATATTTCAGTTTCCAATAATAGAGGTTCCATTGCGAAACCCAATTTAAAAAGTGGTGTTTACTTATTAAATTTTGAACACGAGGGTAAAAAAGGAACTAAGAAAATATTAATAAAATAATTAGCTATGAAAAAAATATTACTCATTGTATTTGCAGTTTTATTGTCAAGCCACGCTTTTACACAAGTAGGTATTGGTACAACGACACCTGATGTTTCTGCAGCCCTAGATATTGATGCAACAGATAAAGGATTGTTAATTCCAAGAATGACAACAACTCAAAGAACTGCAATAGTATCACCTGCATTGGGACTATTGGTATATGATACAGACACTAAATCAATTTGGAATTATGACGGAACTGCCTGGGCAGAAGGTTCAGGAGGAGCTGGTAAATTTGTGGATGGGGATACTTCAAATATTGCTAGTTATATGGATGGGCCAGTTACGATTGGTAGAACATATTCTTCAAGTAGTCATCGATTATATGTTGAGAATAGAGAAACAACAACTAACACAAGAACTGCGGTTAAAATTGAGGCCTTATATGAGGGAACAGGAACAAGTACAGCAACCTATGGTACACATAGTAGTTCAGAAAATATAGGTACAGGTACAATAGGTTACGCAATAGGTACACGAAGTATTATTGGAAATGGAGCTACAGGAAGTATCACTAACGCTGATGCTATCAGGCCCGAAATTAATAATTTTGGTAGTATGAATTATGCTATAGGTTCAAGTATTAATATAAATAACAATGGTACAATTACTAATGCCTACGGAGAGTATATAGATTATTTTGGTACAGGTACAGTTACTAACTCTTATGGACTTTTTATTTCAAATACTTTTAATAAAGGAACAGGTGATAATTTTGCTATTTATTCTGCTTCTGATGCAGACTCTTATTTAGAAGGTAATTTGGGTATTGGTACAGAATCACCTCAACAAAAACTACATATTAGTGGTGCAATGCGTTTGGAGCCACAAGCTACGGCACCATCTGGGGCATTGGGCGATTTATATGTAAATACAGATGGTAAACTATACTTCCATAATGGAACGGAATGGAAAGAAGTGTCATTGCTTTAAGCTAATAATTTTTTTATTGTTTAAATATTTTATTACATTTGTATCAACAATATAATTATGAACACAATTTTAAATCATACTTGGTGGTGGAATTCTCGAAAAACAAATTCGTGAACTAACCTATTGTATATTTAAATTAAAAATAACAAGGCTTGTCATTCACGACAAGCTTTTTTTATTATATCAAGTAAATGAAACGAGCATGTTAAAAGTTTTATTACTTAAAGGAATTATTAATGGCAAACAGTCCCGAAGCTTCGGGATAACTATTAAAATTCGATTAAAAATGAACACATGAAATTTAGACTAGACACAACTTCGAAGAAAATAATTGCAGATACGATTACACCTGTTAGTGTGTATTTGAAAATTCGCGACCGTTTTCCGAACAGTATTTTATTAGAAAGTAGTGATTATCATGGTAATGATAATAGCTTTTCATATATCTGTTTTAACCCAATTGCAACGATTAAAGTTGTAAATGAAAAGATATTTCAAACGTTTCCCGATGGCAGTAGTGAAGTGATGGATATTACCAGTGACACTGATGTGCCTGCTGAAATCCATAAATTTTCACAACGTTTTGATGTTCAAAAAGATGAAAATTTCAAATTCATCCACAATGGAATCTTCGGGTATACTAGTTATGATGCCGTTCGTTATTTTGAAGATATTGAAATTTCAAAAAAGGAAAATTCTATTGAAATTCCAGATATGTATTATGCTGTATATCAAAATATTATTGCGATAAATCATTTTAAGAATCATGCCTATATTTTTGCTCATGATTATGATAAAAAAAGCAATATTGAAGACTTACATCAGTTAGTGAAAGCTCAGAATTTTACTACGTATAAGTTTACTAAAGATGGAGAGATAAGTTCTAACCTAACGGATGATGAATACAAAGAACATGTAGAAATTGCTAAAAAGCATTGTGCAAGAGGCGACGTGTTTCAGTTAGTGTTGTCTAAAAAGTTTAAACAAGCTTTTAAGGGTGATGAATTTAATGTTTATCGAACCTTACGAAGTATCAATCCATCTCCTTATCTTTTCTATTTTGATTATGGTGATTTTAAAATATTTGGAAGTTCACCAGAGGCCCAGTTGGTTGTAAAAGATGGACTGGCAGAAATACATCCTATTGCAGGGACTTTTAAACGTTCTGGTAATGATGAACAAGATGCAGTTTTAGCTAAAGAATTATCAGTTGACGAAAAAGAGAATGCGGAGCATGTCATGTTGGTCGATTTGGCTAGAAATGATTTGAGTAGACATGGGAGTCAGGTAAAAGTTGAAACGTATAGAGAGGTGCAGTTTTTCTCTCATGTAATACATTTAGTGAGTAAGGTAACTGGACAAAAACATAAGGATACTTCAACCATGCAAGTGGTTGCTGATACATTTCCTGCTGGTACACTTAGCGGTGCACCAAAACATAGAGCGATGCAATTGATTGAGCAATATGAAAAAACGAGTAGAGCTTTTTATGGTGGAGCCATTGGCTTTATGGATTTTGAAGGTAATTTTAATCATGCTATTATGATTCGTACTTTTTTAAGTAAAAATCACGAATTACATTGGCAAGCTGGAGCGGGATTGGTTTCAAAATCAGATCCTGAAAATGAATTACAAGAGGTATATAATAAATTAGGAGCATTAACACATGCCATTGAATTGGCAGAACGCGTGTAGATATAAAAATTGTCCCCTTGAGGGGGCTACAGGGGTGTTTATCCACTAAAATTAGAATAAATTAATAAATATTCCCTTTCTTTTTGAAAGGGTTATGGATAGGAATGAAAAAAATATTAGTTATAGATAATTACGATAGTTTTACCTACAATTTGGTACATTATTTAGAAGATTTAGGTTGTGAAGTCACGGTAAAACGTAATGACCAATTAACTTTAGATGAGGTTGAAGCCTATGATAAAATAGTATTGTCTCCAGGACCAGGTATTCCTGATGAAGCAGGATTGTTAAAAGAAATAATTCGACAATATGCTCCTACAAAAAGCATATTGGGCGTTTGTTTAGGTCAACAAGCGATTGCTGAAGTCTTTGGAGGTAAAATTATCAACCTTGATGAAGTTTATCATGGTGTGGCAACAAGTATGTCGCTTGCAGTAGATGATGAGCCTATGTTTAACGGTTTGGAGAAGAATTTTGAAGTTGGTCGATATCATTCTTGGGTAGTTGATACCCTTTTGCCTGACGATTTAGAAGCTACTTCATTTGACGAAAACGGTCAAATAATGTCATTACGCCATAAAAAGTATGATGTAAAAGGTGTTCAATATCACCCTGAATCTGTGTTAACTCCAAATGGAAAAAAAATATTAGAAAACTGGTTAAAAAACTAGTCTGTCTAAAGTCTTATCATTAATAGCTATCAAATGAAACAAATATTAAATAGATTAATCAATCATGAAACCATTTCGAAAGAGGAGGCTAAAAATGTATTGGTAAATATTTCGAAAGGTGAATATAATCCGAGTCAGATTGCTTCTTTTTTAACGGTATATATGATGAGGAGTATCACTGTTGAAGAGCTTGAAGGCTTCCGCGATGCATTGTTGGATTTATGTTTAGCAGTTGATTTTTCCGATTACAACACGATTGATTTATGTGGAACAGGTGGTGATGGTAAAAACACTTTTAATATTTCAACACTATCATCTTTTGTTGCTGCAGGAGCGGGAATTCATGTTACCAAGCATGGTAATTATGGTGTTTCTTCCGTATCAGGTTCCAGTAATGTAATGGAATTTTTAGGCATAAAATTTAGTAATGACGAAGGTTTTCTACAAAAGAGTTTAGAAGAAACAGGTATTTGTGTATTGCACGCACCTTTGTTTCATCCTGCCATGAAAAATGTAGCTCCAATTCGTAAGGCATTAGGTGTAAAAACCTTTTTTAATATGTTAGGTCCAATGGTAAATCCTGCCTTTCCTAAAAATCAATTGGTGGGCGTTTTTAATTTGGAATTAGCAAGAATGTATAGTTATTTATATCAAAACACAGATAAAAACTTTACTATTTTACACGCTTTAGATGGTTATGATGAAATATCTTTGACGGGAGATACAAAAGCAATTACAAATCATACAGAAACGATGTTAAGTCCAGAAGATTTTGGTGTACCACAAATAACCCAAGAAGAAATTTTTGGTGGAAATACAGTAGAGGACTCTGCTAAAATTTTTATGGAAGTGATAAGCGGAAAAGGTACAATTGCACAGAATAATGTAGTTTGTGCAAATGCAGGAATGGCAATAGCCACGGTGAAAAATTTACAACCAAAGGCAGGTTTTGATTTAGCCAAAGAATCACTTTTAAGTGGAAAAGGATTAAATGCATTAAAGAAATTGCAGGCAATTAGTAGTAATATTTAGAATAATGACAATATTAGATAAAATAATAGCTGATAAATATATAGAGGTTAAACTTCGTAAAAGCGTATTACCAATATCTCAATTGGAAAAATCGGTTTTATTTGAACGTGAAACAATTTCTTTAGCAAATAGATTAAAGAATAGCAATAGCGGTATTATTGCGGAACATAAAAGGAGGTCACCTTCTAAGTCAATTATCAACACTAGTTTAAATGTTTTTGATGTTGCTAAAGGTTATGAAGACGCAGGTGTATGTGGAATGTCAGTTTTAACGGATGGTAAATATTTTGGAGGATCATTAGATGATTTATTAGCAGCTAGAGCAAATTGTAATTTGCCATTGTTGCGTAAAGAATTCATTGTTGATGAATATCAGTTGTTAGAGGCAAAATCGTATGGTGCAGATGTTATATTGCTTATTGCGGCAGTTTTGTCGCAAAAGGAAATAAAACACTTTTCTGAGTTTGCTAAAAAATTGGGATTAGAAGTGTTGTTAGAAGTTCATAATGAAGAAGAGCTGCAGAAGTCTATCATGCCCAGTTTAGACATGTTGGGTGTAAATAATAGAAATTTAAAAACTTTTGAAGTTAGTTTAGATAATAGTAAGAATTTAGCAGCCAAAATACCCAATGACTTTGTAAAAGTGTCAGAAAGTGGAATTAGTAGTGTTGAAGCAATTAAAGAATTACAACCCTATGGCTATAAAGGATATTTAATTGGTGAAAACTTTATGAAAACGGATGATGCAGGTAAAAGTGCCAAGGAGTTTATAGAATTATTGAATAAATAGAGCAAGATGAAACTCAAAGTTTGTGGAATGAAATATAATGATAATATAATTAGCGTTGCTCAGTTGCAACCTGATTATATGGGGTTCATATTTTATGAGAAATCACCACGAAATTTTGTAGGTAATATTCCAGAGATTCCAAAATCAATTAAGAAAGTAGGTGTCTTTGTAAATGCTAGTTTAGAAGAGGTTATTGATAAAGTAAATACACATGGTTTGCAAGCCGTGCAATTACATGGTGAAGAAACACCTGAATTTTGTATCAAACTAAGGTATTCTCTTGCCCCGAAACGACGGGATATTGCAGGATCACATCCCGATATTATCAAAGTTTTTTCAATAAAAGATGAATTTGATTTTGAGGTTTTAAGGCCTTACGAAACAGTTTGTGATTATTTTTTGTTTGATACAAAAGGTAAAAATCCAGGAGGTAATGGTTACACTTTTAACTGGAATGTTCTAGAAAATTATCCATCAACAAAACCCTATTTCTTAAGTGGAGGTATTGGATTAGAATCAAAAGATAAATTAGATATTTTCTTTAAAAGTAACGCCTCACAATACTGTGAAGTTTTAGATATTAATAGTCGGTTTGAAATAGAGCCAGCGTTAAAAGATATAGAAAAGTTAAAAGAATTTAAAAAAGGTCTTTTTTAATTTACGAGATCTTGTGTTCGGGTGACTTTTCACTTACTAAATTATAAAAAATGAATTATAACGTCAACGAAAAAGGATATTATGGAGTGTTTGGAGGAACGTACATTCCTGAAATGCTTTATCCGAATGTAGAAGAATTACGCCAGAATTACTTGAAGGTTATGGCAGAACCTGATTTTCAAAAAGAATTTCAGCAATTGTTAAAAGACTATGTTGGTAGACCTTCTCCGCTTTATTTTGCCAAACGGTTGTCTGAAAAATATAACACTAAAATATATCTAAAACGTGAAGATTTAAACCATACCGGTGCTCATAAAATAAACAATACGGTTGGTCAGATTTTAATGGCTAAACGTTTAGGGAAAAGTAGAATTATTGCAGAAACAGGAGCGGGTCAACATGGTGTGGCAACCGCAACCGTATGTGCATTAATGGGAATGGAATGTATTGTGTATATGGGTGAAATTGATATTGCTCGTCAGGCACCAAACGTTGCCAGAATGAAAATGTTAGGGGCAACTGTAATTCCGGCATTATCAGGCAGTAGAACCTTAAAAGATGCTACTAATGAAGCCATTCGCGATTGGATTAATAACCCGGTAAACACGCACTATATTATAGGTTCTGCTATTGGTCCACATCCATATCCTGACATGGTTACACGGTTTCAGTCCATAATTTCAGAAGAAATAAAATGGCAATTAAAAGAGCATGAAGGTAGAGAAAATCCTGATTATGTTGTGGCATGTATTGGTGGTGGTAGCAATGCAGCAGGAACGTATTATCACTTTTTACATGAAGAAAGTGTAAAAATAATAGCTGTAGAAGCGGCAGGATTAGGGGTCGATTCAGGAGAAAGTGCAGCAACTTCTATATTGGGAAAAGAGGGAATTATACATGGATGTAAAACATTATTAATGCAGACGAAAGATGGTCAAATTACGGAGCCATATTCTATTTCTGCGGGATTAGATTATCCGGGGGTTGGACCAATGCACGCACATTTATGTAAAACGGGTCGTGCAGAATTTATGTCAGCAACTGATGATGAGGCCATGAAATCGGGATTAGAACTAAGTAAATTAGAAGGAATAATTCCAGCCATTGAAAGTTCACATGCATTAGCCATTTTTGAAAAGAAAAAGTTCAAGGAAGACGACATTGTAGTAGTAAGCTTATCTGGGCGTGGTGATAAAGATTTAGATACGTATATAAATTATTTTAAATTATAGTTTGTCCTTTACACCCTAGTAAAAATGACAAAAGAATAATGTTATGAATAGAATAAACCAAAAACTCGAGGAAAGTAAACGTTTACTTTCAATATATTTTACAGCTGGTTATCCAAATTTAAATGACACGGTTACTATCATTCAAAATCTTGAAAAATCAGGAGTTGATATGATAGAAATTGGATTGCCATTTAGTGATCCTTTGGCGGATGGACCTACAATACAAGCAAGTTCTACAAAAGCTTTGCAGAACGGTATGACAAGTGAAGTTTTGTTTGGGCAATTAAAAAACATAAGAGAAACGGTAAAAATACCTTTGATTATCATGGGGTATTTCAATCCTATTTTACAATTTGGCGTAGAAGAATTTTGCAAAAAATGCTCAGAAATTGGCATTGATGGATTAATAATACCAGATCTACCTGTAGATGTCTATAATGACCATTATAAAGCTACTTTTGAAAAGTATGGATTGGTAAACGTATTTTTAATTACACCTCAAACTTCTAATGAACGCATTCGTTTTATAGATTCTATATCTACTGGGTTTATTTATATGGTAAGTAGTGCTAGTGTTACCGGTAGTCAATCTGGTTTTGGAGAAGAGCAAACAAACTACTTCCAACGCATAGAAAAAATGAATTTAAACAATCCACAAATTATTGGTTTTGGTATTTCTGATAACACCTCATTCACCCAAGCTACCGAGTATGCTAAAGGAGCAATTATCGGTTCGGCATTTATAAAACACGTGACAAGTTTTGGAGTAAATGATGTTGATAAATTTGTTAGTAAGATACTAAAGGCATAATGATTTGCATATCAGTTGATTAATTTTTTTTATATATTTGCAAAACCCAAAATTGATTACATAACTCTAAATTAATAAAAAAGGATGGGCTTAAAATTCTTGATAGGTATGCTACTTTTTATGCCTAGTTTACTTTTTGCAGCTACCAATTCTAATGAATTTGTCGGCAATATTTCGAAATCTTATATAAAGGTAAATGATACCGTTGGGACACCAGCAACAACTGTTGTTGAAAAAACGGAATTGCAAATAAATAACGCAACTAAGGTTACTAGTCTTGAAAAAAAGGCCGTAAGAATATTTCCAAACCCAGTTAAAGATGTACTTATTGTAGGTTCATTAAATGCATCCAAAGATGCTGTTAATACCGTTCATGTTTTTAATAACTTAGGTCAAGTAGTGTACGAAAATTCTTCAATGCCTGCTGAAAACAATCAAATTAAAATTAAAACTGAGAGTCTTAAACCTGGGGTGTATTATCTTAAAGTAAATAAAGGAAGCATTTCCAAATTTATTAAGATTTAAGAATTTCTTCGAAAACTCAGTAGAATATTTAGTTATATTATTTTATATTTTTTAGGTATGATATTTGCTATCTTTACGCTTAGTGTCAAGTTAAGCTAAAATAAACGTATAATCCAAGGTGTCTTTTGAGGCATCTCGTTGTTAAAAAATAATTCAATAGCTACGGCTATTCAATGATTTCTTGCCTAGACTTGCCACAAAATCTACGATTGGCCTTATAAGTCATTTCAACATTAACTTGACACTAAATGAAACTAAAAAAATTCTCTTTACGTACCCGTATCTTTTTAGCTATGATCCTATTGGTGGTTATAGCCTCTGTTTTAATTGCTTTGGTAGCGGTTTATCAATACCGTGAACAAACTAAAGATTATCACGAAGATCGTTTAGAACGTAAAGAAAATACCATAAAAACCACTATTGGTATTGAATTAAAAAAACATACTACTTTTCCAGTTACAGAAGAAAATTTATATAATATCTTTAAATATAAAGATAGAATCTATGATATTTCTGATATAAATCAACTTGATATTCTCATTTTTGATTTAAAAGGGAAGCTACAAATCAGTTCTTCATCGAGTTTCGCAAAAGATGATACTAATTATGATATTTCTCAGCGGGTGTTGAATGGATTAGCAGAAAGCTCAGATCATAGAGTAGTGGTTGAAGATCAGACACCGAGTGGCATAAAATATAAATCTGCCTACACCTACATTTACGATAGTAAATTTAAGCCTATTGGTATTTTACATATTCATTATGGAAAGGATAATACTTTTCAAAATAAGGAGCTTAAAGAATTTCTAGGAAGATTATCTTACGTTTATTTTTTCATGTTATTAATTGCAATTGCCATAGCGTATTTTGTATCTAAGTATATCTCTCAATCTATAGAAATGGTAAGTGATAAAATGGCAATGACGGTCTTGGGAAAAAGTAATGAAAAAATTATAATAGACTCTGCAAGTTTAGAAATTTACAACCTAGTTAATGCATATAATAAGATGGTTGATGAATTAGAAAATAGTGCGGCCAAATTAGCGAAAAGCCAGCGTGAACAAGCCTGGAGAGAAATGGCGAAACAGGTGGCCCATGAAATTAAAAACCCGCTAACCCCAATGCGTTTAACGGTTCAAAGCTTTGAGCAGCGTTTTGATGCAAACGATCCAAATATAAAATCGAAAATAAACGAATTTAGTAAATCACTAATTCAACAAATAGATACAATGAGTTCTATTGCTTCTGCATTTTCTAATTTTGCTGAGATGCCTAAGCAGAATAGTGAAAACTTGAATGTTGTAGAAGTGGTTAAATTGGCGTTGGATATTTTTAATGAAGACTATATTCATTATTTTAATGAGGAGAAAGAGTTAATTGCCAAATTAGACAAAACACAATTGATTCGAGTTATCACAAACCTCACAAAAAATGCAATTCAATCTATAGAAGATAAGGAGAATCCAAAAATTGAGGTACGTGTGGCACAAGATAACAATCAGATTGTTATTACCATTGCAGATAATGGTGTAGGAATTGAAGAGGAATTTAAAGATAAAATATTTGAACCTAAATTTACTACAAAATCGAGTGGCATGGGATTAGGTTTAGCCATGGTAAAAAATATTGTGGAGGCTTATGATGGAAATATTACCTTTGTATCTGAATTAGGAGTAGGGTCAGTTTTTACGATAACCATTCCAAAAAAATAAACACTAATGAGTTATAACAATATTCTAATTGAGCAGGATGATAACATTACTACGATTACAATTAATCGTCCAAGTAAGCTCAATGCCTTAAATAGAGAGACACTCTCAGAATTACACAATGCTTTCGTTGAAATTGAAGGAGATAAAACGACGCGGGTTATTATACTAACGGGAAGTGGAGAAAAAGCCTTTGTTGCTGGTGCAGATATTTCTGAATTTTCAGATTTTGAGGTAAAAGAGGGGACAGCTTTGGCTAAACAAGGTCAAAAGTTAGTTTTTGATTTTATTGAAAATCTTTCTATACCTGTAATCGCTGCAATTAATGGTTTTGCTTTAGGTGGAGGTTTAGAGTTAGCGATGGCTTGTCATTTTAGAATAGCTTCAGATAATGCCAAAATGGGATTGCCTGAAACGAGTTTGGGTGTTATTCCTGGTTATGGTGGCACACAACGTTTGCCTCAATTGGTAGGTAAAGGTAAAGCTATGGAAATGATTATGACAGCGAGGATGATCAATGCCGATGAAGCTTTAAAAGTGGGTTTAGTAAACTACACTGTGACTCAAGAAGAACTTTTACCATTAGCGGAAAATCTAGCGTCTAAAATAATTCAGAATTCTCCTTTAGCTATAGCTTCTGCAATAAAAGCTGTTAATGCCGGATTCAAAGATGGTGTAAATGGTTATGATAAGGAGATAAAACAATTTGGTAAATGTTTTGGTACTGATGATTTTACAGAAGGTACTACTGCGTTTTTAGAAAAAAGAAAGGCTAATTTTTAAATTAAACTGACCAACAATTTTTTGAATTATTTCCACAAAATAGCACTTTTATTATTCGCATTAATTTTCTTTAGTATAAGTGAAAGTAATGCACAAGACATTAAAGATTATAAAAAGGAATTTGAAGTTCTAGCAGATTCGATAGTAAAATATATTGATAGCAATGGTAGGTTGTCATTAGTTTATGCTAAACAAGTATTAGCGTTGACAATTGAGAGTAGAGATACATTAAAAGCTATTAATGCATTACATTTTATTGGTAGACAAAATCAATTTTTAGGCGAATATAAAGAGTCTATAAAATATTTTGAACAAGAGATAGCTTTATTAAATGCAATAGATGTAGAACGTTATACTTATCAAGTTCTTGAGCATAATAAAATTTCTAGAATAGAGGTGTTGGCACAGTTAGGTCAAAATTATAAGGAGTTGGGTCAGTTTGAAAAAGCATTTGCCACTTATAATAAATGTATTGAAATAGCTCGTAAAGAAAATTTAGAATTTTATAATGATATAATGCCCACTTTAATTGCCGATTTACATTTTACAATGGGTAATTATAAAGAAGCATTGATAAAACATAAAGAGTCGTTTAAAGCCCTGGAAACTACTAAGACTATTTCTGAAGCTACCCGTATTTATAATAGAGGTGAAATTATTATTGAGTTAAGTGAAATCTATTTAAAACTAAATCAAAAAGATTCAGCCCTCTATATACTTGACGAAGGATTTAAAGAAAAATTAGATACGTTATCTTTAAATGCTAAAATTGGAATAACAGGGCAAAAAGGTAGGGTATATTTAGCGAGGCAACAATATGATAAAGCACTACTTTATTTATTAGCAACTGAAGAATTAGCATATGAATACGATTCTGTTAGTGCACCGAAAGAAGTTAGTTTGGAGCTAGGGGAGTCTTATTTTAATCTAAAAGAATATGATAAGGCCATAAAAATATTGGAAAATGGTATTCATGTAAAAAAACAAAATTCAAAAGAAATTTACCTGACTGATGATTATAAATTATTGGCAAAAATTTATAAGGCATCTGGAAATTTAGAAAAATCGAATGAATATTACGAAAAGTATATTTTAAATCAAACAGCCTTAGAAAAAAGTAAGGATACCATTACATCTGCTTTTCATACACAAGAAGTATCAAACTTAGAAAAAGAAAAATCAACTCAAAAGAGTACGTTTTACTTGTTTATGAGTATTGGGTTGGGATTGCTTGTGCTTCTGATAACTTTTATTATTTATCTAATTAAGGAGAAAAAGAAAAATACAGAAAAGTTCAATGTATTGTTGGCGAAATTTAGTCAGGAAGAAAAACCAACAATTGAAATCATAGACACCAAAGATAAAGTTCTAGAGGGAAAAGTTTCAGCAGAGGTAAATGAGGAAACAACTTACCTTATATTGGCAGGCTTACAAACCTTAAAAGAACAAGAATATTTTTTAAGACAAGATTGTAATTCATACAATGTTGCTAAAAAAATTAAGACGAATACATCTTACCTTTCTAAGGTAATAAACTCACATTTCGAGAAAAATTTTAATACCTACATTAATGACTTACGAATTAACTATGCCATATTAAGATTGAAAAATGACAGTCGATTCCGTTCCTTTTCTGTGCAATCAATAGCTGAAGAGATCGGTTATAAAAGTGCAGATTCATTTGCCAGATACTTCAAATTACGAACGGGTTTAAATCCTTCGTTTTATATTAAACAACTGAATTCTTTAGATTAAAACCAATTCGTGAAAATAGTTTTTAAAATATCAATCCTATTAATTTGTCTTAGTTCTTTTAGCACTACTATTAGCTATGCTCAAGATCTAAAAGATTATAAAAAAGAATATGAAACGCTTCAAGATTCTGTTTCAAAGTATACGAATTCTAATAAACGTTTAGCTGTTGATTTTGAAAAAGAACTATTACAACTTGCGGAAAAAAACAATGATACAACGGGGATAATAAAATTGTTGCATCGACTAGGTAGTAATAGTCAGGTGATTGCAGAATTTGAACAATCAATTGGATATTTCCAAAAAGAACTTAAATTAATAAGTAAATATAATATAAACAGAGATAGTATAAAGTTTAAAGGATTTACAGAAATAGAAATTTTGGCTCAATTAGGTCAAAATTATAAACTACTGGGACAATATGATAAGGCGTTTAAAACGTATGATAAATGTTTAATAATTGCAGAAAGGGATCATTTAGAATTTTATAAAGCAGTGATGCCGGCAATTATTGCAGATTTACATTTTACCGTTGGAGATTATAAAGAAGCATTAATAAAAAATAAGAAATCATTTAGTGCTTTAACTAAAGTAACCGATATAGACAAAAATATCATAGTGCATAATAGGTCCAGTATTGCTCTTAATCTGAGTGAAATTTATCTTAAATTAAATGAAAAAGACTCGGCCATTTGGATTTTAAATGATGATGTGCTAGACCAATTAGATTCGGTAAGTAGATTTAAGATGCGTGTTATTGCCCAGAGAGGCAAGATTTATTTGAAAAAAGAAGAATTTCAGAAAGCCCTTTTAAATTTAAAAGAGGCTGAAAAGATGGCATACAAGTATGATTCAGTTTTAGCACCTGCAGTGGTATATTATGATTTAGCAGAAACTTATTTTAAAATAAATGAAAAAGAAAAAGCAATACATACATTGGAAGAAGGGATTGCAGTGGCTAAACCTAGAGTTAAAGAAACTTCCCTTACTGAAGATTATAAATTACTAGCCAAAATTTATAAAGAAACGGGTAATTTAGAAAAGTCAAATGAGTATTATGAAAAGTATATTTTAAATCAAACGGCCTTAGAAAAAAGTAAAGATACTATCTCTACCTCTTTTCATACACAAAAGTTATCAAACTTAGAAAAAGAAAAAATATCTCAAAATAATAAGTTTTACTTATTTATGAGTATCGGGTTGGTTCTAGTTTTAATTTTAATAGCCTACATATTATATCTTATTAAAGAAAAAAAGAAGAATACGGAAAAGTTCAATGTATTATTATCTAAATTTAACCAAGAAGAAAAGTCTACTTTAGAAATTATAGACACTAAAGATAAAGTGCTTGAGGAAAAAGTTTCAGCAGAGGTAAATGAAGAAACAACTTACCTTATATTGGCAGGCTTACAAACTTTAAAAGAACAAGAATACTTTTTAAGACAAGATTGTAATTCATACAATGTCGCCAAAAAAATTAAGACCAATACAACTTACCTTTCTAAAGTAATAAACTCACATTTCGAGAAAAATTTTAATACCTACATTAATGACTTACGAATTAACTATGCCATATTAAGATTGAAAAATGATAGTCGATTCCGTTCTTTTTCTGTACAATCAATTGCCGAAGAGATAGGTTATAAAAGTGCAGATTCGTTTTCAAAATACTTCAAATTAAGTACAGGTTTAAACCCTTCATTTTACATCAAACAACTGAATTCACTTTCCTAGAGAACTGGTTTTTACACTTCTTTTACCCTAAATTTATAAATTTAGGGTTGCCAAATGACGCGTTCGTTTGTTAAGTCTCATGTCGAGATAAAGTACTGATAAACAGATTTTTAAACTCTAATATTTATCCCCATTTTTCTAAAACTGGGGTGGCTTTGCTTGTGTAACCTATTATTTAGAAGGTTATTTGCTTCAGAAATCAAACAACAATAAACAACTAAAAAATATAATAGCATGAAATTTAAAATAAGCATCATTTTATTCATTAGTACAATGTCTCTTTTCGCACAAAATTTTGCACAGGGAGTCATAAAAGATATTGAAACCGACGAACCTATCCCTTATGTGAATATTGGAATCATTAATAAGAGTATTGGAACTGTAACTAATTTTGAAGGTAATTTTGAATTTGAAACGAAATCAAATGTATTTAATGATTCCATTAGACTATCCTCAATTGGCTACAAATCTAAATCTATACTGGTCCGTGATTTTTTAAACATGTTAAAGACTAATAAAGAGATTTTACTTTACCCCGATGTTACAACATTGAGTGAAGTTGTATTAACCGCTAAAAAACTGAAAGAAAAAGTAATTGGAAATAAATCGAAATCTAAAAGAATAAGGCTCGGATTTACAGAAATTACACTTGGACAAGAAATTGGAACAAAAATTAGGATAAACAATAGTCCAACCTATATTAAAAGCTTTCATACAAATATTGCTGCGAATAGTAATGATTCACTAAAATACCGTATAAATTTCTATAGCATAAAAGATGGACTGCCTTATGAGAAAATTGTAAATCAGAATATAATTTTTCCAATTAATGTAAAGGAGGGCGAATTTACACTGAACCTTGAAGCGTATAACATTATTGTGAAAGATGATATCTATTGTACACTTGAATTGATTGAAGAACCAAAACCTGAGGATGAGCTGTTTTTTTCAGCGGCATTTTTAGGGAACAAAATGATTATTAGAGATGTTAGTCAAGGTGATTGGGAGAAAGTAGGTGCGGTAGGTGTTGGGTTTAATTGTACTGTGAAATATTAGAAACCGAATAGTTAAACATTATAATCACTTAAAAGTAGAACACATGACAAAAAAGAAAAATATAACAAGAACAGTAATTATAGCAGTAGTACTTGTTGCTATAGCCGTAATGATAAAAGGGTTTTTAGATGGCTATCAAGATGCTACAGATAGATCAGACTTAATTAGCGAAGTTCTCGAAGAAAATTGCGATTGCACGGAGATAAATCAGATTATCTACGCAAAAGGATTGCAATTTGGTAAAGAGGGTATGTCAACTGAAAAGGCAGAATATCAAATGATTGATTGTGATTATCAATATTTTGAAGATGAAGCTATCCGTATTAATGAAATATTAAACAAAAAGGTAAAAGGTTTTAAAGATTTTGACCTTTTAACTATAGAATTGAATAACAAAAAAAATACTGAAATAATAACCATAAGAAATGGTGTAATCCAATAACTAACTTAAAATTTATAAAAAATGATACTAATAGTAATAGATGCAATCATCAAAATAATAGAAGCCGTAATTCTTTAAAAATTAAATAGAAAATTATGCAACCTTTAATTAAAAATAGAATGAATAAACTGAAAATAAAAAATATTCTAAAATTAACAGCAGTACTATTGTTGTTCTCGTTAGATAGTTACAGTCAGAGTACAATTACTCCAGAAATACAACAAACGGTTATTAAAAATGGAGTAGGACTGGGTAGTGTAATTGCTGTAACTGTTTCTTGGGAAAGGAATAAATCGATTTTATGGGCTATATTGCATGGCGTATTTAGTTGGATTTATGTAATTTACTATGCTGTAAGTCGATAATAAAATAAAACATATACTAACTTTAAATTATTAAAAATGAAAAAACAAATCTTAATAATGCTGACACTATTTACCCTGATAATACCAAATGCAAATGCACAACAAAACGATGTACCTATAATTGATCGTGATATCTTTTTTGGAAATCCTGAAATATCTAGTGGGCAATTGAGTCCTGATGGACAATGGATTTCTTTTTTGAAAGAATACAACGGAATAATGAACATTTGGGTGAAAAAATTTGATCAACCTTTCGATGAAGCACGTCCATTGACAAATAATGAAAGGCCACTAGGAGGTTATTCATGGACTTATGATGGTACAAAGATCCTATTTGTAAAAGACAATAAGGGCGATGAGAACTATAATATTTATGCGGTAAACCCGAATGATAAAGCTGATGAAGCAACAGGTGTGCCTGTTTCTAAAAACTTAACACCGATGAAGGATGTAACCGCTCAAATTTATCAAGCGAGTAAAAAGAACCCTAATGAATTGATGGTGGGTATTAATGATAGAGATAAAGCTTGGCATGATTTATATAAATTAGATATCAGTACAGGTAAATTAGATTTGTTGTATGAAAATAACAATAGAATAACCAGTTGGAACTTTGATTGGGATGAAAATCCGCGATTAGCGTATAGAACTAATGAAGCTGGTCATTCTGAAATTCACCGTATAGATGGCGATAATAAATTTACGAAGATATACGAAACTAATTTGCAAGAACAAGCTTATGCAGCAGGTTGGAACAAAGACAATACTAAAATGTATTTGGTTTCTAATAAAGGAGATGTCAACTTTTCTACGCTTTATACAATGGATCCACAATCTCAAAAGATTGAGAAAATAGAGAGTGACCCTAAAAATAAAGTTGATTTTGGAGGTATGTTTATAGACGATAATACACGTGAAATTATATATACATCTTATACATACGATAAAAGAGAGCGTCTTTGGAAAGATAAGAAGTGGGAAAAAATGTATAACTACTTAGAAAAGAAATTCAAAGGTAAAGAAATTGGCTTTGCAAGTTTTACAAAAGATTATAAGCAAATGTTGATTTCAACAAGCAGTGATAATTCAGCTTCTGATACTTATTATTTTAATTGGGATACAAAAAAATTGATTCATCAATATACACCAAGACCACGTTTAAAAGAAGTAGAACAACATTTAGCTAAAATGGAGCCTGTTTCTTATAAAAGTAGTGACGGATTAGAAATTCCTGGTTATTTAACTGTACCAGTAGGCGTAGCAAAAAAGAATTTACCGCTTGTCGTTTTAGTACATGGAGGTCCAAAAGGACCGAGAGATTATTGGGGGTATAATCCTTATGCTCAAATATTAGCGAATAGAGGCTATGCCGTGCTACAACCGAACTTTAGAGCTAGTGGTGGTTACGGAAAAGCATTTTTAAATGCAGGAGATAGAGAATGGGGTAAAAAAATGCAAGATGATATTACGTGGGGTGTAAAGCATTTTATTGGTAATGGTATTGCAGATAAAGATAGAGTAGCTATTATGGGTGGTAGTTATGGTGGTTATGCAACATTAGCTGGTTTGGCATTTACTCCAGAAGTTTACACTTGTGGTGTTGATATTGTAGGGCCAAGTAACTTATTTACATTACTAGAATCTATACCTGCATATTGGGAATCTTTTAGAAAAAGTTTATATGAAATGACAGGTGATCCTGAAACGGAAGAAGGTAAAAAACTAATTACGGAAGCAAGTCCATTATTTAGTGCTGATAAAATTACCAAACCATTATTAATTATTCAAGGGGCAAATGATCCTAGAGTAAAGCAGGCAGAAAGTGATCAGATTGTGGTTTCAATGCGAGATTCTGGAAAAGATGTGGAATATATCTTAGCAGATGATGAAGGTCACGGATTTAGAAAGCCAAATAATAATATGGCAATGTGGGTTTCAATTGAGAAATTCTTAGCCAAACATTTAGGTGGTCGATATCAAAAAGATATGAGTGAAGACGTTGAAAAAAGATTGGGTGAAATTACTCAAGATATTTCTAAAGTAGTTTATAAAAAATTAGAGAAAGTAGCTGTTGCTGCAACACTACCTGCTTTAAGTGACGACTTAAAAGCGTCGACAAATCAATATGATGTTACCATAGAAGTTCAAGGACAGAACATACCGATGCAATTAACACGTGAGGTTAAAAAGGAAGGAACACAATGGGTTATTAAAGATGCATCTACATCGGCAATTGGAAATAGTGAGGATGTAGTTTATTTAGAAAACATGACTCCCGTTAAAAGAGTTATTACACAAGGTGGTCAAACTTTTGAGATTAACTATACAAAAGATACTATTTCGCTTACAATGATGGGTAAAACCAAAGATATGCCAGTAGAAGGAGCGTATTTAACCAATGGAGCTGGTTATGATATGTTAGTGGCTCGTTTGCCGTTAGCGGATGGGTATGAGACCTCTTTTTATAGTCTTGATGTAATGTCACAAAAATTGAATACGATGAAGTTAGAAGTGACAGGAAAAGAAAATAATCAATGGAAAGTTGTTATTTCTAATGTAGAAAATGATAAGGACTCAACAACAATGTTGATTGACGTAGATAAAAAAGCGGCAAGTCAAATTGAACAAGTGGTACCTGCGATGGGTAATGCAAAAATTACCACTAAATTAAAATAGAAAACACACATTTAAAAGTGGGATTATCATATTGGTTTTCCCACTTTTTAATTAAAGTAACATTTCAACATAAAGTGAAGTACTTTTAACACTCAAAAAAACTCAAAAATGAAAAAACAAATAGTAACAATAATTGCATTGTTATGCTTTTTAATGACAACAGTTCAAGCACAAGAAAAAAGTAGTCTGTTGTGGAAAATAGAAGGTGACAATATCCAAACTTCCTATTTTTTTGGTACCATACATATGATGCCTCAAAACGATTTTTCCATGCCTCAGAAGGTGAAAGATGCCTTTGAAAGTTCAGATGAAATTTATTTGGAGTTGGATATGGATAGTCCTGAAATGATGCAGGAAATGATGAAAGAAATGATGATTGGTGAGCAAGATCTTTTGTCTAACCATGTAGATTCAACAGAGTATAAATTATTAGACGCTTATTTAAAAGAAAACGTAGGCATGGGCTTTGCACAATTTAATAAATTTAAACCTTTGTATATGTCATCTACTATTATGTCTTCATTTATGGGGAAACAAGTAGCGAGTTACGAAATGACATTTATCGGAATGGCTAAAGCTGCTAAAAAAGAATTGAAGGGTTTGGAAACGGTAAATGATCAAATGTCGGTTTTTGATAGTATTCCTTATGAGGATCAATTAGATGAATTGGTTGAAATGTTAGATGATCCTGAGGAAACAAAAGAACTTTACGGAAAAATGGTAGCAAAATACAAGTCAGAAAATATAGATTCTTTATATAATTTTACATTGACATCTTTTGATAACGATGAAAAAATGATTGATGCTTTATTACTAAATAGAAATAAGAATTGGGTGAAAAAAATACCTGAAATTTCTAAGGAGAAAAAAGTGATTTATGCTGTAGGAGCTGGACATTTAGGTGGTAAAAAAGGAGTCATACAATTGTTAAAAGACGAAGGATATACCGTAACACCTGTGTTAGATTAAAACATCGAATTTATTAAAAAAAGCCCAATGAAAATAACATTTTCATTGGGCTTTTTTTGTTTGAAATCAATTACAATTTACCATTCCATTCCGCATCGAACTGATCTAAATATTTTATCATATACTCATGTCTTTTCTTGGCTATTTTTTTTCCAGATTTGGTATTCATTTTATCTTTTAGTAACAACAGTTTTTCATAAAAATGATTAATGGTTGGTGCCGTTGAGTTTTTGTATTCCTCTTTAGTCATGTTTAAATTTGGGGCAATATCAGGGTTGTATATTTCCCTGTTTTTAAATCCTCCATAATTAAAACAACGTGCAATACCAATAGCTCCTATAGCATCTAATCTATCTGCATCTTGTACAATGTCAAGTTCTATTGATGTAAATTTATTTTGGCTTTTAGAAAGTGATGATTTGTAAGAAATATTCTCAATTATTTTAATAACGTGCTCAATTATTGTACTATCAATATTTTGTTGAAATAAAAATTCACGAGCTACTTTTGGACCAACAGTTTCATCACCATCGTGAAATTTAGCATCAGCGATATCATGTAATAATGCACCAAGTGCAACGATAAAACGGTCAGCATTCTCTGTTTTAGAAATCAATTGGGCATTGTTATATACCCGTTCAATATGAAACCAATCATGGCCTCCTTCTGCCCCAATTAATTTGTCTTTTACAAAGTCAATGGTCTTAGAGATGATTTGATTTTGATCCATATAGTGAATCTATTTAGTCGCTGGTTCTACCCATTTAAATTGAAAAGAATTTTCAGGAATTTTCATACGATCCGCTAAGCGTAACATTCTTGCCGGTAAGTTAATTAAATAGTCCCTTGCTTTTTCAGCTTCATCTGAAAGGTCGGTAATCTTATCAATTTCCCAACGTTTTACAAGTTTGTCTAAAATGTCAACATAATCTAAAGAAGTGTACACACCAATACGTTGTGCTGTATTCGAAAATTCTTCAAAAGCAGTACCAATTTTGTCTCCAGATTCCCTTAAAAATTGTGCAGGCATAACAATTTTTTGCTTCATCATATATTGAAATGCCAACATCATTTGGCTAGGATCAACTTTAAAAATACGCTCTACAAATTCAGAATACGCATTGTGATGACGCATTTCGTCACCAGAAATAATACGACACATTTTAGCCAATTGTTTATTGCCTTTTGCTTTTGCCAATTTCGCTACTCTGTTGTGAGATACATAGGTTGCCAGTTCTTGAAAACTAGTGTAAACAAAGTTTTTATAAGGGTCACGGTCTGTACCAATATCAAAACCATCAGTAATTAAATGCTGCGTAGTAATTTCAATTTCTTTCATATTTACCCTTCCAGAAAGGTACAAGTATTTGTTCAATACATCTCCATGTCTATTCTCTTCACCTGTCCATTGACGCACCCATTTTCCCCAAGGGTTGGTATCAACTTGATCTACACCTTCAACATCCATTAACCAAGACTCGTAAGTAGGTAGTGCTTCTTCGGTAATCATATCACCCACTAAAACAACCCAAAAGTCGTAAGGTAATTCTTTTGCTAGTTCACGTATTTCAGTAACCTCATTAAAAAAATTATCACCTTCAGAATCAGGTAAGAAATCGGAAGGCTGCCAAATTTTATCAACTGGGATTAAATATTTTTGAATCAATGCATCAACATCTTTTTCCAAAAATCGCATTACTTCTAATCTTTTATTTTTTAACGACATATATATAAATATTTTATGGATGAACACCATTTTTAATGGTGGTTTCAACTTCGTTTATTAAGAGCTCCTTATCTGTAAAGGTAGCAATTTTTACTGGTTTGTGTACTGTAATGGTCATGTGCGTACCAATGCCCATTGGAAATTTTCCGTAACGTACTGTTTTCCAAGAATTATTTATCGAGATTGGAACAACCGTAGCTTCTGGTATTTCTTTAAATAAAGTTAACAATCCTCTTTTTTGAAAATCTTTTGGCACTCCATTTTTACTTCTTGTGCCTTCTGGGAAAATTACAGCAGCCCAATTATTTTTTACCACAGAAACTGAAAATTCCTTTATGGCAGTAATGGCTTGTCTCGGATTTTTTCTTTCTATTAATGCAGAACCTCCATGGCGTAAGTTATAAGAAATACTAGGTATGCCTTTGCCTAATTCGGCCTTGCTAATAAATTTAGGATGGTGTTTACGCATATACCAAATAATAGGTGATATATCGTACATGCTTTGATGGTTAGAAACAATAATCAAAGGTTGATTTATTTCTATATCATATGGATTGGTAAACGTAAAGCGAGTCCCTAAAACATTTAAACATCGTAATAAGAAAAAGTTAAACAGATCAACACTTTTCTTTAAAGCGTTATAGCCAAATACATTATTGCTAATCCATAAAATAGGATGAAATATTAACAGTGTTAATCCAAAACACAGGTAATATATAACAGATAAAGGATAGGCTAATAATTTTCTCATGTTTTTAATAAAAATCCCTCTTCATTCCTGTTTACTAAAACTGAAGTAAAAGAATGAAGAAGGTTAAAATGTAAGGTTTAACAAAACTCTTGATAAGCTCCTGCTAAATTTTCTGCAATCATTTCAGCAGATCTACCTTCAATATGATGACGCTCTAACATGTGCACCAATTCACCATCTTTAAATAATGCAATGGCAGGTGAAGATGGAGGAAACGGAATCATATGTTCTCTCGCTTTATTCACTGCTTCAACATCATTTCCTGCAAAAACAGTTGTAAAATGATCAGGTTTTTTATCACTTGTAGTTGATAAAATGGCCCCTGGTCTTGCAGTACCTGCTGCACAACCACAAACTGAATTTACCATTACTAAAGTGGTACCTTTTTCACTCAATATAGCGTCAACTTGGTCTGCAGTTTTTAATTCTTGAAAACCCGCATCTACTAATTGTTGACGCATTGGTTTTACTATTTCTTCTGGATACATATTCTTTTCTTTTTAAAATTGAATGGCAAAGATAATCATTATTAAGAATAGTTCTAAGATAAATGTATCTTTGGACCCTCAATTGAATATTTTTTATGTCGAATTTTTCAAAATGGATAGGTGCTACATTAGGTTGGTCTGTAGGAGGACCTATTGGCGGTATTTTAGGTTTTATTGTTGGTAGTTTGGTAGATGGATTTACTGAAGGGGATATAAATACACTAGGTCAAGGCCCTAGAAATGGAACAAAGACGGCTGGTGGAGACTTTGAAATTAGCTTGTTAGTACTCGCTGCGGTAGTGATTAAAGCAGATGGTAGATCGAGCAAAAAAGAAATGGATTATGTACGTGATAACTTTGTTAGAATGTATGGTAAAGAGCGTGCGAATAATGCTTTTAAATTATTTAATGAAATAAGAAAAAAAGGGACTATTCCTACACGGCAAGTATGTATGCAAATCAGAGAGCATATGACCCATGCTTCGCGATTGCAATTATTACATTTTTTGTTTGGTATTGCTCAATCGGATGGTTCTGTTAGTCAATCAGAAATTGATGCTATAAAACGTATTTCAACCTATTTATATATTAGCAGTCGCGATTTTGAATCTATTAAGGCAATGTTTTATGGCTCTTCATCTTCGTCATCATCTTCAACATCGTATAGTAGTGTTACTGCTTATAAAATTTTAGAAATAACGAAAACAGCTACTAATGATGAGGTTAAAAAAGCCTATCGTAAAATGGCTAAAAAACACCATCCAGATAAGTTAAGACACTTGGGTGAAGCTCATCAAAAAGGTGCTGAAGAAAAGTTTAGACAAATACAAAAAGCATACGAGCAAATTCAAGCAGAAAGAGGGCTTTAGTTAGCAGTAGCAGTAGCAGTAGCAGTTTTCAGTTGGCAGTAAAAAAAGTATTATGAAAATTCGTTGGGTAACTATTCGTTTTTACAAATACAATTCCAATTTTTGTGGCCCAGCTAATACCGTTTTTACAATATTATTTTGCCCATCCTCATCTTTTTCAAAATGCCATTTTACCATGGTAATTTCTAAGTTTTCAATTTCAAGTCCAATAATAGAATTTGGATGTACACAACTACCATCATTAAAATAGGGTAACAGTCCCGGATCTGGAAATCGTGGTCTATGTGTATGACCGGCAATTACCATTTGATTGTCATTTTTCAACATCCAATTTTTTAATTTTTTCTCAATTCTGTTGAGTGTAGTGTTGTTTTTTGCAGGACTCGTAGGGTCTTTTACGTTAAACCATTTCTGCAAAGGCATCCATAAATAGCGTACAAAAAAACGACTCACTTTCCAAAACCTATAATTGAACCAATCGGCTTGATGTCCATGGATTAAGAATATTTTTTTGTCTGTATTTTCAATTTGTAACAACATACTTTCGTGATATTCTAAATTGAAAAGACGCTCTTTTTGTTTGATGTTTTTAGGTGGAAATATTTTATATAACATTTTTTCTACCGTTAACGGATCTCCAAAGATCATATCGTGATTTCCCCAAAGCATATATAATCGGTCATCATCATAAAACAATTTTAATAACTCAAACGAACTTTTATGGGCTTTGTAAATGGGCTCAAAAGAATAATTTTCCCAGAGTTCTACTCCATCACCTAATTCTATATAGGTGAAATTATTGTCATAATATTCTTTTATAGCATGCTGATAAATAAGCATATTATGTAAAAAATCATCGGCATAACTATTGTCTCCTTTATGTAGATCACTAAAAAGTATAATTTTAGAATCTTTATTTATATTTAAAGGCTTCGCATTTTTAAAAGCGTTGTCTAAAATAGAATGCATTAATCCCATATAATTATTGCTTTAAAAAGGATTTATTGATGGTGTTTTTATCCGTTTTTATTTTGATAAAATGCAAACCATTGGTTAACGTTGAAACATCAATATTTTCGGAAGTAGTGAACTCACGTTCTATCTGACCTAATGTGTTATAGATGATAATATTTTCAATACTAGTAAGGTCTGTCGTGGTTATTGTAAGTCTGTTCGTTACGGGGTTGGGGTAAATGTTAAATTGCGAGGATATTTCATTATCAATTCCTAAAACAGCAGTGTTGTTTGTTGAAATTAAATGTATATCTGGGTCAATTTGAATTTGGGCTACTTGAAAAGTTACCGATTCTGTAAACTCTTGACCGTCGGTGGTGTTGTCTAAAACTACGTCTAAAATTTCGTTGTTGGTTCCTGTAATTCGAACGGGAATTGGAGCTTCAAAATAACTTACAGAGGCATGACTTTGGGTTTGATTTATCGTAATTTTTATTTCGTCATTTTCAGGTTGAAACCATGTTGCTGAGTAGGTTGGATGACCTTCTCCATAAATCCAATCTGCAAAAAATTCTGATAAATCTTTTCCACTTGCATTTTCCATAGTTGCAATAAAATCGGGAGTTTTCGCATAACTGTATGCTAAGTTGGGGTCTGCTAGATAATTTTTCATTCCCTGAAAAAAAGCGGTATCTCCTAATTTTTTTCTGAGCATATGTAAAACCATCGATCCTTTGGTGTAAGATAACCGACCATTGAATATTCTACTAACATTCGTAGAGTCAGCATCTGAAAGATATACATAGCCATCAAGCTGAGCAGTAACTTGATTTACAGAGCTGGTTCGCCAATTTTTAAATGCTTCGTCTCCATCTAAATTTTCAATGGTAAGTCCTGCTAAATACGTAGCAAAACCTTCATTTAACCAAATATCTTTCCAGCTACCACACGTTATTTTATTCCCAAACCATTGGTGTGCCAATTCATGGGCAATTAATCCTCGGTTAAAACTCCCCATAAAAGAAACGGTGGTATGCTCCATGCCGCCACCCCATCCAAATTGAGCATGGCCATATTTTTCATCTGCAAAAGGGTATTCCTCAAATAACTCCGTAAATAAATTCATAATTTCAACGGTTACTGGAGTTTGGCTCTGGGCGGATGCTAAATTTTCAGGATATACATAATTTACAATCTCAAACGGGTTCCCATTATTAGTTACGGTATGATTATAAGTGCTGTAATTTGTTACCGCTATGGCAATTAAATAGGCCGGAATGGGATATTTATGTTTAAAATGTGTGGTTTTTTGTCCCGCATTTATGGTCTGGCTTTGCTCTAATCCGTTAGAGACAGCAGTGTATAATTCTGGTGTTTTTAAATACACATCTATACTGTCAATTTTATCGTTGAGGTCTTGTTTACAAGGCCACCAACCTTTTGCTCCAAAAGGTTCAGAAAGTGTCCAAATGATAGGCGTTCCATTATGTTCAGTTTGTTCAAAAGAGCCAAATCCTGAACTTTGTGGGTTACCACTGTATGTAATTTTTATGGCTGTAGATTCTCCTTGTAATAATGTTTGCGGTAAAGTAATAATTAATTCATCATTTACATTTTGAGAAAAGGCTAATGAGGTTCCGTTTTCTGAAACTGCTGATACCAACATGTTATCATCTAAATCAAAAGTTACAGTGCTTAAATTCTCTAGAGCAGTAAAGGTAGTTGTTATATCACCATTGATAAAAGCAATGGCAGGGTCAATAACCCAATCCATTCTATGATGCGTAACATCGTAGTTTGCTGTATTAATATTGGCTTTATAATTTATTAATTTAGTTGCCGCTTTTGCTTCGGCTTCAATAATGGTTGATAGTTCCAATTGTTGTGCAAAGGCAAAGCAACCCCCAAAAATGAAAAGAAGTGTTAATATGTTTTGCTTTAGCGGCATAAATAGTATTTTTGGACTTTAAAAGTACCAATATAAATCAGTTCATTATAAAATTTCCTTTTATTTTTGTGCTTTACCCATCTTTTATGCAAAAACTACTTTTATATTTTTGTGTTTTTTTATTGCTGTTTTCTTGTGTAAGTGTTAAATCTTATAACGAAGAAATTGCTGTAAATCATTCTGCACGTAGTTTAAAAAAAGATGTAAATGTGGCATATAAAAAACTACAAAAACTACATCCTCGGTTATATCAATATATACCAAAACCTACTCTAGATTATAAATTTGATAGCTTAAAAAATACCATTGTTACGCCTTTAACAAGTAAGCAGTTTTATGAAAAATTAGCTCCAGTTGTATCAGAAGTTCGACAAGGACATATTACGGTTAGCCCTCCATTAAAGCGGTTCACCAGTAAAGAAAGAAAGGCGTTAAATAAAAATAAGTTTGAGTTTTATGCTTTAGATTTTGAATACTTAAATGACAGTTTGTGGATTGTAGATACAAGGGGTTTAGATTCTACCATCGTTGGTAGTAAGGCAGTCAAAATAAATGGAGAAGATATTTATAAACTTTTTAAAAAATATAAAAAATTATTTTCATCAGATGGTTATAACAACACCTTTCAGAATCGAATAATAGCCTCTCGCTTTTCTGGTTTTTATTATAAAGATAAAGGGTTTGTAGACAGCCTTTCAATCACATTAAAAAAAGAAGATTCTCTATTTACGAAAATGTTTAGAAGAATTCCTAAAGATTCTGTAAAAGGGAAAAAAAAGGAAATAGATTCTTTAGCGAAAAAACCAAAGAAACTAACAGATCAAGAAAAGAGAGATTTAAAACTGAAGCAGAAAGAAAAGAAGAATCGAGATTATATTTATGGTTTTGAAAAAGACAGGAATAGATATACTCGAAATTTAGATTTTATAGGTAAGGATAGTAGTGTTGCATTTATGAAAATACGCAGCTTTGGTAACGGAAATTATAAAAATTTTTATAAGGAAAGTTTTGCTAAAATAGACTCGTTAAAAACGAAGTATTTAATATTAGATTTAAGAGATAATACGGGCGGTAGGCTTGACGAAATTGATAAATTATATTCGTATTTAACAGATAAAGAATACCAGTTAATTGAAAGAGCAGAAGTGTTAACGCGTCAACCTTTTTTAACCTCAATGTTATCAAAAAATAGTTCCTCATTTGTGAAAATTGGAGCCGTGCTGTTATCACCTTTTGTAGCCATACACAATTTGTTTAAATCTGGAAAAAATGAAGGAAAAACCTATTACTCATTTTCTAGTGCCAACATAAAAAAACCAAATCCTTTGTATTTTAAAGGAGAAATGTATGTGTTGATTAATGGAGCTTCATTTTCTGCATCTTCTATCTTGTCTACAAATTTACATGCTAATAAAAGAGCTATTTTTGTAGGCGAAGAAACTGGTGGTGCTTATAATGGAACCGTTGCTGGTTTATTTAAATTTATTGAATTACCTAATTCAAAAGTAGTAATGAATATAGGTCTCGCTCAAATTGAGACACCGTATGAAATGGATCCTGATGGATATGGAATAAAACCAGATGTAGAAATACTACCTACCATAGAAGATAGAATACATAAGATAGACCCTGAATTGGATTGGGTTTTGGAAGATATAGAAGTAAAGAAAAATAATTAATTATAGCGTGTTCAAGAATCTATTCTATGTGGAATAGATTTTTAGAAGATGTGACGCGTCACTCATAAAGACAAAAATAATATGTTAGAAGATAAAAACGAACAAAGAACCTCTTTAGCTGAATTAGGGGAGTTTGGATTAATAAAGCACTTAACAGATCAGGTTAAGTTAACTCATAAATCTTCTATAAAAGGAGTTGGTGATGATGCTGCTGTATTGGAGTTTAAGAACAAACAGATTTTGGTAACTACTGATTTGTTGATAGAAGGTGTTCATTTCGATTTGTCTTATATGCCCTTAAAACATTTAGGTTATAAGGCTGTTATGGTTAATTTATCTGATGTCTATGCCATGAATGGCAAGGCAACTCAAATTACGGTGTCATTGGCAGTTTCTAATCGTTTTCCGTTAGAAGCAATTGAAGAATTGTATGCTGGTATTCACTTGGCTTGTAAAACATATAATGTCGATTTAATTGGTGGTGACACTTCTTCTTCTACAAAAGGCTTGTTACTTAGTATTACAGCAATTGGAGAGGCTAATAAAGAAGATATAGTCTATAGAAATGGAGCAAAACCTAACGATTTAATAGTTGTAACCGGAGATTTAGGTGCTGCTTATTTAGGGTTACAAGTTTTAGAGCGTGAAAAGCAAGTTTTTCAAGCCAATCCAAATGCCCAACCTGAATTAGATAATTATACCTATTTGGTAGAGCGTCAATTAAAGCCAGAAGCTAGAAAAGACATCCCAAATTTGCTAAAAGAGCTAGATGTAAAACCTACGTCTATGATTGATATTAGCGATGGTTTGTCATCAGAAATTATTCATATCTGTAGCCAAAGTGAAGTGGGTTGTAACTTGTTTGAAGATAAATTTCCTTTAGACCCACAGGTAATTTCAACTTGTGAAGAATTTAAATTAGACAGTACCACAGTGGCTTTAAGTGGAGGTGAAGATTATGAATTACTTTTTACAGTTGACACGGCAGATTATCCTAAAATAAAGGCAAATCCGCATTTAACGGTCATAGGCCATATTACTGAAAAAGATGAAGGCATGAATTTGATAACACGAGGCAATCAAAAAATAGAATTGACAGCTCAAGGTTGGAATGCCATGTTGAAATAAGTTTATATCATAAACTAAGCAACCCTTTATTTAATATCGCGTCTACTTATAAATTCTAATCTATGAAGTTTATAAGCTTTTCCATGATTCTTTTTATTGCATGTTTAATTTCAGTAGCATCTTGTACAAGTGATGATGATGTGGAAATTGTAACCCTAAAAGTGAATCACTATAAACAATCTGGTAACGCGTTAATGCCTAATCAATTTTTATTGGTGCAAGAAGAAGCAGCTATTGATGGTGACGATTGGTATTTTTTTTATAGTGGAATAGAAGGTTTTGACTATGAATTGGGTTATGTATACACGTTAAAGGTAGAAAAGGAAATTATTGGAAATCCAATGGCAGACGGTGGTTCAATAAACTATAAACTTATTGAAGAGATAGGTAAAGAAAAGGTAGCTTCTGAAATTTCTTTCGAAATTCTTTTGTCAAGAACTTATGACGATAGTTTTTTTGAACCTTTTTTTACAAAGACCGACCATTCAACTTTTAAGTTATTAGATGGAACTCAAATAGATTGTGCTAATTTATGTGATGAGCTCACTGAAAAGTTAGCTGTAAAAGAAGCTATTACAGGTGTGTTTCAGCATTCGGAAAATAACAGTTTAGAATTAACAGCACTAAAATAATTAGTTCGCCATTACTTGATCAACCAATTTTTCTAACTCTTCCCCATGTAAATTTTTGGCAATTATTATGCCTTTACTATCTATTAAATAATTCATAGGTAACGCTGTTACTGCAAAATTATATGCGGCTGGTGTTTCAAAACCTTGTAAGGAAGATACATTTGCCCAAATTCTATGGTCTTTAGCCATGGCATTGGTCCATTGTTTTTCATTGGTATCTAAAGACACTCCGTAAATAGTAAAGCCTTTGTCTTTATACTTTTCGTACAATTTATTTAAGATGTCACTTTCTCTTCGGCAGGGTCCACACCAACTTGCCCAAAAATCGATTAGCGTATATTTTTCGGTGATAGAAAAAAGGCTAACAGTATCTTTATTGGCTGCTGTCATTACAATACCTGGTACTTTTCCGCCTAATGCCGTTTGTTGTAATCGCGTTACTTTTTCTCTTAATTTTTTAGAAATAGCTAAATCAGGATGAGCAGTTTCAAAAGCACTAGTTAAGCTATCAAAGAATTTAATATTATTATCTTTCCATCGCAATGACGTAGGGTAAATGGCGATGCTAGTTCCCATTTTATCCTTTATAAAAGTGTTTAATTCAGCCAAATGCAAATCATAATTTTTTAACTCTAATTTACCTAAAGAATCAATGGTTTTTGGGTTTGGGTTTTCAGATTTGTTTTCAGCAACAATTTGTTTCCTGATGGTGTTTACCAAGCGGTCTAAAGATTCTTTTCGCAACTTTTCATACGCATTAAGCAAGTCGGTATCTTTTGAACCGGTAACCAACGGTTTAGAATTAATGGACTCTATAGTAATTTGCTGATCTTTAGCTATTGCTAGTGGTATGTTTTCATTTTCATTAAGTACTAAAGTATAGTAGTGCGGCTCATCATTAAGTGCGTACTCAAAATTTCCATTTTCGTCTAATTTTATAGTATCTATTAGTTTAGAAATTTTCCGTTCTATATCACTTTCTTGTTGTAGAAGGATATACTTATTTTCAGAATTATTAATCTTACCCTGTAATGTGAACGTTGAGTTTTCTTTTTTAGAACATGATGTAAAAAGAATAATTGTCAATAAAAATAGTATTCGCTGCATAGGTAGTGTTTGTGACTAAGTTGTCGTTAAAAAGTGATGTTAATTACAAGATTTTATAAAATCTATGAGTGTTTTAATGAGCTCATTTTTATTTTCAATATGACTCATATGTCCGTCAGGGAATTCAACTACTTCAATTTCGGTATTTTTTACTTGGTTTTTAAGTAATTCTGAATCTAAAACAGGATCTTTTGCTCCGAGAATCAACATTTTTTTAAAGGTAGCTTTTTTAAAGAAACTTGTACTGTCTTTTCTAATTTTCATTCCTTCTAAAGAGGCTATAATTCCTTGAAGTGATAATTTTAAAGCACTGTTTATGATGTGCTCAATTTCCGTATTAAATCTGGTTCTATTTTGTTCGCAAAATAAATTGGGAATTGACATTCTTATAAATGTCTTATGATTTTGTTTTACGGCTACAATAGCCCTATCTCGGTTTATTTTTTTCTCTTTACTATCTGCTTCAAAGGTTGAGTTCATCAAACAAACGCCTTTAATTGTGCTTGGGAATAACTTAGCAAATGCAAGATTAATATAGCCACCCATGCTATGTCCGATAATTACATATTTGCGTAATTTCAGATGTTTTAAGACCGCCATTACCATTTCAGCTTGCTCTTCCATGGTATGGATATATCCTAAATTATCGGATGCTCCATGACCTAATAAGTCAATAGATATTACTTTATTTCTTTTTGAAAGTTCTTCAGAAACGGCATCCCACATGGTTAAATCTTCTAAAAACCCATGAAGTAAGATAACAGCAGCTCCTTTACCAGAAGTACGATACCGTACCGCGGTATTTTTGTATGTAAAAAAATTATCCATCCCACAAAAATAACTATATTGGCTTACTTATTTTTAATTAGTGAATAAAACAAAAGAAATTCTTATCACTGGGTTTGCCTTGTTCTCCTTATTTTTTGGAGCAGGTAATTTATTACTGCCGCCTTTATTAGGTTATAATGCAGGTTCTGACTGGTTTTTGGTAACATTGGGCTTTATGATTACTGCTGTAGTGATACCGATACTCGGTATTTTTGCACATGCCAAATTACAAGGAACCATGTACGATTTTGGTAAAAAGGTTTCCCCCGTTTTTAGTGTAATCTATTGTGTAATTGTCTACATCATTGCGATAGCCATACCTTCACCTAGAACTGCCGCTGCCACACATGAAATTGCCATTTATCCACTTTTTAAAACAAGTCCGTTATTAACCAGTAGTGTATATTTCGGATTGGTGCTGTTATTTGTGCTCAATCGCTCTAAAATATTAAGTTTCATAGGTAAGTTTTTGACGCCTCTCATTGTGGTCATGCTCTTTTTAGTAATTGGGATTGGTTTGTTTTCTAGTGATATGCTGATGAATCCATCTAACTTTAAGACGCCAATTGTAGATGGTCTGTTAGAAGGGTATCAAACTTTTGATGCTATTGGTGCCGTTGTGGTGGGAGCCGTTATCATTATTTCACTAAATTTAAAAAGTAATGCTTCATTTGAGGCTAATAAAGTGTTGATTAAAAAGGCAGGCTTTATAGCGGGCTCAGGTTTGTTTATAATTTATGCGGGACTCATTGCTTTAGGGTCATTTTATGGTGCAGAAATATTTATTGACGACGCTTTAAGTAGTGATATGCAAAGAGCCAATCTATTGATGGGAATTAGTCTACGAACCTTAGGCCCCATTGGGAATTTATTTTTAAGTGTTTTGATAGCGTTGGCTTGTTTTACAACTGCTGTAGGGATAGTTACAGGTACAGCCGATTACTTTAAAGGTTTGTTTAAAAACTCTCAGAAAGCCTATGTAATAACCGCAGTATTGGGTTGTGTGTTAGGTATTTTAGTAGGGCAGCTTAATTTCTATTCTATTATTATGATTGCTTTACCCGTTTTAATGTTTATTTATCCGATAACCATCATACTGATTTTATTGAATGTGGTACCCGACAAATTTGCTTCTAAAGCTGTTTTTAGAATGGTAGTCATCATTACTTTTTTATTCAGTATACCAGATTTTTTACAGTTTATACTTCCTGCAGAAAGTTTAAGCGGCATACAAAGTAGTATTCCGTTAGCCAACTATAGTCTGGGTTGGGTATTACCTGCTTTTGTAATGTTTATTTTAGTGAATATAATAGATCTCTATAAAGCTCGAAAAAACTACAGTCCTGCTCGGTAAACTACAAAAAACGTACAGATTATAGCCACTACAATAAAGGTGGCCATAGTCCAAATAATGATACTCAAATTAGCCCGTATTTTTTCCAGTTTTTGACGTGTTATTTGTTGAGAATACAATACTTCTAATTTATAATCTTGTTCACTTAGTTTACTGTAATGGTCCATGAACTTTTTCTTTCTATGCGAATGCGGGTGTGACATGTAAGGTTGATTTAGTTGGTTTTAAAGATAGTTAGGTATGTTTAAAACATGCTGTACTTTAGGTAAGAAAGTAAACCTAATTCCTTTTTTTAATAAATGTAGTCCAATTGTAAAATTGGGGGAGTTAGGGGAGAACATGTTTAGCGATTAAATAAGGTGCTAATTTATTAATTTACACTATAAAAAACAATAAAAACAGCTTAAAATTGCTAAAGGCTAGCACTTTAGCTTTATTTTTTTGGAAATAACTTTAATTTTCTCCGTTTTATTCTGCTTTTTCGTAAGCTTCTTTTAACCAATTGAATAACTGCTTATCAATTTCGGCGGTTGAATTTAATTTTACGCGGTGCGTACACATGGTTCCAAAAGGACCGGAGTTTTCAAGTCGGTCTGTAGTTGGAACATCTTTTAATTTTAAACCTAAATCAATTCGGGTTTTGGTTGCAGGTTTTATTAACGCAAACTGCCGTTTTCTTATAATGCTTACCGTTGTTTTCTTTGGAGTTATAGTAACATCATTACCAAAAGATTTTACGGTAGCAATTAATTTTTCATAAATGGGAAATAAACCTTCTTTACCTTTGTATTGGTTGGTAACCAAGTCCTCAGCAGTGTCATTATTTTCTTTTGAAAGTGTAGCAATTGTATTTGCAAATCCATGCGTAACTTGATGCTCACTTTTTAAATACTTTACAGCTTCGCCATGTTTTTCGAAGTCTTTAGATTGTAGTATACTTTTCCATTGTTCTAATGATTTACCTGTTTTCTCAGGCATATTGTCAATCATTGTTTGTAATGCTTTTTCCATGGCTTTAAGTTTGGTTATGTGACTTCTAAGTTACTATAAATTATAATAAATATTATTTTTTGGCTCCTCCCTTTAGTGAAAGGGAGGTGGATTCCGACTTTTTCAGTCGGAAGACGGAGGGATTGAAAAGTCTAAAATACAGGTTTTTACCGTTCTTTTTATTACCCCAATACTTCAGTCAAAATTCCCAAAACACCAATAATTAAACACAAAGGAGAAAAGAAGAGGTTATCTAATCTGGCAAAATCAGTAGTTTTTACCCGTTTAAAAAAACCGATATACTTAAAATCTCCCATAGCTCTTAATAAGAAAATAGCAGGAATAATCCACGTGAAATAGGTAAATATCCATGTTGGAAGATTTACGTTAATGAGATGGTCTTTCACCAAATAAAAAAGGCCAAAAGTGGTCAGTGCAATGGCAACAACGGCACTGTCCATTTTTTTGGGATTTAAAACACCTTCGCCAGTTGTTTTCGTGGGCAATGAAGCGGCAAAACCAAAACTGCCTCCAAAAACCCAATGGAAATGAATTGCTGCTAATAAAAAAAAGACCAGACTTAAAATTATAGCAAGTATCATAAATACACAGAAATTGTAAGTGCTATCATGGTTACTAAAATAACCGTAATAAATAAGGGAAGTACAAATTTTAACCATTTGTCATAACCAATTTTTACAATAGCTAAAGAGGCTAAAATTAGGCCTGTGGGGTTTATAAAATAAAACAAACCCATACCATATTGGTACGTGTTCACAATCACTTCTCTGCCTACGCCAACAGTATCAGCCAATGGAGACATAACAGGCATGGTTAATACCGCCATACCCGAAGAAGACGGAATAAAAAAGGACAAGCCTCCGTAAATATAAAGCATGGAATTTACAAAAACACCTTTGTTCATGCCTTCGGTAATTGTGCTTGCATGGTATAACATGGTATCGCTAATTAAGCCATCGTCCATAAGTACAGAAACACCTCTGGCAATACCTATAATAAAGGCCACCCCTAACAATTCACCAGCTCCTTTAGAAAAGGCTTCTACAAAGTTAGATTCTTTTATTTTTCCTAAAAACCCTATAATTATAGCTCCTACTAAAAAGGTAGTGGTCATTTCTACAAACCACCAATCTAATTTAGAAACGCCAACAATCATAATGACAAAACTCAAGGTAAATACCAATAAAATTAATCGTAATCTGTTGGTTAATTTAAGTTTAGCATTGGTTTCTTTAATGTGAAAAAGTGCTTCTATTTCTTCTTTCTGATCGTAAATAATAGATTTTGTAGGGTCGTTTTTTACACGTTTGGCATAACGCAATATGTACCAAATACTGATAAAAAGTACAATGATTAGCATTAAAAACCGACCGTTGAGTCCGGTGGTCCAATTGATACCCGCAGCATCAGAGGCTATTATGGTTGAAAACGGATTTACCGTAGAGCACATCGTGCCAATGGAAGAGCCTAAAAAGATACACGCCAAACCAACCATAGCATCGTATTTTGCAGCTATAAAAACGGGAATTAATATCGGGAAAAAGGCAATGGTTTCTTCTGCCAATCCAAAAGTGGTTCCGCCTAAGGCTACCAAACAGGTAACTAGAATAATTAAAATAAATTCTCTTCCTTCTAAGGCTTTTGCTAGCCAAGCAATACCGGCATCAAATGCTCCGGTGAGGTTCATAATACCAATAAGACCGCCAATAATTAAGACTAAGAAAATAATATCTGCCGCGGCAATAATCCCTTTTATGGGCGACTGCATAAAAGCGGCAAAACCTTGTGGTTTAGATGTTAATTGTTGGTAGGTGTTGGGGATGCCAATAGGCTTGTAAATAGCACCACTGGTAAATTTTTCTAAGGGTATTTTAATCTGTAAATTGTCTAAGGTTTGTTGTGTGGCAGGTAATGTTGTGGTTGTTTCTAAACTTGTTTTGGTAAATGCGTTGGCAGTAGCATCATAGGTTAAGCTATCAAATTTTCCGGCAGGTACTACCCATGTGAGTAGGGCCACTAAACCCGCAATTATTAATAAAATGGTTTGTGCTGAGGGGAATTTTAATTTTTTGAAACGCATAAGACAAGGGTTGGTCAATTATAAGGGCAAGTTAAGGATAAATTTGCGGTCTATTATTCACGCCCTATCGAAATTTATGTCCAAATAAAAATTAATAAACCCCGCGAATGTATTCGTGAATAGCCGTATTATAAAATTCAGTGAGTTCTTGATGCAGTTCCTTAGATAATGGTGCTATACTAGAAACAAAAGCATTGTTTTCTGCTTGTTTTGGTGAGCTAGCTCCAGGTATTATTGTTGAAACCGCCTTGTGGTCTAAGATCCAACGTAATGCCATTTGTGTTAAGGTTAAACCTTCAGGAACGTATGCTTTTAGAGCTTCCGTAATTTCAATACCCTTTTCAAAAGGAAGTCCGGCAAAAGTTTCGCCTACATTAAAAAAGGCACCGTCTTTATTAAAATTTCTATGATCTTCTTCATGAAATTTAGTTTCTTTGGTGAACTTACCTGTAAGCAAACCACTGGCTAAGGGCAGCCTAACAATAATGCCCACGCCTTTAGCTTCGGCTTGTGAAAACAATTCAGTAATTGGTTTTTGTCTAAAGATGTTAAAAATAATCTGTAAGGCTAGTAAGCCGTCTTGCTCCAAGCAGAGTAACCCTTCTTCAACAGATTCTACACTTGCACCAAAATTTTTAATGAGTCCTTCACTTTTAAAATCCCGTAACCAATCAAATATGTCACCTTTTTTTAATTCAGCGGTGGGTATACAATGCAATTGCATGAGATCTAAAGAGGTTACGCCAAGTCTGTTTAGTGATGCTTCAATACCTTTTTTAAGCTCATCTTTAGTATAGTTATTCGGAAAAACAGTTGCTCCTCTACCAAATTTAGTAGCCACTTTAATTTTTGTATCTGTATTTTTTAAAAACTCGCCAATAAAGGCTTCACTTTTTCCGTCTCCATACACATCAGCAGTATCAAAAAACGTAACCCCATTTTCTACGGCGGTAGTTAATATATCCATGGCTTTTTGGGTTGAAAAATCTTGCCCCCAATTACCTCCAATTTGCCATGTGCCTAAACCAATTTCACTTACGTTGAATCCGTTGTTGCCTAATTGTCGTGTTTTCATGATGTAGTTCGTTTTATAAAGATTGTAGTAAATCTAAAGGGTGGTTTAGTGTTTGTTTTGCTCCGTTTTCGATAAGCTCTTCTTTGCTTCTAAAGCCCCAAAGTACGCCAACACCATACATAGTTGCATTGGTAGCCGTTTGCATATCTACATTGGTATCGCCAACATAAATAGTCTCTTCGGGTTTTATGTTTAACTGCTCACAAATTTGTAAGGCCACTAAGGGATTGGGTTTTTTATAAGCTTCAATTTTTAAGCCTGCAACGCTATTAAAATAACCAGGCATTAAGGTTTCTACTATTTTTTTAGTGAAATGATCTGCTTTATTAGAAAAAACCGCAAGTTTTAATTGGCGAGCTTTTAATTCGTCAAGCAAAGCAACAATACCGTCATAAGGTTTTGTGTTAACGGTGCAATTTTCACTGTAAATTTCTAGAAATTGCTGATGACATGAAGTCACTGTTTTTTCATCTCGGGCCGTTTTTGGTAAGGCTACTTGAACTAAGCTTAAAATTCCTTTTCCGGTAAATGACTTGTAGTCTGCTAAGGTATGTGTAGGGTAATTATAATGGGACAACACACTATTCATTGCATTGGCAATGTCTTCTAGTGAGTTTACCAATGTACCGTCTAAATCAAAGAGTACGCCTTTAAAATTCATGTTATACAACTATTTTGAACTTCAAAATTACGTTAACTTTATTAAAAATGAACTAGTGCTAGCCGTTAATTTATTTTGTTGAAAAAGTTTTTATTACTCTTAGCTTTTTAAAAATGGCGAGATTAAAATATTATATTTACAGAATTGTTTGTTTATGGTATTTTAGCTATCCGTTACGCTAATTATATACTATTAATATTACTGTATTTTCGTTCAATATATTTTTGTCAATTACTGCTTATTGGAATTACTCTTGCCTAACCTCGGAGAAATGATATAACTGGGTAAATTGTATTGGCTGACTTTATACTTCTATAGGAATTAATACTCTTATTGGAGTGTAAATATCTACGTCAATTTTAGGTGCTTCAATTGTAATAATTAAGCTATATCTCACAGAAGAATCATACATTTCAAGTTTTTTTCTCATTCTGTACCAGCCAGAAACGGGGTAAACTGCTATTTGATTTCTCGTGGCTAAATCTGCACCAGAACCAATCCAAAAATCACGGTGGATTGATCCTTTATTTCGGTATTGTTCTTTAATTATCCAACTCTCTCCAGAAAATCCGCTTTCTCCTTCTTCACGAGTGTTTTTATTCACTCGTTTATGAAAAGTCTCTACATCTTCATTTGGTTTAATAACATTGAATCTTAAACCATGTGATTGATAGCTGAATTTATTACTGTATTTTCTGCTACCGGGATTTGGTTCAATAAAGTAAGAAAGTGTAATATTCAATTTTACATCTGTCTCTCCTAAGCTATCTTGAAGAACTTCTGCTGGCCAGGGAAGTTCAAAATAATGAATATCATTAAACTTGATATTACCTTCCTTCTTGAATGGTTTTATTTCTTTTTCTGCGATTAATGTCAATGAATTTTTTGCACTATAAAGAGCTTTTTCTAAATTTGGAACACCATATCCGAAAGACCGCAATAGGTTTCTTTTCTCGTCTTTATTAAAAGATGCTACGTCTTGTATACTTTTACCGCCTAACATGGTTTGTGTCCAATCAGAAGAATGGATCATTAAACCTCTAATTGTTTCTTGCCATAAACCTGGATATTCATTTTTTAGTCTAGCAGCAAAACGAGAAGCTAATGCCGTTGCTGCACTGGTGTCTCCAAAGGTTTGCAATAAATTTGAGCGATAATTTTTGTGTATAGTTAAAAGTCGTAAGGAATGAGAGGTTACAATATCACCTCTTTGGTTTATTAGATTTCCGCCTTCCATAACTATGTCGGGTTTTATAGCCCAATCATTTTCCCAAATTACAGATGTTGAATTAGCTGGTGACATTCCTCCACTTTCTGCCAATAATTCTGAGTCTGGAAATTCGTTATAATCAATAGTATCCATTTCAGTATAAGCTCCAACGGTTATTGCATTAAATGCCTGAGCTGGATCATGTACTGATTCTAAAACATTTTTATCTGGAAATTCACTAGGAGTTTCAATGATTACATTTCCGCCTGAAACAAAAAATAATTGTTTCTCCAAATTTTCATCTTCACTACCAAAAGTGATTTTGTCTAAAGATGCTGACCAAGATGAAGGACGGCCATAATATGCTTGATCTTTATCTGTCACCGCCATACAATATATTCTTGGGCGAAATGGAGCAGAAACAATAGGTGTGTTGACTGCCTCCAAAGTAACTGCACCATAAAAAAGCGGATTGTGAGGGTCAGGCTTATTTATGAATTTGACAGATTCCAATTGGTGATAGATTTGAATATTACTTGTCGAAGAAAAAGCGGCAGTAAGGTCTCCATAAAGTGCGAGTCCTGCCATGCCTGTTCCATGACCTCCTTCAATTCCACTGCCACTGTCGTGTGTTCCCCAACTATCTAGCTTATAACTAAAAAGGTTACTATTGGGGATAAAATCTCTTAGTAAAGGATGTTGTTTTTGAACACCAGCATCTAATATGCAAATTGCTACACTATTTTTAGTTGTATGATTTTCAATCCTACTTTTAAGTTCATTAACAGCATCTTCTTTTTCCGATATATTTAAGTTGGTAAAGAAATCAGCAGTTTCTTTAGGTTTTCTTAATTCAGCAAGATTATCAAGTAAAAAAAGTGATTCTGAAAGTTGACGAGGGGAAGCTTTTACTAATTTAATAAAATGTTCAGGGAAGATTAATTCTTGTTCAGAAATTTGAGCGTCAACTAATCCCAATTGATAGATTATTTTATTATATTCTGAAGCAGGCTCAATTCCTTTTTTCTTTCTAAACCATACTTCCCACCAAACTATATCATTTTCTTCTGGGAATGGGTTTTCACGAGGTTCTGTCCAAAATGCTTCTAATGTTGCAAGTTGAATGGATTCAATATTACTTATAAGCTTATTGTTCTTTGGCGTTTCTGTTTCTTTTCCTTTATATCTTGTGTTCTCTGAAATGTATTCATTTACTTTTATTAAGAAATGACTTATTCCTCCTTCAGTTAACATTACATTTACCCTATATCTAGAACCATCTTCTGTGGTTTCTTTTTTGATATTGAGAAGTTGAAATTTAGGAATTGCTGCATCACTATTCAGACTATCAAAAGCAAGTTCAAAATCGTAGTCAGAAATAAACTCTACATAAACAGCATCATCACGAACTATACCATCAGGAAGATCAATTTCTTTTAAGGAATCAAACTGTTTTTTTATACTATTTATATGCTGTTGGATTCTACTCCCATGAACCCTTCTATCACGGATTTTAATAGGAGGGGAATTACCTCGTCTAGGGCTTATGTAATCTCTAGTTTGAGAATAGCCTTCAATTTTTATATGCCTAAGAGGGGTTTGGTCAGTCATTTAAAATTATAGTTTTCGCTTTTCAAGTGAAGTCATAAGAGATGACACAGTAACTTTAGTTTTACTAAAAATTATCATTTCCTTTATGGCCTCTTCACAAGCTCCAACAATATCTGAATAACTAAGTCCTATGGCTTGTTTAGCAATTTTATCAAGAGATGTTTTTGTTGATAATGAGAATCCATATAGATTCTTTTTTAGAACTTTTTTAATCTCTCCAATTTCTGGTAATGGATAACGGATAATATCATCAAATCTTCTGAATAATGCTTTGTCTAAAGAATCAGGTAAATTAGTTGCTGCAATTACAATGCTATTAGATTGATCTTTTTCAATGTTAATAAGAAAGCTATTTAGAACTCTCTTTATTTCCCCAACATCTTGTCCTTGATCTCTTTGAGCACCGATGGAATCAAATTCGTCAAATAAATAAACCCCTCTATGATCTTCCATAGCATCAAATATCATTCTCAATTTTGCTATGGATTCTCCCATAAATTTTGACATAAGGCCGTCAAGTCGTATTATAAAAACAGTAAGACCTAATTCACCTGCTAAGGCTTGAGCAGTCATTGTCTTTCCACAACCAGGTATACCTGTCAACAATAGTTTCCTTTTTGGAGTTAGATTATGTTGTCTTAAAAGATCTACTTTTCTTTGCTCTTCTACAACGCGATCTAAGGATTCTCTAACCTGTTTATCCAAAACCATATCATTGAGCTTAATCTTAGGTTGAAATACTTCAATAAGTTCATTTAATTCTCGTTTGGGTTTAGATATTGAAATAGTCTTCCTTTTATCTAAAAAGGAATTTGAACGCTCTTTTTTTGCCCGTTCTATTAGATTTTTTAGTTCTTGTGCAAAAGTAGTATGCCCCTTTCTTGCTTCAGAAGCTGCAATTTGCATAGCAGTCGCAAAGAATCGAGATTCATCTCCATCTCCGAAAGATTTAATTAAACTTTTTATTTGTTCTGCTGCAGCCATTTTCTACAAAGTTACTCTATTTCGTAGAGTATTTATTTTATATTATTCCTACGTATATATGCAATTGGGTTATTTTTCCTAAGGCTAAATTACTAAAACAAATCTAATTTTAAAGCTTCTGGATTGAAGGGAGAAAATAGGGGTTTGTTTAGCGTTACAAATTTATGTAAACTAAGTTATAAAAAAAAGGGTTACAAACAAATAATAAAGCGGTAAATGTTAGGGGTTTAGAGCGGCTTTCAAATTTTTATTCAAAAATTGAATGGTCTAAGTAAACTTTACTAGTTTTTATATTGAGTCGTTGAGAGGTTTTAGGTTGGTTTTTTTGTTGGTGACTTTAGTGTTTTATGTCGGACTATAATTAACATATTCCAACTTCAAATTTTTAGCTATTCTTTGTACTTCTAAATGGACATTATTTTCGTCTTTAAAATCTGCAATTTTTAATCGGTTTCTATGTGTCTTATTTAACAGACATATTCTATAAATTCTCTTTCTTTCAGAGAATTGAACTCCCGTTCTACTATATCCGAAACTCTTTTGATTTATCATTAACACCGAGATAAAAGTATAATCTTCTATTGTTTTATAGTTTCCGATTTTAATAAAGAAAAGTCCAACATAATGTTTTATTTTGCGTTGATTAAAATCAACAATTGTTCCTTTTCGAGTAAATACTATTATAAGTCCAAATGATAAAATTGTAATTCCAATTTTCATTCTTGAGTCAAAAGTTCCCAGAAGTATTAGTCCACAAACAATAAGAGTAATTCCGATAATTATGAACATTAAGGGAAAAATTTTATCCAATTTATAATCAATTTTCATTTTTTATGGTCAAATTATAGCTCTTGTTTCGTTGTAGAATAGTCTTTAAGTACCAAGCCATTTTTAAAGTTAGTAATTTTTCGTAAAAACCCTAAGCTTTGTGGTCGCCACGTGAATTATTATTACTGTTAGTTATTATAATTAATTTTGCGATAGGTTTTCGAGTAAACTTTTTTAGTATTCCCCGTGTTTAATATTTTTACCATTTTTATCCAATTATTAAACTGATCATAAACATATTCGATGTCATAAATAATATTATCTTGTTTATTTGACGTCATCCAGTACATTCTTGTAATATCTCCAAATTTATTTCTATCAATTACGTAATCAAGATTTATATAACCTTCTTCTTCTTTACTTAAATTTCCATCATAGTTGAAATCCATGTGCGTAAAAATTCCATGTTTATAATCATATTTTACACTTTCTAATTTTGTGTAATCTGGACCAACAATAATATCTCTAAGTATTATTGGATTTTTAAGGCTATCATACTCAACTTCGTAACGCATGTGAATTTTACCGAATCGGTTAATCTTTTCAATTATCTTTTTATTCGATTCATAAGTAAAGTTTAACCTTGTTATATACCACTCACCTTTACTGTATTTAATATTTCCTTCATAATTGATTAATCTACCGATAGAATCAAGTTTATATATTTCATCTTTAGCTAAAGAATCATTCCTAAACTTTTTAACTAGAATTTTATTTGGGCTTTCAAACGTATAAATATTTTTTTCAATCCATGTTTCAGATTTGTTCAAAATGATTGTATCATTAATTGTTAAGTTGTTAGGCTGTCCGTTTTTAACTCGATAATAATTTCTAGGGGAGTAATTGTCGAAAATTTCTGAATAAACGGTTGGCTCTTGTTCTTGTGCTTGAAGAAATGAGACGGTTGTCAGAGATATTATAAAAAATATTATTTTCATCAAATTAGCTACATTATATGTATAATCATTCCCAAAGTATCGGTAGGGTTATTATTTTAAACTGTTAATTACTAAAACAAATTCAAATTTTAAAGCTTCTGGGTTGAAGGGAGAAAATTGGGTTTTTGTTTAGCGACTACGTACAAATATAATTTTTAATTCGTTTAGAAACAAACTGAATTAATGTAAAGTGAATTTAAAAAAAAGATTTCTAGACACCTCTTTTGTTTCATTTAATCCCGATAGTTATCCTTACAAAAAACACTTTAATTGAGCAAAAATGGCACTAACGGATCTCTTTCTTGCAGTGGAGACTGTCAGAATACCCATCGGTTATTTCACCTCGATTAAAATCAGAGCATAAACGTTAATCATTATCTTAATGATGACTTTATCTTTGAATAAATTCTTAAATTTGATTACAAATAAAATGATGATATGAAATCAAGAATTTTTAAGAAATCCAACAATCTAAAACTTATAATTATTGGCGTATCTGCTTTGTTCGTATTCCTTTCTTCTTGTGGTCAATCAAATGAAACACCAACGATTAAAGACCCAATCCCTGTTCAAGATCTACAACCCGACCTGCCCACTGCTACGGTAGACTCAAGTATGCACGGAATTGGTGAGGCTCGTGATATTACTTCCTTTGAATTGGTTGCTGAAATGGGTGTAGGATGGAATCTAGGAAATAGTTTTGATGTGGTTTCCAAAGATAAAACCGATTGGGGAAATCCACTTCCCAACAAAGCAATAATTGATGCCGTAAGTGAGATGGGATTCAAAACGCTAAGAATACCTGTTACTTGGGAGTGGAATCAAAGTGCTATTGCACCTTATCAAATTGAACTAAATTACCTTGAAAGAATTAAAAAAATAATTGATTACGGTTTAGAAAATCAAATGCACGTAATAATAGATTTACACCATGATAATGAGTGGGCCAAACCTATACCATCTTTAGCCGTGAATGTTAATAAGCGTTTGCACAGTCTTTGGACACAAGTTGCTACCTATTTTAAAGAATACAATGAATCTTTAATTTTTGAAGTAATGAACGAACCTAGAATCAAAAACATTCCGCAGGAATGGACTGGAGGTACTCTTGAGGGGCGAAATATTATTAACGATTATCTTAAAACATCAGTAGATGCTATAAGAGCAACTGGTGGTAACAACGCTAAAAGGCATCTTATGATACCTACTTGGGCAGCAAGCACTTCTCCTGACGCAATGAACGGATTAGTTATTCCAAATAACGACCCAAAGATTATTATTTCTTTGCACTCTTATTTTCCCTATTTGTTTGCCCTAGAAGGTCAAGGAACATGGGGGTCTGCTCAAGACAAAGCAGATTTGAGAGCCGAGTTTGATAAAATTAGACAAAAATGGATTGTTGAAGAAAAACGCCCTGTTATATTGGGAGAATGGGCAACAAAAAAGACTATAGCGGTTAAAAATCGTATTGAATATGCTGCGTTTTATGCTAAAGAAGCAACTGCAAGAGATTTATTAACCATTCTGTGGGATGATGGCGGTGATTATCAATTGTTTAATCGAAATACTTTAACTTGGACTTCAGTAGAACAGGCAGAAACAATAATTAAAAACGCGGTTAAATAGTTAACAACTAAAGGCAATCTAAATTTTAAGACTTCGGTAGGAAGGGAGAAAATTGGGCATTTGCCTAGCGTTACTAATTGATGTAAGCTAAGTTATAAAAAAGGCATACAAGCCAATAATAAATTACATCGATTTTGGACAACGGTTTTTATTAATTTAATAATTAGGCAAATTTTACAAAGCTGTTATGGTTTTAATTGTAACTCCAACAAAGCAATCGTCTAAACATTCTTTTTTAGTATAGCCGCAAGATGAGATTAACCCATTATTCTCTGATGCAAAGTATGAGGTAGCCCCTTTTCTTTTAATTAACCATTCTTGTTCTGCTAGGTTATATATTTCATCTAAGGTTAATGCAGAAAAAGCACTTGTATGTTCGTGTTCTGAACTGCCAATTTCATTTTCGTTTTCGATCCATTCCAATTGGTCTACAGGAATAAAATTTTCTGCACCAGTGGTGTATCTAAACTCCCGTTCAATTACTTTTCCATTTGAAACTGTTATAGTAGTCTCCCATCCATAACTGGTAAATACAGAACCGCCAGATACCACATAGGTATACGAATTGTTTGAAGATTCTTTAAAACTCAACCAAGATTTTTGGCTGCTTTCAAAATCATTTTGATAGTTAAAGTCATCATCAGATGAGCAAGAAAATAGTAGTCCACTTATTAATAGGAAAGTGATAAGGTAATTTCTGTTTTTCATATGTGTTATTTATACAAAAAGATGTTAGAAACTTCATTTAGTTGCGTCAATTGTTGCCAACATATGTATGAAGTGTGGGGAGGGTATTAGCTCAATTTTTTGTTTGTCTTTTTTGTTCAATAAGATATTTTCTCAGTTTCAATGCACGTAAATTTTTCTCTAATTTAGTTTTATCCATTGAATAACTAATGGCAAGAACAATTGCAATAATTACCGCACAAAAGAGTACCGCATAATGATATTTCCAAGATTCCATCATTGGTCTTCTTCCACGTCTACCAGGTAAATACGGAAAAATAAAAGAGAGTGCAATTCCGATAAAAATTAGGAGTGGAATGCGTTTTTTCTTTCGGTTAAGTTTATTTCGACATTCTAGTATTTCGGCCTCCACAATTTTTATTTGGTCATTCAATTCTTCCAAATTGAAGTTGGTGTTACATTGTTTTACGAAGTTATTTTATTTCCAACTGGGTCCAGCTCCAAGTATTTTCCACCCTTTATGAGTTTTTATTAATTCACCTATTTTAAAGTTTTTGGTTTTATCTCCATATTTTAAAACAACGATGGGTTCCGCCATTTCAAAACCAAAAAAATCTTCAGTTTGAAGATACTTATATTCTTCAATTGTACAGTTTTCCCAAAAATCTTTGTCTTGTACTGTTCTAAATTCTGAATAGGCTTTTTCTAATCTTGTTTTATCAAAATAGCCATTCTTTGCTCGATTTTCTGTAGCTTCTAATTCTTGCTTTTTATTGGTTTCAGGCATAGTCATTGCGGTTATCGCACTCATTAATTCCTCTTTTTTTATTCTCAATGCTCGTGCTTCTGATATGTTATCATTCTTATAACACGCTATCGTGTATTTGCAAAATTGTTTTAAATCAAATATTTTTTTTGATTTATTACAGCTTATTAATAGTCCAGCTACAATTAGTCCTAGTATTAATTTCTTCATTATATTAAAAATTAAATTATAATTTTTGTTTCAATTACAACCAACATACGTTTAACTATTCTCGAAGTGTCGAGAGGGGTTATTTCTTTAATAATTTTCTATTTATTGTTCTATTATTTTTGTCTTGAATTTTAACAAAATAAGTACCTGAAGCTAAATTTCCTAAATATAGATGGTCCGCTTTATTATTAAAATTGGCTACTATTTTACCTCTTAAATCGTAAACTAGGATTTTCTCAATATTTTCACCATTCGTTACACTGATATAGTCAACGGTTGGGTTTGGATGAATGCTTAATTGATTTTTAGAATCGAATTGGGTTAATCCTAAAGTTGCATCTTTAATAATTACTACTTTATTGTCAGAACTGTTAAAGGCATAGCAACCTGTTCCGCATGTAATAATGTTATTTACATCACCAAAAGCTTCTGAAATTGGTAAATTATCTGCCAGTAAAAAAGTAGTTGGATTAAATCTTTGGAATACTATATTTCCAGAAAAATCAAAACTTGCATAACAAACTAGGTCTGCATTCGTATCATATACTGAAGGGCCATTAACATTTGAAAAAGTTCCCGCTACAAATAATGAACCTGTTGCATCTACAACGGTGCCATCAGTTGCATATATTTTGCCATTGAAATAACTAAAATCTTCGTCAGCTCCAGATAATACATTTGGTGATACACCTAAAACACTAACTCCCGAACTATTTATTGACATTCTTCTTATTCCAAATTCTGTGGATTCATTATTATATCCAATTAGAGAATTTTGAGCACTAAATTCAATTTTATTACTTCCTGTATGGGCTGGTGTAGTTGTGGGTCTGATAACCCCATTGTCATAAATTGCTACCCCTTCATGTCTTGGTGTAAACCCAATATTTTTTCTTGAAACAGCAATGGTATTTGATTGCCCAGGCATTACCTCAATATCTTCAGCATAAAAAGAACCATTTGAAGAATCAGAGCCTAAACTAAATTGAAGTCCTGATGTTTGAGTAGAAATTTCAAATCTTCTAACCGTTGATGAACCGCTAAATCCGCTATAAATATATTTTCCATCATCAGAAATTGCCAATGCAGTGGGCTCGCTTCCAATAAAAACAGTATTCTCTAAGGTGTTATTATTGGGATTTATAACACCTATACTATTGCCATTAGCACCATTTGAACTTGGAATAGATACATAAATTCGATCGGTATTGCTATCGTAAACTAAATCATTTGTTGTCACTTCCACAGTATTTACATCAAACTGAGAAAAGGCAAACATTGGTAAAATAATAAAAACTAGAAGGTAATTTTTCTTCATATTCTTGAGTTTGGATTGTTGATTTTAATTTTTGCTATTCATATGGTTCACCACTCCCGAGGTGTCGCAAGGGGTATTTATCTTTACGGTTAGGTCATTTAATAGGTAAACAAATCGAAAATTTAAAGCTTCTTGTTTTAAGGGATACAATTGGGGTTTGTTTAGCGTTAACAACTTAAGTAAGCTAAGTTATAAAAAAAGGAATTGCAAACAAATAATAAGCTTGTAAATGTTATGGATTTAGATTGGTTAATTAACTTTACTAACAGTAATAAATTATTTTTTTAGCAACCACGATTTCGCTTTGTTTATTTCACTAAAAATTTGAATGGCATGCCCATTTCACTTCTTAATGCTAATTGATCTGATAATTTAAATTCGTATTGAAACCAAATACCCAAAAATCCAGTTTGGATTCCTTAAGTTGATTGTTCTACGCTGTTGTTTAAAGATTTAGCGACAAGAGTAAGCCCGAGTAAAAAAAGAGTTAACAAAGTTTTCTTCATGTGTGTGTTTTTTAAACTGCATGAATAAAGCGTGTACTATTAGGTATTATTCTTTTTTTACTATTAATGACCAAGACTAAATTATTATACTGATTTCCCGTTAAGCGAGATTGATTAAATTATTTATTAATTTTCTTTATTTAGGTTTATTTAAGAACTTAGATTTTATCACATTAGAGTTATTTCTATAAATTGTGACTTTCTAAATCAAATGGAAATTTTAAAGCGAAACTCTAAATTTTGTTTGCAACTATTTTTAATCATAATATGCTATGTTAAATTCATATATGTCAGTAGAATAATTTTCATTTACATTTAGTGGATAATTTTCGGTATCGTACGTGTAATTATAGCTTACAAATTCTGTTGAGTTTTCTGAAATTGAAATTATATTGTTTTTTTGGAAAGGAAAGCTATAACCTTCGAATCCGCCAATGTAAATTCCTTCAAATGGATAAAAGAATTCAATAAAACGCTCTACATATATCGATTTCATTTGTCCATAAAATGGATTTATATTTTGATCATATTCTATAGTATAGGTAGATAAAAGTATATCATTATTATTGTAATTTTTAGCAATAGTTAAATTTCCGTCTAAATTATAATCGAATACGGTGTAGTTATCGTTTTCAGTTAATTTTGTGATTAATCCAACATTATTTGTTTCTAGTTCAATTGTTGCATTTTGGTGTCCTTCAATGGTACCTGTAGCTGTAATTACATGACCATTATAAGTCAAATTAACATCGTCATAACTAATTAAATTATTGTCATTATTATATTTGAAATAGGTATCGCTTGTGTAAGTTCTAGAACCAGTTTCTTGATAATGGTTTTCTATAATTTTTTTGTTTGCATCATAAACCAATTCAATTTCATAGCTAAAATTAGGTTGAGTACCTGTCCAGTTCTTTAATCTATTTTCTGAATTGTATGTATAATTAGCTTTAAAAGTATCATTAACTTTTTCAATTTTGACCAATTTATTTTGGGTAAGTTCAATTTCCTCTGATTCAGAATTGTCTTCTGAAGAGCAAGAGAAGGTTATCGTATTTAATAAAATTAACAATAAAAAGTATATGCTTTTTATCATATTTTTTTGTATTATCAAGTGTTTACTATTCAAATTTGGCATACTTATTAAAATTTGATATTCAATTATTTTACGCGTTTAACTAATTATCCAGATATAATAAATCCAATTCCGATACCGGCTAAAAGACCAGGAATAAAATCGGTCGCATCATTTTCTAAAGTGAAATGAACTATGTATCCTATACCTAATATTATTAATCCAATAATTCTTATAGTATTTATTTTCTTCAATTTTGAGTTGATTCTGAAATGAATGGAAACTATATTGTTATACTTTAGAAATGCTAAGGTTTAGGAAATGTTATTAAACGATAGTCTTTATCATTAATATTAGGGATATTGATATTAAAGAATATCCATTCTAAAGTTTCATCATAGGAGTTGAATTTGGTATAGTCTATGGCTGTAACGCCTTCTGTCATCTTTAATTCAGATGTTGAATTAAAGAATGGTATATCTATTGATTCATTTATTAAATTTGGTAGCGATAAACGGGGAACAATTGTGGTTTTGTTATCTTCTTCTTCAGGAATATTATAGTTCCAAAAGAAAGCTTTGCTTGAGTATTCATTTCCATTAACAACATCTAAAATTCTGCTTAGTGATAATATATAATAATCTACATCACTATTATTAGCATTTAATTGAATGGTTGAATTAGAACCATAAACATCAGCAGTCCAATTTGGCATTTCAATATTTAGCAATCCATCTTTGGCCAGTGAAGTATAAGTGATATCATTTTTTTTATACCCAAAACTTGTTTGGTATAAGTTTAGTCCAGAAATAATAGGCATATCAATAAAATCAAGACTTGTCTCAACGGGTTCATTTACATCATATATATTGTGCCCTTCAAACTTCATATAGTTTTCCTCGTTTTTAAATCCATTTCTATGAAAAAATATAGAACCTGGATCATGCTGGGGAAAATCAATTCTAATATTTTCTTCAGCTGGTAAGAATTGGTCTAATTCAACTTCCATACTTGTATTTCCAACGTCAGGTGATATACTTAGGTAATGATAGTTTTCCTTTTTACCAATTAAATTTGGTTCCAAATCTAAAAAGGAATTTCTAACATAAATGGGTCGGTCAGCATTGTGTTTAATAGTGATGTTGGTATAAGATTCATTACCCGAATATGAATTGGCGACATAGCCATGTCCGCCAACAAAATATGATGGTGAACTTTTATATGGAACATCATTAATTTTTAATTTTAAGGAATGTTTATATTCTTGTGGTGTTGACTCAATTGACGCTATTCTTTTTCCACCTAAATTTGTTTTAAATGTGGATATTTCGAGGTATTTTATATCTCTTGGGGCCATTGATCTATAAGCGGCTTTTGAAGTGTATATTTTATCTTCAAGTATAATTTTATCGGTATAAACTTTTTGGGCACCCGTTTTAATCAAGATGCTTTTAATTTCGGTTCCATCTAAATTATTGAAAAACAACCAATGTGTCTTATCACTTAATTCTTGTAAGCTGTATTCATATTCTATTAAGAGATGTTTAATTTCAACAGAAAATGTCTCAGACTTCTCATTACCCATGGCATCTTTTGATACTATAATAAAATTAGTTTGTCCAATAGGTAAACCATATGGGTTTATATCTAAATCAAATTGTTTTGCTGTGCTAGTTGCAAGTTCTTCATTATTAAGGAGAAGTTTGGTTTCAACAGCAGAATCGTCCACAATAGTAATTGATATTTTAGTATCTGTTTCAATAATTTCAGAAAAACCAGTTATTGTTAATTCTGGATTTTTATCATCTACAATAGGATCATCTATTACAGGATCGTCTTTAATGATGTCTTCTGAATTGTTACATGACACCGAGGTCAATAATAATAAGTAAATAAACAATAATCTAATTTTCATAATTAATATATTCTTAATTCAATTAATTTTAACTGCACTTAACCAAAGCGTGTCGGGTGGGTTATTAATCTTTACGGTTAGATCATTTAATAGGTAAACAAATTTATACTTTAAAGCTTTTGTGTAAAGAGAGAAGATTTGGTTTTACATTCTCCTTTTACGCCTATAGTTGTTTTACTCCAATTTTAATTTTAAAGCATCGAATGCATCTGTTTTTATACCAATTAAACCATACTTAGTTTCTCCTTTTTTAATGGTTGTTCCGTAAATGTTATAATCTAACAATTCAGTTTTGAATTTTTTATTTGCAGAACTTGAGGCTATCATATTTCCACCGGCTAATCCTGGACCTAATACTAAACCAATTGGTACTGAATTTGTAGTTTCTTGAACGCCATAACCGTTCGTCTCATAAGTATAAAAGTTTACTGGTGTTAAAAGTAAATACCATAAATAGGAAGCAGGACTTTGCTTTAATGTTTTATATACTTCATCATTTTCTAAAATGAAAATTTGGGTGTTATTTAGAAAATGCAATGTAATATCTCTGCCAAACATTAAATCTCTTTCGGTGTTATTGGTTACTTTAATAGCCACAAGTTTAATACCCTTTTTTTCTTCTTTCTTTTTATATTTTTTTCTTAACAAATCATATTTGTACTCTAGTTTTACGCCATCATTTGAGCGTGCAGAAACATAATTAATAGTTTTTGGCTCAATTAATTTATAGCGTGAAGCACAGCTAGAAAAAGATACAATGGCAACAATTAGAAAAATGATTTTTGTAATTTTCATAGGGTCAATTTAGGTTGAAATAATACGTGTTTATTACATTTAGATATGGATTATATCTTGTAGGCTAACTATAACAAAATGAAATTTTAAAACTTCGGGGCTGAAGGGGCAAAATAAGGGTTTTGTTTAGCGAACTGTAACAAATGTAATGCTTATCTTACTTAGAAGCAAAATAAATAAAGTTGATAGGAGTTGTTGTAGCGTGTTTTTATTTAGACTATTCAAATTTTAAATGCGTTTAATAAAAAGCTGTGCATGTGTTGTTAAGTACAGATAATTAGCATCTTAGAATATTGTTTTTATTGGTAGCTGTTTTTTATTCAGTTACGTCTTAAGATATTGGGTAGAAAAGGGGTTTTCCAAATATTCGGCCATATTTTCTTCACAATTTACGGAAGCATACGTCTCTATAAAAGTTCGATTACCTATTTCTTTTAACTTATCAATATCGTTAATACTTACTTTTCTGATTTCCATTTGTTTTCGATAACGTTTTTATAGTTTGTAGTTAACATTCATATAACTAATCTCGAAGTGCCTTGAGGGTTGTTTCTATTAATTGTAGCTAAACAAATCGAATTTTTATAGCTTCTGAGTTGAAGAGAGAAAATTGTTTTTTTGCTTAGTGTGAATGACTTAAGTAAGCTAAGTTATGAAAAAAGGAATTAAAAACCAATAATTAGAGTTCAAATACGTGGGTTTTAGTCTCGTTTTATTTTAACAAAAGAGCATGTTAAAATTACTTTTTTAGCAACCACGATTTCGCTTTGTTTATTTCACTAAAAATTTGAATAGCATGCCCATGACGTTGCATATTATCGATAATAAAATGATTGATATCTCGTTTGGGCCATACAATGGCAATTTTGGCAGCGAAGTTAAGATTTGCTAAGGAAACATTTACAATATCAAACCGTTCTTGATACGTAAGATTGGTATTCTGTAATTTAGAAGCATCAATATAAATGTTTTCAGAATCTTTTTTTCCTAACAGTCTTAAAAAGTCAACAAAAGCGTCTTGCGTAAAACTTCCGTTTAGTTGGACTTCAAGAAATTCTGGTTCTATTGAAAATTTTATTTCCATAAATAATAAAATCTTTGTGAGTTGATTAGTTAGTTGAGTTTTTTAATGGGTCTAGCGGCTGTGTCTTGTTCTTTTTTTATAATTAATTTTTAAGTTTTTACTTTTAGATTTGTTGGTGGATAAACAATTTTTAATCTTCTGGGGTGTTGTGAGAAAATTGAATTTTTGCTTAGCGATCCACGGCAAATATATTTTTTTATTTTAATTAAAACAACATAAATTAAGTGGCTTTTAGTGTTAATTAAACTGGTTTTCGATACATGTTTTGTTTCATATTATTACACAAAGAACACTAGAACTCACGTTGAATTCTATTAGGTTATTAGAACCAAATTACTTTCGTACACTCCAAATTTCGTAAATAGGTGCTCCTTTGCTTGATAAACCGGAATGATGCCAATTGCCTTCTTTTAATTCATAATCAAACTGTAAACTGTGGCCCACTCGGGTATCATCTTTCGAAAAGAATTCAATATTTTCGGTGTATTTACCATCTTTAGTAGTGTAGGTTCCGCCACCGGTACCCATAAATTGTTTGGTTTCTGTATTGTAAGCTATCCATTGAAAACGAGTGCCTGAGAGTATTTTCATTGTTTTTCGAGGTTTGCTGGTGTCTCTTTGTTGTGTTTCACCATCCTTAACACGACCAGACATGAGCCATGCCCCTTGCAATTTACCAGGTTTTCCGCTATCAATTCTTTTCAATTTCAAAGGACTATTTGCAGTTGTAATGGTAGAATCAGTTATGGTTACTTTATTATTGGTTTCGAGGCCTACTCGCTCTGAAAGACCGGAGTCAAACTCTATTTTTTCCGTTAACGTATCACCATTTAATTTCCAGCTGCCTCCAGTGGTACCAATAAACTTTCCGGTTTTTGAATTGTAAGCCGTTAATACTTTATATCCCTCAGTATAAATAACAACAATCTTCATTTGGTCATCCGCTTTTGCAGTAGAAATACTTTCCCATGCTCCAATAATATTTTGGGCGTTGCTTGTAAATGATAAAAAAGTACAGAGCAGCAGTGCTATACTAAGTTGAAGACGCTTTAATTTAGAAGTATTGTTTGTAGTTATATTTAGAGATTTCATATTATTGTTTTAGTGTTTAAATTATAATGTGCTAATTGTCTATACATTAGCTGTTAAAGCGTTAAATTTAGTAAATAAAAGCCATTTAAATCCTTTCACATCCGTTTTCGAATTAAATTCATGTGGATTTAGAAAGTGTAATGCAAAAAAGACTCCACCAAGTGAAGTCTCTTTTATGTAATTTATTATAATGTAGACACTATTTTTCTAATGCCTATGCCATTGGTTTTTTAAAATACTTTTTACGTAACCAAAAGGAAACTCGCACCAATAAAATTAAAGCGGGTACTTCTACCAAAGGCCCAATAACACCTGTAAATGCTTGTCCAGAGTTGAGCCCAAAAACAGCGATGGCAACCACAATAGCCAATTCAAAATTATTACCTGCTGCAGTAAAAGCTACTGCTGCGGTTTTATCATAGTCTGCACCCGTTGCTTTGGTAAAGAAAAAGCCAATAATAAACATGACTGTAAAATAGATTAATAACGGTATTGCAATAAGTAATACGTCCATTGGTATTTCTACAATCATTTCTCCTTTTAAAGAAAACATGATTATAATGGTAAATAAAAGAGCAATCAATGTTAAGGGCGAAATGGCCGGTATAAACTTGTTGGTATACCAATCTTCACCTTTTAATTTTACCAAAATCAGTCGACTTAAAATACCTAACAAAAACGGAATGCCTAAATAAATGGCTACGCTTTCTGCAATGGTTGCTACGGAAATATCTACAATAGCACCTTCAAATCCGAAATAAGGAGGTAAAATGGTTATAAAGAGCCATGCGTAAAAACTGTAAGCGAAAACTTGAAAAATACTGTTTAAAGCGACCAAACCAGCACCATATTCAGCACTACCTTCAGCAAGATCATTCCAAACCAAAACCATGGCAATACAACGAGCCAATCCTATTAAAATTAACCCTACCATATATTCAGGATAGTCATGCAAAAATGTGATGGCTAAAAAGAACATTAATACCGGACCAATTATCCAGTTTAATACTAATGAAATGGATAAAATCTTTGTATTTCTGAATACCTTTGGTAACAGAGCATAATTAACCTTAGCCAAAGGAGGATACATCATTACGATTAATCCGATTGCAATGGGAATGTTTGTGGAACCGCTATTAAAAGAATTGATAATGCCCGAAAATGAAGGCACAAAATAACCAATACCAACACCTAGAGCCATGGCTATGAAAATCCATAGTGTAAGATAACTGTCTAGAAAACTTAATTTTTTGGGAGCTGCCATTTTAGAAGTTTATTTGTGAAAATACATAGTGTAATTCAGTAGCTATTTGCAAACTACGTTCGTTATACTTTTCTGCTTGCTGAGGTGTGTTGTCAAATGCTTTTGGATCGTCGAAAGTAATGGGAATTCGTTTTTCTGCCCCTGCAATAAACGGGCAACCAGCATCTGCTTGCGAACAAGTCATAATCGCTGCAAAGTCAGATTTAGGATTAAAAGCATCATCGAACTTTTTTGAAAATCCAATTATAGGATGCTCATTTTTTGCATACTTGATACTGTACACAGGATTGTCATTTTTAGAAATTTTCTGTATTTCAAAACCCGAGTTTTGTAAGGTTGTTGCTGCCATAGGAAACAATGCTGTAGCTTCCGTGCCGCCAGAATAACAAAACACATTTTTAATACCAAAATGAAAGGCCATTGTTTGAGCCCAAACTTGCGATAAATGACTTCTTCGTGAGTTGTGTGTACAAATAAAATTCAACCGTATTTCTTCACTGTTAGCTACTTTCATTTGAATAAAGTCGATAAGTGGTTGTAATATATGTTTACGTTGCCCATTGATACTTGATGGGTCTAAATTTTCTATAATTTCTGATACTAATTTATTCATAAGTTTTGGTTATTAGATTCCTATTTTTTTACTTCTTCTTTCCATTATAATGTTGTCTTTCCAAACCCCATTACGTTGGCCGATTTTTTCGCGATAGCCAATTTCTCGAAATCCGCACTTTTTGTGTAAATGGATGCTTGCACTATTTTCAGGCATAATACCACATTGTAATGTCCAAATACCATTGATTTCACTGATTTCTATGAGTTTTTTCAAAATTTTTGAACCTACACCCACGCCTTGATGCGATGGAGAAACATACACACTGTTTTCTGCTACACCTTTATAAACACTGCGATTTGAAACTTTTGATAAAGCACCACAACCTAACATGATATTGTTATCAAAAAGAGCAATACGACCAACAGCAAGATGTGCATTGTCCCATTTTATGAAGTTGGGCATTTCCGTTTCAAAAGTTGCTTTTCCTGAGGCTATGCCTGCTTTGTAAATATTTAAAACAAGGTTGAAATTATCTTCGTTAATATGTTCAAATTTCATAATGGTATTAACAACAATTTCCTCCAGGAGTACAAGTAGTTTCGCTATTTAGATCTGATAATTTTACGTTGAGTTTTCCTTCAGGTATATCACATTTATCCTTTGCTAAACAATCTGTTTGTTTTGTAGTGAGTAAGAAATTTTGTCCGTCAAAATCGAGCCCAAATTTTTGAATGGTTTCTCCTTGATATTCTACTTCGATGTCTAAATCGCCAATTGCTAAGACCTTTTCAGAAAGCTCAATAATTTTTACTAATTTTTCTGGATGTAAACGATGGTCATAATCATTGGCGTCCCAAAGTTGAAAGTTGGCTACTTCTTCTTTCCGTACTGTGCCACCACAATCGATAAAATTCTTTGTGATTTTACCAACTTCTGTAACGTGAAAATTAGTTGGAACCAATTCGCCGTTTGGCAATTGAAACGCAATGTTATCTAATTGATTTAATTTGTTTTTAATTTCTGAGAGTTTCATATTTTTAGTGTGTGTTTGTGTTTTATTAAATCAAGTTTTAAAATTAACAGCAACCGCTGTTTGGAGAACAAGATTCACCTTCAATTTCAGAGAATTTTAATTTTGGTTTTTCTTCTTTTGATCCAGGCTTTTCTCCATAAACCGTAATGCTAAAAATGCCTACTGCTTTTTGGTTAAATGTTTTTACCTCTTCTTCAGATAGATATTTACTTAAGATATCATCTGGAATAACGATGGGTTTTTCTTTTTGGATTTGTACATTTTGAAATCCTTGTGCTTCTATTAATTGCAGGTAGTCTGATTTTTGAATGGCACCAGCAACACAACCTGCATACATTTCGGCATCTTCTTTTAAGGCTTCAGGTAAATTACCCACTAAAACAATATCAGAAACACTAAAATGACCATTTGGTTTTAGCACTCTGTACATTTCTGCAATCACTTTTTCTTTATTAGGCACAAGATTTAATACGCAATTGCTAACAACAACATCAGCTATGTTATTACTTACGGGCATATCGTCAATATCACCCATTCTAAATTCAACATTGTTGTATCCGAGCTTTTCTGCATTTATTCTCGCTTTATCAATCATAATTGGTGTAAAATCAATACCAATTACCTTTCCTTCGGCACCTGTTTCATGTCGAGCTACAAAACAATCATTACCGGCACCAGAACCTAAATCGATTACGGTATCTCCGGCATTAATTTTTGCGAATTGTGTTGGTAATCCACATCCTAAACCTAAATCAGCATCTTCATTATAGCCATCGGTTTCAGAATAGTCATCCATCATAATATTGTATACTTTGTTTGATGGTGTAGTGGCACCACAACATGATGCAGCGTTTTCAGCTTTGCCTTGTTCGGCTATTTTTGAATAACGATCTTTAACAATGTTTTTTAATTCTTGTTCGTTTTTCATTTTTTAAAATTTTATAATAATCTCATATTAACAACAATTTTCTTTTGTAATATCTTGATCTAAAAATTCAGACATCAATTTTTTCATTTTAGTCCAGTTGTTGGTATCAATACAATAACAAACACTAGTTCCTTCTACGTTTCCTTTTATTAAACCTAAATGCTTCAACTCTTTTAAATGTTGAGATATAGTAGGTTGAGCCAATCCGATTTCGCTTACCAAATCACCACAAACACATGCGTTTAATTTAAAAAGGTATTGTAAAATAGCAACCCTTGCCGGATGGCCAAAGGCTTTGGCAAATAAGGCAATTTCATTTTGTGAATCTGTAAACATTTCGGTTTTAGATACTCCCATTTTAGTTGTTTAATTTGTTCATTGCAATATTACGATTAATAATTAAAACAGCAATTATTTTTCAGTAAATATTTTTTATGGATTAGGTTTTGAGTACGAATTGAATTTGTGATTCTAGTAACTAGAATTAGTTTGGACGCACTGAGGTAATAAACGGAGAGGCAACGTCTTTTTTGGTAGGTAATTCGTCCAGTTCTTCTTGAAACTTTTCGTTCAGTGTCCCTTTTCTATAGAATTTAAGATACTTTTTAGACCGAATTGTTAATTTTATTTTATTTTTAGGTTTCTTAGCGAAGCCTAAAAATATTTCGGCGGCTTTAAGACGTACTTCTTTTACATCTTCTTGATGCTTATAAGTTTCTCCTTCAATTGCAATACATGGTAAAATACGATTGTGATTAATTTTTTGATCTAAGAGGTAGTTTACAATACTTACTGCATAAAAATACTGCTGGTTGTCTGTGTTTCTCAGTTTATAATAGAAATTTCCTCCTAGCGGAATGCCATAACCGGTATCTTGATTCATCCAAAAACAAACAATTTTTGAGGAGCTTACAAATTTGGCTGATTTCTCGTTAACTGGGTTGCTGAGAAGGTATTGGGTAGCTTCAAAAACAAGTTGCTCATATTCTTCAATACTGGGTTCTTTGAGTGCGTTAATGTCTCCAATTTTCTTTTCAGCTTGTGCATAACCAATCTGAGTTGCTGTTATGAGAAGTATCAGCAATGTGAAATTAACGAGTTTAATACTTATTATTGAAGTAATTTTATGCAATAAATAAATGTTTAGCGATTATATATATTTAACGCACAAACGAAAGATTTTATTGTATAGTATACAATTAATTTTAAGGTCAATATTTTAAGATTCAAAGGTTTACTTTTTTGAGGGTTCTAAAATGTAAATTTGAAAGATTATGCTTATCTTTAATGTAATTCTTAATTACTTCGAATTATGAAAACTCATTTTAATATCATTATTGCCGGAGCGGGTGGTATAGCAAAGGCTGCCGGACTTATATTAGCAGAGTGGAGCACGATAACACCTACAATTTATATAGGAAATAGAACCTTAGCTAAAGCTCAAAAAGTAGCAAAGTGGATAGAAAATGGTACAACAAAAAAGTGTGAAATAATTCCTTTTCATCTGAGTTCAGATGAAGTTACCAAGGAGATGATTAGCATTTTTAGTAAAGGAGATGCTCTTTTAGATTGTTTGCCAGGTAAATTGGCTCCAAAAATGGCTGGTTTTGCGAAAGATTATAAGCTTAATTATGCGAACCTTACCGAATATGTAGCTGAAACCAATCAAATTATGGATCTCGCCCAAAATGCCGATACAGGTTTTGTCTTGCAAACAGGATTGGCTCCTGGGTATATTGATGTCTTGGCCAATTATATGTTTCAAGAGTTTTGCAAACAGTATCATGTTGAAAAGGTTGATATATTAGAGTTTAAAGTAGGTGCTCTAACTAAAAATGCAGTGGCACCACATTTCTATGGTTTTACTTGGAGTCCTATTGGCGTGGCTACAGAATACATAAAAGATTGTGTAGTAATTCGTGATTATAAAAAGGCTACAATTCCTGCTTTATCAGAACGAGCAACGATCATTATTGATGGCATTTCCTATGAGGAAGATTTGACTTCTGATGGAGCTGCTGATTTGCCAGATGCCCTAAGTGGAAAAGTACGTAAATTAGATTATAAAACTTTACGTCATCCAGGCCATTACCACTGGGTAGATACACAATTGAAAGAGCTAAAAAACAAGTACACTTTAATTGCTGATTTACAAGAAATTATGTTAGCCAAAATCCCAAATATAGAAGATGATCAGATTGTTATTTATGCCGCAGTAGAAGGAAAAGACACAAACGGTGTTTTACGTCGACATGAAGTTGCTAAAAATATAAAACCTCAAAAGGTAGGTAAACATTTGCTTAGAGCAATTCAGACGACCACAGCGGCACCTTTAGTGCAATCTATTCAATGGTTGTTAGAAAATAAAATAAAAGGCATTACGCTCCAAAGTGAGTTAGAAGCTAAAACCTTTTTAAATGGTGCATTTATTAAGCGTGTTTATGGGGAGGTTTAAATGACTTGTTACTTAAAGTTAATCAGTGGATTTCAATTCAATTGTTCCACTTTTTAAACCTTTACCACGAACCGATAATTTTATTGTACCGGCTTCTTCTTTAGAAGAGACGATTACAACTAATTTACCGCTAAATAATTTCATGGTTGGTAAGTGAAATAGCTCTAGTGAAGTAGCATCACCGTTGGCAGCGGCTTTGTAAAAACCGTTACCTTTCACCTTAAAGTTTAATTGATTGGTGGCAGTAGGGCAAGGAATACCATTTTTATCAACTACAGAAACGGTAATAAAAGCCAAATCTTTTCCATTGGATTTTAATGTTTTTCTATCAGCATCCAAAACAATTTTATAAGGTTTTTCTGCCGTGTGGATTTCTTTTTCTGCTACAGGATTTCCATTTTTGTCAAAAGCAACAACTTTTAAGGTACCGGGTTCATAGGTCACATCCATCCACATTAATCGATACCGATTTTGAGGGGTTGTCTTATTCTTTTTTTGAATGCCCATACTTTTTCCATTAACAAAAAGTTCAGCACTGTCGTAATTGGTGTAAACAAATACGGGTGTAATTTCACCTTCACGTCCTTTCCAATTCCAATGCGGTAAAATATGTAAAGTTTCGTCTTCTGTATTCCATCGGCTTCTATAAAGATAGTATCTGTCTTTCGGAATGCCTGCTAAATCGCAAATTCCAAAATAAGAACTGCGTGAAGGCCATTGGTCGTCATAAGGTGTAGGTTCTCCTAAATAATCAAATCCTGTCCAAACAAATTCACCAATAACCCAAGGTTTATCGTCTTGTAATTCAAAATCTAAATCAGGAATATTAGACCAACTGCACGCTTCTAAATCATAAGACGAGCTTTGAAAATCGTCATACTGTTTCATTTTAGCTTGTACAACCGGAAATTTGTAAATTCCCCTTGAACTTACAGTCGAAGCCGTTTCGGAACCTAAAATAAAACCCTGCGGAAATTTTTCATAGGCTTCTTCATATAATGGTAATCTATAATTAAGTCCTGGGATATCTAATAAAGCTCCAAATCCATTTTCCATAACAGATTGCACTTGGTCCATTCCTACTGTTACAGGTCGTGTAGGATCTTCTCTATGAAATATGTCTTGTAGCCATTTCGCTCTTTTTACGCCTTCTGAACCCCATTGATCTGGCACTTCATTGCCTGCACTCCACATGATAATACTAGGATGATTACGCGTAGCATGAATTAAATTGACTACGTCTTTTTCAGCATATGCTTCGAAAAAACGGTTGTATCCATTTTCAACTTTTGGTTTTGCCCATTCATCGAAACTTTCTGCTAAGAACATAAGTCCCATTTCATCACATAATTCCAATTGTTCTATAGATGGCATATTGTGAGAACTGCGGATAGCATCAACACCCATATCCTTCAAAATCTGCAATTGTCTTCGTAAAGCAGATTTATTCACTGCGGTACCTAAGGGTCCCAAGTCATGATGTAAACAAACCCCTTTAAATTTTCTGACCTTGCCATTTAAGCTAAATCCTTTGTTGGCTTCGTACTTTATTTCACGAATACCAAAACGGGTTTCAATTTCATCTTTAAGGGTCTTGCCTTCGTATAATTGTGAAATGGCTGTGTATAAATAAGGACGTTCAGGGCTCCATAATTTAGGATGTACTACCGCTATATTTTGTTCAAATTCATTGCCGAAAATAGCATCCGTTTTATTGGTAGCAACGGTATCTTTATGAGCGTTTAAAATATAAGTAACTACGTTTAAATTTTTACCTGTGACCTTTGTTTTAATGTTAACCTTAGCCATTTCTTTTGAAATAACAGGTGTGGTTATAGTAGTACCCCAGTGATGAATACTTTGTTCATTTTTAACAATAAGTTGCACTTTACGATATAAACCTGCTCCGGGATACCATCTGGAAGATGAACCTAGATTTGATAATTCAACGGCTAATACATTCGTTTGGTTAGCGATAAAGTCATCAGTTATATCAAAGTAAAAATAGCTATACCCATACGCCCATTCGCCTACTTTTTTACCATTTAAAAAAACCTTAGGTTCACTCATAGCTCCTTCAAAAGCAATGAGAACTTTCTGTCCTAATTTATATTGAGGAAGTGTAAATTCGTTTCTATACCAGGCTGTCCCTACATAAGGTAAGGCTCCCGTTCTACCCGTTTTTTCAGTAGCTACTTTTTCTCCGTTCTGTTCAATTGCAACAGTTTGTTTATCAATTTCTTTATCAAATGGACCGTAAATTGCCCAATCGTGAGGAACAGTTATATCTTGCCATTTAGCGTCATTAAAGTCCTTTTGATACGCTTGGCTGTTCTCTCCTTTTTGGAATTTCCAACCTTTGTCAAGTTCTATTACAGAGCGTGTTTGTGCTATTGAAATAGGAATATAAAGACATATTAAAATAAGTGAAATCAGGGTTTTACTCATGGTTAAGAATTTTTTCTTAGAAAAAGGTTTTACTCTATTTCATCAGTTATAATGCACTACAAAAAAACTAAGCTATAATTTTAAATAGTTATGGTACTACCAAACAGGTATGTATAAGCTTCCTATTTATTCATCAACGCTTCAATTTCATCAACTTCAATAGGGATATTTCTCATTAAATTAAAAGGTTCGCCTTTTTCTTGAATTACAACATCATCTTCTATTCTAATACCAAAACCTTCATCAGGAATATAAATACCTGGCTCTACCGTAAAAACCATATTGGCTTGCATGGGTTCTGTTAAAATACCATAATCATGTGTGTCTAATCCCATATGATGAGAAGTACCATGCATAAAATATTTTTTATAAGCAGGCCAGTCCGGATCTTCATTTTGAACATCAGCTTTGTCCAATAAATTTAAACCAAGTAATTCTGACGTCATAATTTTACCTACTTCTACATGATATTCAGCCCAGTCAGTTCCTGGGATTAACATTTTTGTGGCTGCATTTTTAACACGATTTACTGCGTTGTAAACTTCTTTTTGTCTTTTGCTAAATCTTCCAGAAACAGGTATGGTACGTGTCATGTCACTAGCGTAATTTGCATATTCAGCACCGGCATCAATTAAGATTAATTCGCCCGCTTTGCATTGTTGGTTGTTTTCAATATAATGCAATACGTTTGCATTATTTCCAGAACCAATAATTGGTGTATAGGCAAAACCTTTAGATCTGTTTATTAAAAATTCGTGCATAAATTCAGCCTCAATTTCATATTCCCAAACACCGGGATTTACAAAATTTAGTACGCGTCTAAATCCCTTATTCGTAATATCACAAGCTTGCTGAATTAGGTCTATTTCAATTTGATCTTTTACAGAGCGTAAGCGTTGTAAAATAGGGTTGCTCTTAGCTACACTATGAGCTGGGTATTTATCTTTTAACCATTTTGTAAAGCGGTCTTCACGTGTTTCGGTTTCAACAGAAGCACGATAATGCTCATTGGTGTTAATATAAACGGTATCACATTGAGTCATTAATTCAAAGAGCACTTTTTCCATGTCTTGCAACCAGTAAACAGTTTTAATTCCACTGGTTTTAAAAGCGGCTTCTTTGGTTAGTTTTTCACCTTCCCAAATGGCAATATGTTCATTCGTTTCTTTTAAGAAGAGAATTTCTCTATGCTTTTCTTTCGGGCAATCAGGAAACAGTACTAAAATACTTTCTTCTTGATCTACTCCACTTAAGTAGAAAATATCACGATGTTGTTCAAAAGGAATTGTGCTATCTGCACTTATCGGATAAATATCATTAGAATTAAATACGGCTAAACTACTCGGCCTCATCTGAGCCATGAAATTTTTACGGTTTTTTATAAAAAGAGTATTGTCAATAAGATGGTATTTCATGGTCTTGTTTTTTCACATTAGTCTTACAAATTTATTAAATCTTAGAGAGTATTAGCTGTTGAATTCATATTTATTTAGTAGTTTTCGGTTATTAATTTATATTATGTTTAAAAAATTTATTTTTTACGTTGCTGTATTGTTCTTTGCAATTAGTACTGCTCAAAATTCAAATGATAAGACTTCAGAATATTTCTCATTGGTGAGGGCTGAATTTACTGGCGATCAAGCCTATAAAACCACTGCTTTTGTAGAGCAATATTGGCGTGTGGTTGGTAATAAAGGGTTCAATGAAAGTGTTTATCATATTACCGAAACCTTAGAAAAAGCAGGTTATGTTTTAGAAGAGGATGCCAATGAAATGGATAGGTTAATCTACAGAGTTGAAAAAAGACCACTTAAAAACCCTACTTGGGAACCTGTTGATGCTCGTTTAACTATTAAAGGGGAAAAATTGCCATTGCTAGAATCGACTTCCAATAGAAATATGACCTATTTAAATTCTCCTTCAACACCAAAAGGTGGAGTTATTGGAGAGGTAGTTTATATAAAAGATAAAAAAGATTTAGAAAAAACGGATGTAAAGGGTAAAATAGTTTTTGCAGAAATGAGCCCTTACGCTGTTTATAAACTGGCTATGGAAAAAGGAGTTTTAGGAATGCTAACCTATAATATGCCTGATTATTTACAACCAGAAAAGAATGTTACCTCTATCCAGTTTAGAAGTATTCCGTATAACGAAAATAACCTTTGGGGTATGGCGTTGTCTTATCAAGCGAAAGAGACCTTGAAAAAGGCTTTAAGTAAAGGCAATGTAAAGGTACATGCTGAAATAAATACAAAGATATATCATTCTGAAGAATTGACCGTTGTTGCTGAAATAAAGGGAGCTCTTAAACCCAAAGAAAGACTTGTTTTTAGTGCTCATATTCAAGAACCGGGTGCAAACGATAATGCTACTGGAGTTGGTGTTCAGTTAGAAATGGCACAAATAGCTGCTCAATTTATTAATGATAAAAGTGCAAATTTAGATAGAACATTAACTTTTTTATGGGGAGATGAAATTGTTTCTACCCGAAGATATATTGAAGAAGATAGTCTAAGAGCTTCTCATATAAAATGGGGAATAAGTCTAGATATGGTAGGCGAAAATACGGCCTTGACGGGAGGTACTTTTTTAATTGAAAAGATGCCAGATCCGAGTGCAATTTGGACTCGTGGAAAGGATACCCATACCGAGTGGGGAGGAAGACCATTGAAGTTAAAAGACATGAAACCACATTATTTGAATGACTTTATTCTTAACGTTTTTGAAGAACAAGGTAAATTTGCAAAATGGGATGTGGGTACCAATCCATTTGAAGGTGGTAGCGATCATACACCCTTTTTAAAAGCTGATATTCCGGGATTGCTTTTGTGGCATTTTACAGATCAATTTTACCATACGGATAATGATAGAATAGATAAGGTGTCTCAAGAAACGTTAAAAAATGTGGGTACCGGAGCTTTAGTAAGTGCGTTTGTTCTATTAAATTCAGATTCCGAAACAGCGTTAGCAGAATTAGAAAATATCAATATAAGAGCTAAAAAAAGATTGAAAGATGAGTTTTTATTGTCTCAAAAATCCTTAGCGGATGGTAACACTATTGCAACGGAAATAGAAATTCTTACCGCTTGGAACGATTGGTATCAAAAAACAATGGACTCATTAAATGATATGGCAGCTGATTCAAAAGGAGATTTAAAAAACGCCATACATAAGAGTAAAGAACAACTGAAAAAGCAGACCGAAAATTATATCAAATCATTGAAATAAAATGCTATTTACTATTGTAAAAAAAATACTAGTTTCTTTTTTATTGTTTGCTCTATTTTTAAATTGTTCGCCACGGTTAAAAGAATCATTTTCAAAATTATCAAAACCTGAAAGATCCTGGGTTGTTTTTCACCCCTTTAAAGCAAAAAAAGCCTATCAGATTTCAAAAGAGGCACTAATTACCACGGATTCTATTGCTAATACAAATACAATTGGTAACGACATTAATGGCGGACAATTAGATGCATTTAAGCATAGTTTTTGGATGGCAAGATCTGCACAGAGTATTGGAAAAAGTGCAGCATTAGGTTTAGGAAAAGCTCATGAAAAGGGTAATTATCTTACCTACAAAAAAAGACAATTGGAAGATGGAATTTTACCTGATAAGCCAGCTTCAGATATGGATTTATTCAATAATAATGTGGGAGCTGAATTGGGTAAAAAGTATAAAACAGCCTCAAAAAGTACGATTATAAATTATTTGTTAGACGCTGTCCTTGACGGTAAACTAAAGATGCTAAAAAAAGATGCTGCAGGTAATTTTTTGGATTGTCAAGGGCAAATTCTTTCAATTGAAGCTCTAAAAGGAACTTGGGAAAATAATAAATGTCTGATACCTACCCATAAATTATGACTTAACATGCTGTAGTTTAGTCCTGTTTTTTATACTTTCGCTTAGAATTTTTGTAGGAGCTATTACACCTTTTTAACCATACTTATTATGCATTTACCACTTTTACAAGACTTTGTAATTCTATTAGGGTTTTCTATTCTGATTGTTTTTCTATTGCAACGCTTAAAGTTACCTTCTATTTTAGGATTTTTAATTACAGGAATTATAATTGGTCCTCACGGATTTAGCTTAATAGCAGCGAGTGATCAAATTGAAGTAATTTCAGAAATTGGGGTCATTTTATTGATGTTTGTGATTGGTATGGAGCTTTCATTAAAACAATTGGCATCCATTAAAAATACGGTTTTTATTGGAGGCTCATTGCAGGTAGGGCTTACCATTTTAATTTCAGGACTTGCCTATTACTTTTTAGGAAATACGATTGAAGAATCTGTTTTTGTAGGGTTTCTATTTTCACTTTCCAGTACTGCAATTGTCTTAAAAATATTACAAGATAGAAACGAAATGAAGACGGCCCATGGTCGTAATGCATTGGCCATACTTATATTTCAAGATATTATTGTGGTACCCATGATGTTAGTGACACCTTTACTATCAGGAGCTTCTGAAAATGTAACTATGAGTGTAATCACTTTAGTTGTAAAATCAATTATTGTAGTATTGGTTACCATAGTAAGTGCAAGATATATTGTACCTAAATTGATGTTTGAAGTAGCAAAAACAAAAAGTAAAGAACTTTTTTTATTAACGACAATTACCATTTGTTTTGCGGTAGCCTATTTAACTTCAGAAGCGGGCTTGTCCTTAGCTTTAGGTGCCTTTTTAGCAGGGTTAATTATATCAGAGTCTGAATATTCGCATCAGGCAACTAGTATTATTTTACCATTTAGAGAATTATTTACCAGTATCTTTTTTATCTCAATTGGTATGTTATTAGACGTTACCTTTTTTCTAAATCATATTGGTATTGTCTTATTACTTGTAGCGGTAGTATTTGCAATAAAAACTTTTGCTATTACTATTGCTGTGGCTGTTTTAAGGTATCCGCCAAAAACGGTCATACTTACTGCTTTATCATTGTTTCAAATTGGGGAATTTGCTTTTATTCTGTCTAAAGTTGGAGTGCAATACAATCTATTAAGTGTAGAGACGAATCAGTATTTTTTATCAGTGTCTATTATATCTATGATTTTAACCCCTTTTGTAATTATGTTTTCCCATAGGTTTGCAAATGGAATTTTAAAGACGAAATGGGGTAAAAGAATGGACAAAAATCTTGTTGGGCAACAAGACAATGAAAGTGTTATAGATAATGATATGACAAATCATTTAATAATTATTGGGTATGGAATCAATGGTTCAAATTTAGCGAAAGCAGCAAAATATGCTAATATACCCTACGTGGTTATTGAAATGGATGCGGCAAAAGTTAAAAAAGCAAAAGAAGAGGATATTCCTATTATTTTTGGAGATGGTTCGTTACCTCATATTTTAGATACTGTAAATATTGTAAAAGCACGGTCTGTTGTCATAGCGATAGCAGATAAAGAAGATACCAAAATAGTAATAAAAAATATACGTTCCATTTCAAAGTCAGTTCATATTTTGGTACGGACGCGATATGTTCGAGAAATTAGCGAATTATTAGCCTTAGGTGCTGATGATGTCATACCAGAAGAATTTGAGACGTCAATTGAAATATTTTCAAGAGTAATGCACAACTTTTTAGTGCCAGAAAGTACAATAGATAATCTTATTGATTATGTCCGTTCTAATAATTATGACATTTTTCAAATGAAGAAAAAACTGCCTAAGACTTTTACAAATGCACAAATACCTGACTTTAATATTACCTGTGTAAATGTAACTTGCGATAGTAGTAAAATTAATGGTAAAACCATCAAAGAAGCTAATATTAGAGCTAAATATGGTATCAGTATTTTGGCAATATCACATGACGGTAAGATAATAGACGACATCCGTCCTGATCAAAAAATTTACCAAAACGATTTATTATATATTCAAGGGAGCTCAGAAAATATTGAGAATTTTAGGAAGTATGTGAACTAAGTAATTTTCTTTTTGATCATCTTTTGTAAGAATATATTATTGGGTAATAAAACTTCTTCCCCTTCTTTTGTTTTTAATTTAATAAAAAAAAGTCCAATATCGCTTATTCTTCCTTCTACCTCAAAGTCTTTATCAATGATAATAATTGTATCATCTAATTTTGCTGAATGATTGAAAAAGATAATCAGGCCGGAAGTTAGATTTGATAAATGTGACCATTGAGCAAATAGTGCTATCCCAATAACCGTTAATACAGAAGCCATAAATAGAAATAGCTCAGCCTGATCAATACCCCAAACGGTAAGCACGAAAATGATTGTAATTGTTACAAGTACAATAAAAACAATCTTTTTAATAATCTTACCTCTCGTTTTTTGCAAAACATTTTTAGAAACAGTCCTTTCAATTAGCTTATTCATTAGCAACCGGAGTAAAAAGAATAGAACTATTCCGATTAACGTTTGGAGTATTTTAATTTCTAATAGGTTCATTCATTTTTTTTATTGATGGTGTGTAATTATAATACAATCAGATTTTAATTTTATGCTAATTAGGTATTCTATGTATTAGAAAATTACCTAAAAATAATGCTTAATCTTTAAACAACGAAAAATCAATCCCCTCAATTTCCTTTCTATATGCTGGCCATTCAGTCGCAAAGAAATTATCTATTTTTGTCATTACTTCAGAAACTTTTTCATCCGCATTTTTTATCAATTCTAGTTGTGTTTTTCCAGGCTTTTCTTGTAAACTGCCTACATACCTTCTGGCTGTACTTAAAAAGTTCATAGGAGTTGGTTCTGGGTTCCGTGTAATGCCTTGTCGCTTGTCTTCTTTGCCTATCATAGCATCAATTAGTTTATTAATAGACGTAACGATAGAATCACTTTTTTTAATGACTTCTTTATATTTTTTGGCATCTACGTCTTTAAACTGCTTTTTATACGTGGTTGCAATTTCTTTAGATTCGTTCAATTGAGCAACTGCTTTTCCTGTTAATTCCATCTGTTGCTCTAATTGTTTTTGTAAGTCATATTTTCTTTTTAGAACATCATATGGCATTTCTACACGTGGGTCGTAAGCTACTTTTACGGTAGTGGAATCTTTATGGTTGCCATAATGAACTACTACTTTATAATTGCCAGGTAATACACCTACGCCACGGGGTTCAGGACTATCTTTTTTGGCAATTTTTCTAGAAGGACCTCTAACACCTTTTTCATCTAAATTCCAACTTGCTTTTTGCAGTCCACTTTCTTTTGGTGCTTTTTGTTTTAATGTTCTAATCAATTCGTTTTTGGAATTATAAACTTTCAACGTAATGGAATCAGATTTTTTACTTTTTGCCGTATCTGTTGGTTTATTTATACTGTAATTGATTTTTGCTCCTCTTAATGATCTGTTTTCTCCATTAAATAGTGCATTGCCACCAAAACGAGTACCTGATGGTTGCTGGATGAGGTTGATAAATGCATCTGGCGAGTCATACACTTTTAATGGGTTGTTTAAAATTTGACTGCCTTCTTTAGCTAATGTCCGTAAAGGTCTAATGTCATCTAATACATACATAGAACGACCAAAAGTGGCAATGACTAAATCGTGTTCTCGTGGGTGGATACCTAAATCCATTGTAGATACACTTGGGTAATCGTTAGTCCATTTGGTCCATGTGTTGGCCTCATCTAAACTAACATATAATCCGTTTTCTGTACCAAGAAATACTAATTTCTTTTCTATTGGGTCTTGAATTAAAGCGAGAGAATACCCAAACGTCTCCTCTTGATTGTCTAACAAACTTTCCCAAGTTTTACCATAATCTTTGGTTCTGAATAAATAAGGTTTAAAATCGAAATTTCTATAATTATTGATTACGGCATACGCTTCACCAGCATTAAATGTAGAAGCTTTAATTTGAGTTATCCAGCTTTCTTTAGGGAATTTTTTATGTTTTAAAGGAGTAACATTGGTCCATGTTTCACCACCATTTCTAGTCAGTTGTATTTGTCCATCATCCGTGCCCACCCATAGTAATCCTTTCTCTAAGGTACTTGGGGTTATGGCTAAAATAGTGGTATGATTTTCGGCTCCGGTGGCATCCATCGTAATTCCACCACTTTCGTGTTGTTTTTGTTTTTCAGGATTGTTAGTGGTTAAATCTGGAGAAATTACATCCCATTCATGGCCTTTATTCGTAGTTTTATGTACAAATTGACTTCCAAAATATAGGGTTTCACTATCAAATGGATCCATAGCAATTGCTGAGTTCCAATTAAATCTAAGTTTTACATTAGGGTCAGGATGCGTAGGACGAATCATTTTCGTATTTCCAGTTAATCTATCATATCGACCAACAGAACCTTGTTGAGACATTCCGTACCCGTAGCGAGAATTTTTTGGGTCTGGAATTACATCAAAACCATCGCCAAACATAAGTTCTTGCCAATATGAATTTCTAATTCCTTGAGCTTTTAATACGTATGCTGGTCCAATCCATGAACCGTTATCTTGCATACCGCCGTAAAGGTTATACGGATAATCCATATCGAAATTGATATGATAGAATTGTCCAACAGGAAGGTTTTCTACAAAACGCCAAGTTTTACCTTTATCACGTGTAATATTTAATCCGCCATCATTACCATCAATCATAAAACTTGGATCATTAGGATTGATATACCAAGCATGATGGTCAGGATGAATACCTGAATCTGAATTGTACGCAGGCATTAATTCTTTAAAGGATTTTCCGCCATCATCACTTACATTAACATAGGTGTAAACCGTGTACAATCTGTTTTCATTTTTAGAATCAACAAACAAATCGGAATAGTAAAAAGGACGATTACCAATTTCGGGTTTGTCATTTATTTTTGTCCATTTAATACCTCCATCTTCTGATTTGTACAAGGCATTTTTCTTTGATTCTATTAAGGCATAAACCACTTTCGGGTTGCTTTGAGAAATGGCTAATCCAATCCGACCTAAATTGCCTTTTGGAAGTCCATCTTTATCTGTTTTTTTTGTCCAATTTTCACCACCATCATAGGTGATATATAATCCCGAACCTTCACCACCTGAATTAAAAGTCCATGGTTTACGTCTGTGTTCCCACATGGCTGCAATTAATTTATTCGGATTATTAGCATCAACTACCAAATCGGCAGCCCCCGTTTTATTATTTACAAAAAGTGATTTTGTCCATGTTTTACCACCATCCGTAGTTTTAAAAACACCACGTTCAGGATGCTCACCCCAAGGAGAACCGATTGCCGCTACATAAACGGTATTGGGATTGTCTTTGTCAATAATTATTCTATGGATATTCCGCGTTTTTTCTAAGCCCATAAGTTTCCAAGTAACTCCAGCATCAAGACTTTTGTAAATTCCATATCCGCCATTTAAGCTATTTCTTGGATTCCCTTCTCCGGTTCCAACCCAAATAACATCTGTATTGCTCTGTTGAATGGCAATTGCACCAATACCTTGAATAGGTTGTTTGTCAAAAATGGGTTTCCAGTCAATGCCACCACTTTCCGATTTCCAAACGCCACCAGAAGCGGCTCCAACATAGATAATATCAGGATTGTTATCTACAGCATCAATTGAAGTAATGCGACCACTCATACCCGCAGGACCAATATTACGAGGTTTCATACTCTTTAGTTTTTCTAAATCTAATTGTTGTGCATTTAACAACGTGGAAATAAAGAATGCAAGAAGGGTGAGTTTTTTCATAGTATAGGTTAGTTATAAAGACTACTAAAGTAATTGTTATTTATATGAAATACAATTTTCATAAAAGAACCCTGCTGCAATTACACAAATAATGTGAGTACTTTTTAGTATATTGCAGGTTCAATAATTTTTGAAACTTTCGTTGCAAACAATGGATAAAACCAGATTTAAATATTTTCATTTTATAATTATTGCTTTTTTATTATTTGGCTTTAGTATTCAAAGTTTTTCTCAAGATATTCCTGAAAAAAAACATCCTGATAAAGCAGTTCAAGATTATGTAAATTTATTATCTGATAATGAGCAGAGACAATTAAATCTTAAGTTAAAAAATTACGCAGACACCACTTCAACAGGAATAGCAATAGCGATAAGGGATGATATTGTAGATGATATAAATTTCTATGGGGCACAGATGTTAGCCGCATGGGGTTTAGGCCAAGCTAAAGAAGATAATGGAGTGTTGATAGTTTTAGATACAAATCAACGAAAGGTGGCCATATCAACTGGTTATGGTGTTGAGCATTTATTAACTGATGCATTATCTAAACGTATTATTGAAACTATCATTACTCCCCAATTTAAACAAGGAAATTATTATGAGGGATTAGATAGAGCTACTTCTGCAATTATGCAAATCCTCAATGGTGAATATAAAGGTACTCCACAAGGTGATGGTGGAGGTGGAATTCCTGTTGTATTTATTATCATTTTTGTTATTGTTTTGCTGATTATACTTTCGGGTCGAAATAAACGAAATGGCGGAAATGGTGGGAATAAACGAAATGGAGCTACGCAATCAATATTAGAAGCTATTATTTTAAGTCGTGCTGGCCGTGGCGGTTTTGGTGGAGGCGGCTTTGGCGGTGGCTTTGGTGGTGGTTCTAGTGGTGGCGGTTTTGGTGGTTTTGGCGGTGGAATGGGCGGCGGAGGTGGAGCTTCCGGAAGTTGGTAAGAAACGAATTGTTACAAATTAACTTATGAAAAAAGGCATTATATCTGTAATTATTTTGATTACTTATTTTTCCTGTCAGGATAAAGTTGATGAAAAGCCTACAGTTTCTGCGAAATCAAATAATCCTTATATTTTAGTATTAGGTAATGCTCAAGATGCCGGTTATCCTCAAATTGCGTGTCAAAAAGAATGCTGTAATCGGGTAAGTCTAAACCCAGAATTAAAAAGATTTGTGAGTTCAATAGCTGTTATTGATCCTATTTCTAATGAAAGTTGGATTTTTGATGCTACACCTGATTTTACTGCCCAAACTAAACTTTTATCAAAATATGTAAAGGATAAGCCCTTGCCTGATGGTATCTTTTTAACTCATGCTCATATTGGGCATTATACAGGGTTAATGTTCTTAGGTAGAGAAGCTCTTGGAGCGATAAAAATGCCCGTTTTTGCAATGCCGAAAATGCAACAGTTTTTGACAGAAAATGGACCTTGGAGTCAATTAATAGAGCTAGAAAATATTGATATACGGCCATTAAAGCAAGACTCCATTATCGTATTGAATAGCAGAATTTCAGTAATGCCTATTCAAGTTCCGCATCGTGATGAATTTTCTGAAACGGTCGGTTTTATCATTCATAATCAACATAAAAAGGCTCTCTATATTCCTGATATTGATAAGTGGGAAAAATGGAATAGAAAAATAACAGATTATATTAAAGAAGTTGACCTCGCCATAGTAGATGCTACCTTTTTTAAAGAAGGAGAAATTAATAGAGATATGAGCGAAGTGCCACATCCTTTTGTTGAAGAAAGTATGACTTTGTTTGAAAACCTATCTGAAGGCGACAAAAGGAAAGTCTTTTTTATTCATTTTAATCATACAAATCCATTATTAATTGAAGAGAGTGATGCTCAGAAGTTAGTTCAAAATAAAGGGTTTAATATTGCAAAACAGGGTTTGGTGATTTCGTTTTAATTTCTCCATAATATTAAATCACAAGATAAAACACTCCTAAGGTCCCCTCAAGGTGATAATTTTCGCAATTAGAATTCATAATAACAATGAACTTAGTTTATAAGAACTTAAGGTAGGTTGAGTTTATTCAAAATATAATCAATTACGATTGTCCCCTTTAGGGGACCTTAGGAGTATCCGTCCAAATTTAGACGCTACATTATCGTATAAGTCGAAGTATTTCTATTAATTTGTATTACAATTGTAAAAGTCCCATTAACTCACTCTTTTTAATAAATGAAATTTTTATCCTGTCTTATTTCCTGTCTTGTTTTATTAAGTTGTAAACCTGTATTTGAGGAACCAGTTATCGCATTAGATGATTATAAAATAGAGGAAGGCTTTACTTTAGAATTAGTGGCTTCTGAACCCTTATTAGATGCTCCAGTTGCTATTGATTTTGATAATAAGGGTCGCATTTGGGTGGTGGATATGCCTGGATTTATGAATGGAGAAACGGATCCTATTGCTTCTATTAAAATTTTAGAAGATTTAGATAATGATGGAGTAGCTGATCATGCCAAAATTGTTGTAGATAGTCTGGTTATGCCAAGGGCATTAGCTTTAGTTTATGGTGGGTTATTATATGCTGAACCGCCTAATTTATGGTTTGCTGAAATTGAGAATGATCAAATAAAAAATAAAATACTAGTTGATTCTCTCTACGCTCCTGATGGAAATCCAGAACATCAACCCAATGGTTTAATAATGAATATTGACAATTGGATTTATAGTGCTAAATCTAATTTTAGATATCAGAAAAAACATGGTAAATGGATAAAAGAACCAACATCTTTTCGTGGGCAATGGGGAATTACAAAAGATGATTTCGGACGGCTTTATTTTAATGATAATTCAAGGCAGCTATTAGGTGATTATGTATTGCCAAATTTGTTAATTAGAAATAAATTTTATACCCCAAAAGAAGGGTTAAATAGAGTATTAACAGATAATCAACGTGTATATCCGTTATATCCAACACCCGTAAATCGTGGTTATGTAAAGGGAGTTTTAGATAAGGACAGTCTACTTGTTCATTTCACAGCTGCTTGCGGACCTTTGGTATATCGAGGTACTAATTTTTCTGATAATTATAACCAGAATGTTTTTGTTTGTGAACCTGCTGCCAATTTGGTGAAAAGAAATATTTTAACCTTTAATGGTGTGTATACGGAGGCCAATCAGGCTTACCAAGATAAAGAGTTTTTAGCATCAACAGATGAAGGGTTTAGACCTGTTAATTTAAATAATGGTCCTGACGGAAATATGTACATTGTAGATATGCATCGAGGTGTTATACAACATCATGTGTACTTAAGTCCATATTTAAAAAAGAAATCTAAAGAAGAAAAGTTGGACTCCTTAGTAGATTTTGGACGTATTTTAAAAGTTTCAAAAACCGGCGTTCAAAAACAAAATGTACCTGACTTAAATGGTTTGTCAAATGAAGCGTTGGTAAATTTGTTAAAAAGTGAAAACGGCTGGTTAAGAGATCGAGTGCAACAATTAATTATTTTAAAAGGAGATAAGAGTACTATAAACTTATTGAATGATGTAGTACAAGAAGTGCAATCTCCATTGGCTCAGCTTCATGCCATGTATGCATTACAGGGTTTAGATGCCTTGAGTTTTGAAACACTTGTAGATATTGCTAAAAATGGAAATAGTGAGGTTGGTGCACATGCTGTTATTTTATTAGAAGATTTTGCTAAGAAAGAAAATACAAATGTTGCGTCACTTCTATTTAAAGAGTTAATTGGTAAAAATAGCATTACGCTTGACTTTTATTTAAGTGCTATAATTGGCAATTGGGCAACTGTAAATAAAGAAGCCTTTTTACCTTTTATTGAAATGTTATCTGCAAAATATAAAAATCACCAAATTTTTCAAGAGGCATTAGTGAGTGGGTTTTCTGACACTACTATTGGTTTGCAAAAGGAATTGATTGAAAAGGAGAATGTTAAAAACACTTTATTTGCTGAGGTGTTAACCAAGAATATAAAACAGTTTGAGGATAAAAAGCTGAATACATTGTATGTTAAAATAGGCCCAACAAAAGATGCACGGACAAATGGAGCCCATTTGTATCAACAAATTTGTGCTGCTTGTCATAGTTCTGGTGGTGAAGGAATTGAAGGTTTAGCTCCTCCGTTGTTAGATTCAGAGTATTTGAAAACAAGTATGGAAAAATTGGGACTTGTTTTACTTCATGGATTAGAAGGGTCAGTAACTATTAATAATACCGTTTATAATTTTAATGGCACGATGCCTGGCTTAATTGATAATACGAATATTTCTGATACCGATCTACACGATATTATTAATTATATAACCAGTGCTTTTACTAAAAAACCAAGTTCTTTAAGTATTGAAAAAATAAAGGAACTTCGTAACCAGAAATCAAAGAGTGGATCAGAATTTACAGAAGCTGAGCTTAATACACTTTTTAAGTAATTAAATGAAGTCTAGAATCGTCTAAATCTCCGACCTTTTCTTACTTCACCTGCTTTGCCAAGTGTATTAAATTTGTAACTAAACCCAATCATAAAATATTGTTGTAAAACAGTACTCTGTGAATCTTCAATGTAGTTTTCGTTAGTAACTCTTCTTGCATTGGTGTTCTGATTTAGTAAATCGTAAGCTTTTAAACTAATCATACCCTTATCTTTCATAATAGAATAAGATACTGTGGAGTTCCAAAACCAAGCACTTTTCTGAAAACCATCAGCAATATTAGGATTGTAAGTATATGTTATGTTATTATTCCATTCCAATTGTTTAGGTATAGTTGTAGTTGTTTCAATACCTAACCAATGTGTTACAAATTTTGTGTCATTAAATTGATCAATATCAAAAGTGTTGTTGGCAAAAGACAAACGATAATTAGGTCTTATTTCGAAAAGGTCTTTCCATTCAAATGTAAGTGACATATTAGGAGTAATGGTTGTGTTTTTAGAAGCATATTTTACATCATTATTAAAATTTATATTTTTATTTGTATTCACATTTAGGCCTAATCGAAGTTTAATCGTTTTTACAGAATCTATTTTTATCGATTTGTTAAAACCACTACCAATACCTAATTGATAGGTGCCGTTAACATTGGCGTAGGTAGTTGACCTTAAGAAATTTTCATCAATTGTGGTTTTGGCAATAACTTGATTATTAGTTAAACCTGACCATAAATAGCTGTAAAATCCAGAACCTTTTTGAAAATCAAAACTATTGAAATTCATATTGATACTATGTTCGTTAGATGGAACTAGATTCGGATTTCCTATTCTAATATTCAACGGATTTGAGATGTCTGTAAAGGGTTGTAATTGACTTAGCTGAGGCACTCTACTTCTTAAGCTATAACGAAATCCAAATGATTTTTTAGAACTGAATTGATATCTAAATCGGGATGAAGCTGAAAACGTATTAAAATTTCGTTTTAAATCAAGCTCTGGTCTTAAGACATCTTTATTTTCCAGCACTCGGTATACATGAGAACCTCTCAAATTAAAATAAATTTTATCTTTTCTATAATTTAATCGCACACCTTGATCACTCGTTTTGTTTAGATATTCATAGTTTGTACTTAAATCAGTATTAAAATCGGTAAAATCTTGTGCCGTATCGTTAAAGTCATAAGTACTTTTAATATTCTCATTTTTATCTCTGCTATACTCATGTTGTAAATCGATATAAAATTCTTTACCAATTATGGGTATTCGATAAGTGAGTTCTGTATCAAAACTATTATTATCATTTTTACCATCAGTATACTGATCTCTTGTTATCGTTTCAGGTGTGTTTCCATAAATTTCAGTTTGAGAATTTAGAAAGTCGTCGCTAGTATTAGAGCGAAATTCGTTGTTCAATTCAAACTTTAGAAACGAACCTTTAGTGCCGAATTTTTTGGTAATACTAAATTCATTTTCAAAACTTTTAGCGGTGCTTTCGACGAAAGATTCTGTAGTAGATTCATTCGTTAAAACACTAGTATCATCACTAGAATTTTCGTATTCATCATATTCTCTTTTGTTTGTTGAATACCCGATTGATGGTTGAATGTTAATGTATAATGTAGTATCAATGTTTATTTCAAACTCTAGATTTGCTTTATGATTTTCTGATTGATTGGATGACGTGGATTCTGAACGTGTAAAATACCTTTCATCGGGTAAAATATTTTCCCTTTCTTTAGAACTTTTATCATCTGAATTACTGTTAGAGTAAAAGTAGTCAGTGGATATATCTATCTTTTTTCCGATTTTATCGGCATAATTAAAGCCAGTATTTTTAGATGTTGTTACTCCTTGTCCACCACCAAAAGATCTGCCACCGATGGAATAAGAAACTTGCCCGCCGGGTCCCATACGGTAAGAAGCTTTTCCGCCACCAAACATTTTTTCAATTTCTCCAAAACTAAAGCCTAATGAGTTAATATTGTTACCACCCGCTAATACACTAATTCGCCTATCGTTATTAAAATAATTAAACATACCGGCACCTTCCCAGCGTTTGTCAGTACCACCACCTGCTGAAACACGTCCAAAAACACCTTTATTGTTTTCTTTGGAAATAGTTAAATTAATAGTCTTATCATCACCAGTACTTTCCTCTCCTGTAAAGGCTTGCGATTTTGTTTTTGTATCTGTAATTTGAATTTTTTCAATAATATCTTTGGTTAAACTCCTTGTGGTAATAGTTGGGTCATCACCGAAAAAAGGTTTACCGTTGACTAGTATTTTGCTTACCTCTTTTCCATTCACTGTTATTTTACCATTTTCATCAACTTCTACACCCGGTAATTCTTTTAATACATCTTCTACATTGGCATCTTTTTTAGTTTTAAAAGAACTCACGTTAAATTCTAGGGTATCCTTTTTTATTGTAATTGGCGATCTAGATTTTATAAGCACTTCGTCTAATAAATTGGCATCAGCTAATTTAATAGTTTGCAAATTTATCGGAGTATTTTGATAGTTAATTAGTTTGCTATACGTTTTAGATCCAATAAATGAAACGTTAATTCTGAATTTTTTCCATGAAGATTTTCCTTCTAATTTAAAATGACCGTTTTCATCTGTAATAGTGTAAGTGACAAGAGTACTATCTTTTGCTCGTTCTAAATATACAGTGGCAGATTCAAGTGGTGTATTGTCGGTTTCGGAAACAATAGTTCCTGAAATTTGATAAGGTTTAGATTGTGCAAAAATAGCGACAGTGCATAGCAGTACTATACAGGTGATAAGATTTTTCATTATTGGGTTGACAGTGGGTTGAAAAACAAATAAACGTAAAATCATTTCAGTGAACTAAATAATTAGTTTAAAGTTTTGTTAAATAAATCTTAAAAGTGGTTTTGATAGTTATGTAGATATGTATGATTAATTGTCGTTAAGGTTTAATACTTTCGCACTTCTATTTTTTAGAAAACTACATCAATGACAGATTCAATGAAAACTACATCAAAATCAGCCAATATTTTATTGCTAATTGGTATTTTGTTTATTGCTCTAAATTTGCGACCTGCTATTGCTGGAGTTGGTCCCTTGGTTGATGATATTAAATTGGCTACAGGTCTTTCAAATGCGATGTTAGGTTTGTTAACCACGTTACCTCTAATTGCTTTTGGAGTTATTTCAATGCTGACCCCTTTATTTACAAATCGTTTTGGTATTGGTAAAACCTTATTTGGAGCTATGATACTCTTAATAATCGGGATTTTGATACGGTACATTGAAGGTAATTTTTTTCTTTATTTCGGAACACTACTATTTGGAATCTCCATCGCTTTTGGTAATGTATTATTGCCGGGTATAACAAAACGTAATTTTTCTAAAAATTCAGGATTAGTTACCAGTTTGTATTCTGCAGTAATGGCTGTAGGTGCATCATTGGCCGCAGGTGTAAGTGTACCTTTGACGCATATAAAAGGTGTAGGTTGGAGAGAATCACTAGTAGTTTGGGCACTCTTGGCTTTTATTGCGGCAATCATTTGGTTTCCTCAAGTTAACAGATTAAAAAGGCCTCCCATAAAGAATGATTTTATAAAAGCGATGAAATCACTCACCAAGTCTAGATTGGCTTGGCAAGTGGCCATTTTTATGGGCTTACAGTCATTAACCTTTTATGTAATTTTAGCTTGGTTACCGGCTATTTTAATTAGTAGAGGTTTTGAAGCTGATTATGCGGGGTGGATGCTTTCTTTATCGCAAGCAACAGGGATTTTGGCTTCATTAATTGTGCCCATTATTGCAGGTAGAAGAAAAGATCAACGGAGTATTGTATGGGTTTTGATTTTGATGGAAATCATTGGAATTATTGGGCTTATGCTACCTCAATTTGGTGGCGTTGCTATTTGGGTTTCTTTAATCGGATTCGTATTAGGAGGTTCTTTTGGGTTGTCTTTACTTTTTATCGTTTTGCGATCGCATAATACCGCATCGGCAACCGAATTATCTGGTATGGCACAATCAATTGGGTATATAATTGCTGCTACAGGGCCCTTTATTTTTGCCAGTATTTTTGATTTTACAGGAAGTTGGGTGTATGCACTTATGTTGTTGTTAGTAGTATCGGTATTGAAATTGTTTTCAGGATTGTATATAGGGAAACCAGGTGAGGTGTAATTGGTAGGTAAAGAAGAAATTCAGAATACGAACAGCATTTGGAAACAACCTTTTATAGATATTAGATTTGTATTGTAAGTTTAAATTTTATCTAACTTAATATTTAGAGTGATATTTGTGCCTTCACCAATTACAGAGTTAATAAATATCCTACCATTTATATATTTAATGCGTTCTTCCATAAATAATAAACCCATACCTTTTTCTGTGTTTGTTTTAACTTGATCAATGTCAAAACCGATACCGTCATCTGCTATGGTTATGCTCATGATATCTGAGCTATGATTAATTGAAACAAAAATATAATTGGCTTTTGCGTATTTAATGGCATTATTTACGGCTTCCTGAGTAATTCTATACAAATTTGTTTCTGTGAGAGAATCTAATTTAATATCAAAGTCTGTTTTATTTTGAAATACAATGTTTTTCCCGGTAAGTTTTGAGAGTTGAACAGTTAACGTTTGTAGTGCAGAAGAAATACCTAACTCCGTTAATTCTGGAGGAACCAAATTAAAAGTTGCCATTCTAACACCTTGAATAATTTCTTTTGAAAGGGCCTTTAAGTTTTCAATTTTTTTAAGAGAAACTTCAATATTATTTAAATTGATAGATTCTGCATTAAATTTTAATGCGGTTAGCATTTGGCCTATACCATCGTGAATGTCTTTGGCTATTCTTTTTCGTTCTTCTTCTTGTGCTTCGATAATTTTACTAGAAAGAATCTTTTGTGATTCTATTTCCTCTTGATATTTTTCTTTAGAAATCCGTTCTAGTTCCGTTTCATTATGTTTCCGTTGTGTAATATCCGTACATAAAATCAGTGTTTTTTGTTTTAAACTTACTCTTTTTAGCGGAATAATAGACATGTCTAACCAAAGGTCTGTGTCGTCTTTAGTTATTATCTGAACCTCACCTGTCCATATTCTACCCTTATTTTTTAAAAGTTCTTTTAAATACATTTGTTGCCCAAGGTCAGTAGTAAGTAACTCTTCTAAGGCTCCTTTTATAGTATTGGTAGAAAGTCCTAATAGGTTTTGTAGCTTCTTACTCATATGTAATATAGAACCTTCTGAATTGGTACTAACAAACAATACCGCATTATCAATAGCGTAATTTAATTGCTGTAATTCTAATAATGATTCTTCCTTAGCAATATACATTTCATTTAGCTGTTCGGTTTTTAAAATAGCTTCTTCTTTAGTCTTCAATAAATCGTTAATTGTATCTTTTATTTTTATTGAAAAAGGTCTGAATAGAAGGAGAATTTCAAGTGCAAGAATTAGTAAAGCAACGACTAGTAATAGTGTTTCTAAGTATTTTAATTTAGTTACTTTGGCTTTACTTATGTCATCATATTTAAAAACAAGAACATCCATTGCGTTTAAAAATTCAGTTTCATTAGTTAGGATACTCTTGGTTTCTTTTTTAAGTAAAGTAATTGACGTGTTGGGGTCCTTTTCTAATTTTAAAAGTAAATTTTCAACAGCTTTTTTTATGGGTGAGAAATATAGAGCAACCTCAGAAAACATAGTTAGTATTTCTTTATTACTTTCTTTGGGTAAACTTAATTTTTGGTTTCCATCAATTAGACCATCGTGAGAAGATGACCAAAGTTGAAACGTTTTTTTAATTTGATTAATTTTTTCTTTTCTTTCGTCTGAAGTATCACTGTCGTTTAAGAATAAAATCTCCTTGGTTAATTTCTGGCTTAACATACGTTGTCTACCAGCAATATTTATAACTCTTGAATCATTTATTTGCGTACTAATATGATTCTGAATTAATAATTGGGAAATTATAATGGTAATGGCTATTGCCAAAAAGGCAAGCAAATATAACTTTCTTAGTTTTTTGAAAATAACACTATCGAGTATGTTGTTATTTTTAGGTTTAGACACAAAGTAAAATTTATGATGAATTAAGCTAAGGCTTTTTGTATGAGCTGTATTGAATTTTTTGAGAAGTTAATTTTCATTGCTTCGTCATGACCTTTTTCAGACATTTTTGCCCATGTTTTTTTTAAGATGTCAATCAGTTTTTCTTCAGAATATTTTCCTGAAAAAGTTTCAAAATAATAATCTAAAAATACCAAACAGATTACGTCTTCTAAGATCTGAGTATCTTTATTTTTTTTAAGTTGTTTCTTCTTTAAAAGAAAAGTGACCGAATTTATAAATTCTTCATCAAAACCAACAGTTTTTAGAATTTCTGATGCTGTTTTAGCATGAAATACGGATAGGTCACTTCTCCAAGTCAAATAACCTTTTCTATTCATTTCATAAGAATCTCTTGGTATTTGCCATCTACAAATATGTTGACATCTAACGGCCAATTTTAAAGCGTAAGATGCATTGGGCTCAAAAAGATCTAATTTTTCAGTCATTCTTTGAGCATAAAGTAATTCTTTAGGGTACGTTGTACCGTTCCAAATTTCTTTATTAGGATCATCTGAATTTGCTTTGTCAAATAATGCTATTGCGTTTTCGTATTTTGTATTCACAGTTTATAGGCAATGATTGTACTTCAAACTTATTCAGAAAATCCGATATACACAAAGTTATCCTCAATTTTCACTGGATATATTGCAATTGGATCTAATTCGCCATTTAAATTCTCACCTGTTTCTAATGAGAATGTTTTTTTATGCAAAGGGCAAGCAATTTTAGGAATTCCTTTATCATCTCCAATCATCCCTCTAGATAGTACCATTTCTTTTTTTTCTGGTGAAAGATTTTGACACGCATACCATTTATGTTGCCTAGAAAAATTGAAAACAGCAATTTGTTTTTCTTTGTATTTTACGCAGGCACCGCCATTTTTTGGAAATTTGCTAATTTCTGCAGCCTTAAACCATACGGTAACACTTTCTAAAGGGACCGTGCTATAATCTTTTAATAGTGTATCTAACATTGTATTATTTTTATAAGAAAACTTATGCCCAAGGAGTTGGCATTTTTTGTTCTCTTAGGTTAACAAATTCTATATTTTTATCTTCTTCATCCGAATTGACAAAATGAGTGTATCTGGCTCTTATCTCTGGATTTTCTACAGCTTCAGTCCATTCGCATTTATAGGTGTCTACCATAAACTGCATTTCTTCATCCAATTGTTTTACGATACCTAAGCAGTCATTTATTACTACATCTTTTACATAGTCAATGCCACCTTCAAGCTTGTCTAACCAAGCGGCAGTTCGCATTAAAGGCTGTGCTGTTCGTATATAAAACATTAAATAGCGATCTACATATTTAATAGCAGTCTCTTTGTCTACTTTTTCTGCAAGTAATACGGCATGTTTCGGATTTGCACCTCCATTACCACCGATATAAATATTCCAACCCCCTTCTACAGCGATAAAACCAAAATCTTTTCCTCTAGCTTCTGCACATTCTCGGATACATCCAGACACACCACCTTTAAATTTATGTGGAGAACGTATCCCTTTATATCTGTTTTCAATTTCAATAGCAAAACTTACACTTTCATCTAAACCATATCTACACCATGTAGATCCCACACAACTTTTTACAGTACGTAATGATTTTCCATAGGCTTGTCCCGTTTCAAACCCTTCGGCTATTAGTTCTTCCCATATTAATGGAAGTTCATGTAGTTGTGCTCCGAACATAACAATACGTTGACCTCCGGTTATTTTAGTGTATAAATCATATTTGTTACCAATCCTCCCCATGGCAATTAGTTGTTTTGGGCTAATCTCTCCACCTGCAACACGTGGTACTACAGAATAGGTTCCATTACGCTGAATATTGGCTAAATATCTATCATTAGAATCTTGAATAGTTTCCTGTTTGTTGGCAGTTTCATTAAAGATGCTTGCAAATAATGAAGCGGCTAATGGTTTGCATATTTCACATCCATTTCCTGTTCCATGTGAATCTAAAAGTAGGTCAAAATCTTTAATCTCTTTCATTTTAACGATATCGTACAATTCTTGACGTGAATAATCAAAATGTTCACAAATACGTTCTTTTACAACTTTGCCTAAAGACTTTAAAGTCTCTTTAACCAAATCATCAACCATGGGTTTACAACCACCACAACTGGTACTTGCTTTAGTTGCCTTGGCTACATCTTTAAGTGTTTCATTTCCATCATCTGATACAGAACAGCAAATTTGACCTTTCGTAACATTCTCACAAGAACATACTACAGCGTTATCTGGTAAATCCATTGCACTACCAAAAGCTCCGCCTTCACTTGCAGGTAATATTAGTTGAGATGGGTCTTCAGGGATAGGCATACTATTTAAATACACTTGGTGAAGCATATTATAATCAGATGCATCTCCTACAAGAATTCCACCCAATAGTTTTTTACCATCAAGGCTAACATTTATTCTTTTATAAAGATGTTGTGTTTTATTTTCAAAAATAACAGAGTGTCCTTTGGCGGCGGGCATAAATGGTTCTCCAAAACTAGCAACATCTACTCCAATCAGTTTTAGCTTGGTAGACATGTCTATTTCTGCTGCCATTAAGGTTTCTTGTTTTCCTAAAATTTGAGCAACAGCAACATTTGCCATTTCATAGCCTGGGGCTACTAATCCATAAATCATCTGGTTGTAAAGTGCAACCTCACCAATAGCATAAATATTTTCATCTGAGGTTTGCATTTTATTGTCTACCACAATTCCGCCACGAACTCCCATTTCTAAATCACATGATTTTCCTAGTTCATCTCTTGGGCGAATACCTGCAGAAATTACAAGCATTTCAACATCCAACACATCATCTTCTCCAAATTCCATTCCTGTTATAGCATGTTCTCCTAATATTTGATTTGTAGCTTTGCTTAAATGTATGTTTAAACCAATAGATTCTAATTTTAATTGCAACACTTGACTACTCCGAGAGTCTAATTGTCTTGGCATTAATTTTGGGGCAAACTCAACAATATGCGGTTCTAAGCCCATGTCCATAACAGCTTTTCCGGCTTCCAAACCTAACAATCCACCTCCAAGAACTGCAGCTCTGGCATTTGGATTCTTACCTTTTAATTTTGCAGCATAAGCAAGCATTCCTTCTAAGTCTTCAATTGTTCTATATACAAAGACACCTTCTTTTTCTACACCTTTTATAGGAGGTACAAATGCGGAAGACCCAGTGGCTAGTACCAAATAGTCATATGAGAACTCACGGTTTTTAACCGTCGTTATTTTTTTATTAGCTCTGTGAATGTCCGTTATTCTTTCACTAATGATCAGTTCAATGTTATTTTCAATATACCATTCTACAGGTGCCATTTCTAAAGCTTTTGCATCTTGGTTGGCAAAAAATTCGCTCAAATGAACTCTGTCATAAGCAGGTCTTGGTTCTTCTCCAAAAACAATTATTTTAAAGGCTTTGCTTTCTTCATTAGCAACAAGTTTTTCACAAAATTTGTAACCTACCATTCCATTTCCAACAACTATTATGGTTTTCATACTTAATAATTTTCAATTTATACAAAGCAAAAATAAGTATAAATACGTAATAATTGAAAAAATATACGTAATATTTGGGTTCGATTACGTATTATTGTGGAATAATAAGTTTTACCCACTTAAATTATACATATATATGAAAAATGATAAAATAAATTCGAAAGTTATATTAGTTGGTGCGGGACCAGGGGATAAAGATTTGTTAACTATAAAAGGATATAATGCCATTAAGCAGGCCAATATCATATTATATGATGCACTCGTTAATAAAGAAATACTTAGTTATGCAAATAAAAATGTACCCTGTATATATGTCGGTAAAAGAAATAATAATCACAAGTATTCTCAAGATGACATTAATGAAATGTTGGTAACTAATGCAATTAATTATGGCACTGTTGTTCGGTTAAAGGGAGGTGATCCATTTGTGTTTGGTAGAGGTAGTGAAGAAATTGATTATGTGGAAAGTCGTGGTATAGAAACGGAGTTAGTACCTGGCGTAAGTAGTGCTATTTCCGTACCAGCCTCTCAGGGTATACCCTTGACAAAGAGAGGTATTAGTAATAGTTTTTGGGTTATTACGGCGACTGTTTCTGATGGGAGTTTGCCTAAAGATTTTGCCCTTGCTGCACAGTCTTCCGCAACAATTGTAGTGTTAATGGGTTTGCGTAAATTTTCATTACTTATAAATGAGGTACAGAAATACAGACAGGGGTATACGCCTTTTGCGGTAATTCAGAATGGTACTTGTGTTGATGAAAAAATAATGACAGGTGCAATCAATAATACTGCTAATATTGCTAAAGAAATAGATGTGACCGTTCCTGGGATTATTGTTTTTGGTGATGTTGTTTCTGAGAGTACTTCGTTTATGGATGAGGAAATTCAAAGAGTGTTAGAGTTGTCGTTATAATTAATAATTTCATATTGCTAAGTTGAGTAATGGGATTTTATTAAATACTTATTTTTATCATGTTTAAATTTAGAATAATATAAAAATAAGTAAAAATACTTAATTTAACATACATTAAATTGCGTATAAATACGTAGATATTTACATTTGTAACATAATTTGTTATTAATCTTGTAAATATTTAATTATGACTTCGAATTATCCAAAAGCCAGTAAATTAGAATTATTAAACTTCAAAAGTATTTCAACCAGAACATTCTGGATTACCTCAGTTGCATTTTTCCTTTGTTTCTTCGCTTGGTTTGGCATTGTGCCTTTTATGCCAGATGTGGTTAAAGATTTAGGTTTAAGTCCTGAACAAAAATGGAATTCAATTATTTTGGCGGTAACCGGTACGGTGTTTGCTAGATTGGTGATTGGTAAATTATGCGATAAGTATGGGCCAAGACTCTGTTATACTTGGTTGTTAATGTTAGGGGCAATTCCGGTAATCTTAATTGGGTTTGTACAAACTCCACTACAGTTTTTAATCTGTCGATTATTTATTGGTTTTATTGGAGCTTCCTTTGTTATAACACAGGTTCATACTTCTATAATGTTTGCATCAAACATTGTTGGTACTGCAAATGCAACTTCTGCAGGATGGGGTAATTTAGGTGGGGGAGCTAATAGATTAGGGATGCCAATTATTGCGGCTGCTGTAATTAGTTTTGGTTTGGCAGATGAAGCTAATGCATGGAGGTATTCAATGGTAATTGCTGGTGTTGTATGTTTTCTAATGGGGATTGTTTATTTCTTTTTTACGAAAGATACCCCTGCCGGAAATTTTAAAGAATTAAAGGCGAAAGGGGAGTTTGTAGCCACTAAAAAAGATCAAGTAGGTTTTAAAGAAGTGCTATCAGATTATAGAGTATGGATTTTATTTTTTGTTTATGCAGCCTGCTTTGGAATCGAATTAACGGTTTATGGTACTATGGATGATTATCTTCAAAACACCTTTGGTTTAACTAGGTCTATGGCAGGTAATATCGTGTTGTCTTTTGCCTTGATGAATATTTTTGCAAGAACATTAGGTGGTTTTTTTGGCGATATGTTTGGTAAATCAAGAGGGCTTAGAGGAAGGGTGTTATTTTTATCATTTATCTTGGCGTTAGAAGGCGTAATGCTTTCTATATTTTCTACAATAACTTATTTACCGCTAGGTATATTATTTCTAATTGCTTTTAGTTTAACGGTACAAATGGCGGAAGGTGCCACTTTTTCTGTAGTACCATTTATCAATAAAAAAGCGATAGGTTCAATATCTGGAATAGTAGGGGCAGGAGGAAATGTAGGAGCTTTCTTAGCGGCGATGTTATTGAAATCAAAATCAGCGGTGGCCGAACAAACCGCTATAGCTTCTAATCAAGGAATGGCTGCTGAGATAATTGAAATTGCACAAGGGCAAGCCTCTTCTTTAGCAGTTTCTAGTGGTTATTTTATTATTAGTATGCTAATTTTATTGGCAGCAGTATCCTCATTGGCTATTAAGTTTGCCACAGAAGAAAGTACAGATGAAGTTGAACCAATTAGAGTGGCATTGGCCGATAAATAAAAAAAGATATGAATAAGCATATATTATTAATTATAGGGTTGTTTTTTACAACGTGTATGTCTGCTCAATTTTCACTCGAAGGTGAGTTAAGACCTCGAACTGAATTTAGAAATGGTTTTGGAAGTTTAATTGCTAAAGATGCTGAGCCAGGTTTTGGCGTGTCTACAAGGGCAAGATTAAAGTTTGGTTATAAAACAGATGCGTTAAACCTTTTCATTAGTCTTCAAGATGTTATGGTTTGGGGTGAGAATAGGCAAATTTTACCGGATGATGATAATAATTCATTTGCAATATTTCAAGCTTGGGCTGATTTAAAATTGGGTGAAAATGTATCCACTAAATTTGGTCGCCAAGCTATTGCATATGATGATCAAAGAATAATGGGTGGGCTTGATTGGGCTCAACAAGGGCGTAATCATGATGCCGCTTTGTTAAAATATAAAAAAGGTAGTTTTATGTTTGACCTTGGGTTGGCTTTTAATCAAGATTATGACAACCCGTCAGGATTTATATCAAGCGGAAATATCTATAATACAAAAGGATATTTTTCATATAAAACAATGCAATATTTATATCTTAAAAAATCAGGGAAATCACTTTCAGGAAGTTTTTTAGCATTAAATAATGGATTTCAGGAATTTGATGAAGATGGTGAAACAGGAGATGGGGTTAGTAATTTACAAACTTTTGGTACCCATTTAGAGTATAACAAAGGTAAATTTGGATTGGCAGGAAACCTATACTTTCAAACAGGTAAAAGACAGGGTGAAGTTGATGTAAAGGGAGCGTATTTGGCCAGTTTAGATTTGAGTTTAAAAGCAGGTAATAAAGTAAGTTTGGGGTTAGGAGCCGAGGTTATTAGTGGTAATGATGGAGGTGCTGGTGAAACAGGAGCTTTCTTTCCATTGTATGGAACAAATCATAAATTTAACGGATTTATGGATTATTTTTATGTAGGTAATCATGCTAACTCGATTGGATTGGTGGATGTGCATGTGAGTGCTAATTTCAAATTAGGAGAAAAATCAAGTCTTTTAGTGAAAGCATTAAACTTTTCAGGCGAACAAAAACTACCTAGTGGTGAAAAAAACTTAGGAACAGAATTGGATTTAGTTTTTTCTCAATCATTTAAAGGATATGCACTAAAAGCAGGTTACTCACAAATGTTTGCTTCAGATGGTATGTATGAATTGAAAGGATTGGATGAGTCATTGGCTGCAAATGGTCAAAATTGGGTTTGGTTAATGTTGGTTATTAAACCAAAATTTTTGTAAACGAGTCTATTAAAAATTAACACACTGTTATGCTGTAAGAAGGGTTTTCTCTTTAGTAAAAATACTTAATAAGTAATTGAGTGTTTGTACTTAGTTATATTTTTAAATTTAAGTATTAATAGCTTATATTTGATGACCCAAACAGAATAATTTTGAAAGAAAAAATCAGGATAGTTTTAGCAGATGATCATGCGATTGTAAGAGATGGTGTGAAATATTTATTAGAAGACGAAAAAGATTTAGAGGTGGTTGGTGAAGCTGCTAATGGTAAGGAGGCATTGCAATTGGTTGATAAATATGAACCAGATTTACTAATAATAGATGTAAGAATGCCAGAAATGAATGGTATAGATGCTGTTAGCATATTAAATCAAAAGCCAACCAAAACAAAAGCAATTGTATTGTCAATGCATGATTCTGAAGAGTATATTTTAAAATCTATTGAAGCAAAGGCTATGGGGTATCTGCTAAAAGATGCCAGTAAAGAGGAGGTTTTAAAAGCTATTCATACTGTTGGTAATGGTGGAAAATATTTTAGTGGAGACATTAGTACTGTAATTGTAAATAACCTGCTCAAAAAATCTTCACCAATAGTATCAGCCGACGTTTTAAGTGATACTTCTGCAGTTACAACTGATGAATTTCACTTAACAAAAAAAGAAATTGAAATTCTTCGACTAATTTTATTGGGGAAAACCAATAAAGAAATTTCATTAGAGCTAGATAAAAGTAAGAGAACTATTGAAACACATAGGTTTAATTTGATGAAAAAAATGAACGTAAAGAATTTAATAGAACTTTCAGTTAAGGCTTCAAAACTAGGTCTAAACTAGTATTTTTTACTTATTCGGTTTAATAAACCACCATTCTCTAGTAATTCATCAAAATTAAAGGCTCATTTTTAGCGATATATAACACTATTAAAATTACGTATTAATACGTAATTTTTTATCTTTGGTAAATATTATTTCACACTAACGCTAACTATTTATGGCTATCAGTAATTCATATAAAACTATTTGTTCTTATTGCGGTGTAGGCTGTGGTATCGTTGTTCACAAAGATTCAAAAGGGGGACTTAAAGTAGAGGGAGATAAAGCGTATTCTGTAAACAAAGGGATGCTTTGTTCAAAAGGGATGAATCTCAACTACGTTGTTCAAGACACTTCTGATAGAATCTTACATCCTGAAATGCGTTGGAGTAGAGATTTGCCCTTACAAAAAACGACTTGGGATGTGGCTATGGAAAGAGCCGCAGCTGTTTTTAAATCAATAATAAAAAGACATGGCCCGGATAGTGTTGGTTTCTATGTTTCTGGTCAGTGTTTAACGGAAGAATATTACATAGCCAATAAACTCACAAAAGGGTTTTTAGGAACTAATAATATTGATACAAACTCACGTTTGTGTATGAGTTCAGCCGTAGTTGGTTATAAGAAATCTGTTGGTGATGATGCAGTACCAATATCATATGAAGATATAGAATTGGCAGATTGTTTTCTAATAGCAGGAGCTAATCCTGCATGGTGTCATCCAATATTATTCAGACGTTTAGAGAAACATAAAGAAGAAAATCCAAATGTAAAAATTGTTGTTGTTGATCCGCGTAAAACACAAACGTGTGCCATTGCAGATTTGCATTTACAAATTATACCCGGTACTGATGTTGTGTTGTACAACGCTATTGCAAAAAGATTAATAGAGAAAAAGTTAATAGATAAAAAATTCATAAAAAATCATACTGATAATTTTGAAGAGCTTAAAGAAAAAGCATGTAAAACTTCTTTTTCTGAGGCCGCTAAAATTTGTGGTATTTCTGTAAATGATATCAAAAAAGCATCGCAATATATAGGCTTGTCAAAAGCCTTTATTAGTATGTGGACTATGGGGTTAAACCAGAGTGTTATTGGTGTAGATAAAAATGTATCGTTAATTAATATTTCACTGCTAACAGGTCAGATAGGTAAACCTGGAGCGGGTCCTTTTTCTTTAACAGGTCAGCCCAATGCTATGGGAGGTAGAGAAGTTGGAGGAATGGCTAATTTGTTAGCCGCACATAAAGATTTGGCGAATCCAGTACATCGAAAAGAAGTGTCAAACTTTTGGGGAAGTCAAGAGATTTCAGAAAATCCTGGTTTAACAGCAACAGAAATGTTTGAAGGATTAAATTCAGGTAAATTAAAAGCGATATGGATTGTATGTACCAACCCTGTTGTGAGTTTACCAGACTCTCTGCAAGTAGAGGAGGCTCTTAAAAAAGCAAACTTTGTAGTTGTTCAAGACATCTCTCATAACTCAGATACTACAAAATATGCAGACCTGTTGTTGCCTGCGGCTGGATGGGCGGAAAAAGAAGGAACAATGACTAATTCGGAGAGAAGAATTAGTTACTTAAATAAAGTTATTGATCCACCAGGAGAAGCATTACCTGATCTTGAAATTCTATTGAAATTTGCTCAAAAAATGGGTTTTACTGGTTTCGATTATGAAAATGCAAGTGAGGTTTTTGATGAATATAGTTTAATGACTAAAGGTACTGCAATAGATATTTCAGGTTTGTCGTATCAAAGATTAAAAGGAGAAGGTAGTTTTCAGTGGCCAGTTCCTAACAGTACTCATAGGGGTACACCGAGACTTTTTACTGATAAAAAGTTTTTTACACCATCAGGTAACGCTCAGTTTAATGTTCCGGTTCATACGTTAAATCAATCGGAAAAATTATCAGAAGAGCATCCTCTCATTTTAACAACAGGCCGCATAAGAGATCAATGGCACACAAGAACAAGAACAGGTGTTGTTAATAGATTAAATACACATATTCCATCGCCTTATTTAGAAATGAATAATGTCGATGCTTATTTGAGAAAATTAAAAGATGGAGATGTTGCGATAATTAAAAATAATAGAGGGGAAGTTAGGGTTAAAGTTAAGTTGAGTTTTGATATCAGAAAAGGAGTGGTTTTTATGCCAATGCACTGGGGCAGAATTTTAGGAGAAGACTTTGGTAGAGCAAATAATTTAACAAGTAATTTAATAGATCCTGTCTCAAAAGAACCCGATTATAAATATAGTGCTGTTGAGGTTTCTAAGTACAAAAAAGAAAAACAAAAAATTTGTATTGTTGGAGCAGGAGCAGCAGCTTATCGGTTTATTCAAAGTTATAGGGACAGGAATTTAGATGATGAAATTTTAGTATTTTCAAAGGAAAATGATATTTTTTATAATAGGGTTTTACTTCCAGAATATGTAAGTGACGAACTTAGTTGGAAAGAATTAGAAAAATTAAAAAAGGGAGAAGTAGCAAAGCTCAAATTGCAGCTGTTTCCGGGTGTGCTAATTGATAAACTTGATAAGGAAAATAAAGTTATTACCGATAGTAATGGAGATCAACATTCTTATGATGTCCTTATAATGGCAACAGGTAGTAGGGCTTTTGTTCCAACGAATGCCAATTTAGAATTGCCAGGCAGGTTTACATTACGAAGTAGACAAGATGCGGATAATTTAAAACGACATTTAGATAAAACGCAGCTTCCAGATGAAGACAAGCATGTTGTGGTCGTTGGTGGTGGTTTGTTAGGGTTGGAGCTTGCCGCAACTTTAAATAAAAAGAACATACCTGTAACCATAATACAAAGAGCTTCAAGATTGATGGAACGTCAATTAGATAGTGCGGCTAGTAGGCTTTTAGCGGATGACGTTTCTGAACGTGGTATTCAAATTTATTTTGATAATGAAGTAAGTACTGTTTTTGACGATGAAGTAGGTGATGGATTGTCGGTTACATTAAAAACAGGTAAGATTATTAATTGTAATGCTTTAGTTTATGCTATTGGTACGTTACCAAATATAGAATTAGCAAAACAAGCTAAATTAGAATCTAGAAGAGGTGTAATTGTAAATCAATATTTACAAACAAGTGATGAACATATTTATGCCATTGGTGAAATTGCAGAATTTAATAATAATTTGTACGGAATAACATCGGCAGCTGAACAGCAAGCAGATGTTGTTGTTAAGTATTTACTTGGAGATCTAAGTAGTATCTATTCAGGTTCTGTGCTAATGAATATTCTAAAATTTGAAGATTTAGATTTGTGTAGTATTGGTATGGTAAAAGCTCCAGTTAATGATAAGTCTTATGAAGAAGTTATTTTTATGGATATCTCTCAGAGGTATTATAAAAAATGCATCATCAAAGATGATAAATTAGTAGGGGTCATATTAATGGGCGATAAAAATGAATTTGCAGAGTTCAAAGTTTTAATTGAAGATGAAATAGAATTGTCAGATAAAAGGTCTGAAATTCTGAGGTCAAATAGCTCGTCTGTTCCTGTAAAAGGGAAGTTGGTATGCTCTTGCAGTCAAATAGGAACGGGTAATTTAGAAGATACCATCTTAGAAGGATGTACAGATTTTGCAGAATTGTGTAAAACCACCGGAGCAGGTATGGGATGTGGGAGCTGTAAGCCAGAGGTAAAGCATTTTCTTTCAGAAACCTTAAAACTAAATACAGTTAAGGTTTAATACGAAAATAGAAGGAAATCAAAATTGAAGTATTAAAAAATTATATTTTAGGAGATGAAAGATTTAAAAGGAGTATCAATAAAAGGTGGAATTATATCTCCAAGTGAGTTAAAACAGATTATTAATTATGCTGAATCTCTAGGACTTGATACCTTACATTTAGGGTCACGGCAAGATATAATATTTCCAGCATATGTATTGGATGCTAATTTTGAAGATGACGCACTAGCTTTAAACTCCACTATAGTTTCTGATTCTAATTATCAAAATATAGTTTGTTCTTATGTTTCTTCAGATATTTTTCCATCAACTAGATGGTTGAGTGGGGTTACTTACCTTTATATATTAGAAGCTTTTAAATATAAACCGTCGCTAAAAATTAATATTACAGATCCAAAACAACAATTGGTTCCATTATTTAGTGGTCAATTAAATTTCATTGCATCTGAACATGAAGATTACTGGTACCTACATCTGAGATTGCCAAATTGGTCAGAGTCGGTTTATTATAAGGTTTTAATCAATAGTTGGGATATTCCTAGTATTTCTGAAACAATTGAAGCGTTGTATTTAAAAGCCAAAAATATCGATGACCTTTTTGAACTTGTAAATGGTAATCTAGAAACAAATAGTAGAACTATTGACTCTAAATTAGAATTAGAATTTCATCCTTTTCCTTATTATGAAGGTATGAATAAAATAGGTACATCTCACTATTGGCTTGGTTTGTATTGGAGAAATAATAAATATTACTTAGACTTTCTAAGAGAATTTTGTGATTTTTGTCTAGACAATAAGGTGGGTAAATTATGTATTACTCCTTGGAAATCAATTATTGTAAAAGGTATTCCTAAAACAAGTAAATTAATGCTAGAGAAGCTTTTAGGTAAATCAGGAATTAATGTTAGGCATTCTTTGTTGGAACTGAATTGGCATATTCCTGTAAATGATGAAGAAGCGTTATCGCTTAAAAAGTTCATTGTAATGGATTTTGACCAGAATGATATTAGTACCTATGGTTTAACCTTTTCAATAGCAAATCGAGGTGCAGGTAATATTTATTTTACTTCAATAGTTATTGAGAAGAATATTGTACCAAGTATTGTAAAAGAATTTGATATTAGACCAACTTATAATGTACTGTATTGCGATAAATTTGATCCTAATACTCAAAAGTATAACGTATATGCTCAAGATGTTGATAAAATTGAATTGTCAGGTCTGCTTATGGAATTGAGTAAAAAGTATTTTGAGGGGTTTGGTAATGAAATAGTTAGTGATGATGAAGAAAAGGTTGATATAAAAGAGAAGGAAGCCGTATATCAGTGTATAGATTGTCTTTCAGTTTATAGTGCTGTCTGTGGTGATAAAAAAGCTAATGTTGATCCGGGAACAGCTTTTGAAGATTTAAACAGTTCATATAAGTGTTCTGTATGCGATTCGCCTAAAACGACTTTTAAATTGATTGAAATTTAATTTTTAGGATCTTTTTTTTCAACCAATGTTTTTGTAATCTCGTTCAGTACTTTTACCTTTTCTTCAAAATCTCCTTTAATTGTTTTTCTGTAGGTATTCAAATTTTCGACAAACTCGTTTACATCTTCAGGTATAACTTCTTCAAAAAATTGACGAAGACGTTTTGCAGTAGTGGGTGACTTTCCATTTGTGGAAATGGCTATCTTTACATTTCCTTTTGTAACAATTCCTCCCATATAAAAATCGCAATATGGTGGGTTGTCCGCTACATTTACTAATTTACTTTTTTTACGACAATCATTATAAACTTTAATATTTACTTTAGGATTGTCAGTTGTAGCTATAACAATATGTTTCTTTTTTAAAAAACGTTTATGGTATTTATCGGTAATCATTTCTACGCCAAATTTATTTGCCAACGCAATGGTTGGCTCTCTAAACATAGTTGAAACCATGGTTACATTAGCGTCTGGACTAGATTTTAATAAGAATGTCAATTTTTCTTCAGCAACATTACCTCCGCCAACAATCAGTACATTCAGATTTTTAACTTTTAAAAATACCGGATATAAATTATTATTCATACTACAAGTTTTATGAAGAAAACAAATTGGATTTAGATTTTGATATATGATAACACGCAGTATCAACCACTGAATACCACCAGTTTTTTATTTCTGTCTAAAATAAATTATAATAGGTACACCATGGAAGTCGAAAATATCTCGCATTTTATTTTCTAAAAATCGCTTATAAGCTTCCTTTACATATTGAGGTAAATTACAGAAAAACACAAATTGTGGTGTAGGTGTAGGCAATTGCATACAATACTTGATTTTTACAAATTTACCTTTATTTGCAGGTGGTGGGTTTCGTTCTATTATATCTAACATAGTATCATTTAATTTACTTGTAGATATTCTGTTTTTACGTCTTTCAAAAACTTCAACCGCAGTTTCAATAGCTTTAAAAATGCGTTGTTTTGTAAGTACGGAAACAAAGAGAATGGGTACATCAGTAAATGGTTCAATTTCTCTTCTTATTTTAGCTTCATACTCTTTAGTAGTTTTGGTTTCTTTCTCAACCAAATCCCATTTATTGACAAGAATAATGATGCCTTTTTTGTTTTTTTCAGCCAGCCAGAAAATGTTCTGATCTTGTCCTTCAAAGCCACGTGTAGCATCTAGCACTAAAATAATAACATCAGAATGTTCTATAGCTCTAACAGAACGCATTACAGAGTAAAATTCCAAATCTTCTTTTACTTTACTTTTACGTCTAATTCCTGCAGTATCAACCAAGTTAAATTCAAATCCAAAACGATTGTATTTTGTATCTATGGAATCTCTTGTTGTCCCTGCAATATCAGTTACAATGTATCTGTCTTCTCCAATTAAAGCATTAATAAAAGATGATTTTCCTGCATTGGGTCTACCTACTACCGCAAAACGAGGTAAGTCGTCATTGTTTTCTTCTTCTCTTTCAGGTAAAACTTTTACTATAGCATCTAGCAAGTCACCCGTACCACTACCATTTATACTCGCAATGGTATAATATTCTCCTAATCCTAAAGCATAGAACTCTACGGCATCAGCATTTCGTTTACTATTGTCAACCTTATTAATAACTAATAATACTGGTTTTTTGACTTTTCGAAGTAATTTTGATACATCTTCATCCATCCCGGTTACACCGGTTTCCACATCAACCATAAAGAGAATAACATCAGCCTCATCAATGGCCAATTCAACTTGTTTATCGATTTCAGCTTCAAAAACATCATCAGAACCCTTAACATAACCACCGGTATCAATTAAGGTAAATTCACGCCCGTTCCATTCACTTTTTCCATAATGTCTATCACGTGTAACACCACTAGTGGCGTCAACAATAGCCTCGCGGCGTTGAATTAAACGATTAAAAAAAGTGGATTTTCCTACATTAGGTCTTCCTACAATAGCAACTATACTCATAACTTCAAAATTGTTTGCAAAGATAAGTTAAATAGTCGGAAGACACGAGTTAGAGGCTATAAGTTAAAAGTCGGTTGGTAATATTAGAAATTAAAAGTATAAAATATTAAAAATTATAACTGAAAAAATAGTAATTTTATCTTTGTATTTTCCACTTATGAGCGAACCAATTCTTGAAGATAATCTTAATAAAATCCTTTTAAAACCTCGTTTTAAGGAGGAGTTATTAGAAGATAAAAGTGCTATTTTAAAAAAGTTTGAAGATTATTTTAAGCAAGATGATTCAAAGTTTAGAACTAAAACAGCTGATAGTCATATAGTTATTGATGTTCCTGATGAGGAAGATCATTTTTGGTCTCCACAATTACAAATCGAAATTATTACTGAAGATGATAAAACGATATTGAAAGGTTTATTTGGTCCAAAACCTCAAGTTTGGACCATGTTTATGTTTTTTCATTTTGCAGTTGCATTCGCTTTTATAGTGTTTTTAATTATGGCATATACCAAGTATAGTTTAAAGCAAGATTATCAATTTTCTATGTATATGTGCATTGCTATGCCTATACTTTGGATTCTTTTTTACGTTTTTGGGCAATTAGGTAAAAAGAAAGGCTATAGTCAAATGATTGCATTGGATGCATATGTAAAAGACATACTAGGTTCCAGTATTCAGTAGCTTTTTTTAGTTTGAGTTTACTTTTGGTGACTGCCTATTGAGCATCAAGTATTGTTTTCATTTCTTGTTGTAACTCCAACGACTTTTCACTTGCTTTTTCAGCAAAGTCAGTACCGTTAGATGCGTAAATAATTCCACGACTAGAATTTACCAACAGTCCAATATCATCTGTTAATCCGTATTTACAAACATCTTGTAAGCTTCCTCCTTGTGCACCAACGCCTGGTACAAGTAAAAAGTGATTGGGAACAATTTTTCTAATTTTTTGAAAATATTCAGGTCGTGTTGCACCAACCACGTACATTAAGTTTTCTGAATTTTTATAGTTTAAAGAAGTTTTTAAGACACGTTGGTAAAGCTGTTCATCATTATATTCTAAGGTTTGAAAGTCTAATCCACCAGCATTAGACGTTAAGGCTAGAAGTATTGTGAATTTATCTTTAAACGCTAAAAAAGGCTCTACAGAATCTCTACCCATATATGGAGCAACGGTTATAGAGTCGAAACTTAAATCTTCAAAATAAGCTTTAGCATAGCGTGTTGATGTATTTCCGATATCACCACGTTTGGCATCGGCAATTGTAAATATTTCGGGATAATTTTGGTTTAAATAATTTATCGTTTTTTCAAGAGATTGCCATCCCTTGATACCATAAGCTTCGTAGAAAGCAATATTGGGTTTATAAGCAACAGTTAAATGATGAGTAGCGTCAATAATTTGTTTGTTAAATTCAAATATAGGGTCTTCTAGCTCTTTTAAATGTTCAGGAATTTTGTCCAAATCCACATCTAAACCAATACATAAAAAAGACTTTTTTAATCTAATCTGCTCAATAAGTTGCTCTTTTGTCATAAAAATCAATAAATTTTTACAAAAATAAGGATTAATAATAGATTATTCTTTTCCGTTTATAAAACAAAATGTCATGAGGAGTTCTTATATTTGTACTTTAAATAATGTTAACATTAAATACCACAAAATGAGAAAAAATATAGTTGCTGGAAACTGGAAAATGAATAATGACCTTTCAGAGTCTAAAAAGTTAGTTAAAGGAATAAAAAAAGCAATTAAAAAGAAAGAACTGAAGAATACAAGGGTAATTGTTTCTCCAACTTATGTTAGTTTAAATGCTGTGGTTAAAAAAGCAAAAAAATCTGCAATAGAAGTGGCGGCACAAAATATGCATCAAGCGGATAGCGGAGCTTATACGGGTGAGATTTCTGCAGATATGCTAAAAAGTGTTGGTGTGAAAATAGTTATTTTAGGACATTCAGAACGTAGAGAATATTTTGGTGAAACAGATGCTTTATTGGCTGAAAAAGTAGACCAAGCTTTAAAAAACAAATTAGAAATTATTTTTTGTTTTGGTGAGAAATTAGAAGATAGAAAAAATGACAACCACTTTAAAGTTGTAGAGTCTCAAATAAAAAATGCATTATTTCATTTAGAAGCTAAGCCTTGGAAAAATATAGTTTTAGCTTATGAGCCTGTTTGGGCAATAGGTACTGGTGAAACTGCAAGTCCTGAACAAGCTCAAGAAATGCACGCTTTTATTAGAAATTTAGTTACTAATAAATATGATGCTAAAGTAGCGGACAACGTTTCTATTTTATATGGTGGTAGTGTAAAACCAGCTAATGCAAAAGAAATTTTCTCTAAACAAGATGTTGATGGTGGCCTTATTGGAGGTGCAGCATTAAAAACTGAAGATTTTGTAGCATTAATTGACGCTATTTAAGTTAAGGAATGTCAAATATATATATCGGCTATAATTTTGTGGTCTCACCATTACAACCTGCAACTGAGATACTAATTGCAGAACTTGGGTATGTGGGTTTTGAAAGTTTCGTAGAAAACGAAAATGGTTTTATTGCCTATATTCAAAAGGAAGATGATTCAGAGACTATATTAGATGAAATTTATGTGCTTCAAGGTGATGAGTTTGAAATTTCATATACAAAGGAAGAAATAGAACAAGTCAATTGGAATAGTGAATGGGAGAAAAATTTTAATCCCATTCAAGTAGATGATTTGGTTAGTATTAGAGCTCCTTTTCATCCCAACCCTAATCTGAAATATGATATAGTTATTGAGCCAAAAATGAGTTTTGGTACAGGTCATCATGAAACCACACACATGATGGTACAACATATTCTTAAACTAGATTTACAAGGTAAGAAAGTGTTAGATATGGGGTGTGGTACTGGTATTTTAGCAATTCTGGCTGAAATGAAAGGAGCAACTCCGTTAGATGCTATTGATATTGATGCTTGGTGTTATGAAAATTCATTAGAAAATGTTGAACGAAACAACTGTAGGCATATAAACGTTTATGAAGGGGACGCTTCAATGTTAATCAATAAAAAATATGATGTTATTATTGCGAATATCAACAGGAATATATTACTGAATGATATTAAAATATATGCTGATTGTTTAAATGAGAATGGCGTTTTATTGTTGAGTGGTTTTTATGAGGAAGATATACCAATTATTGATGCGGAGACCTCAAAATACAGTCTGAAATTAGAAGAATTTATAGAACGAAACAATTGGGTGGCTTTAAAATATTTAAAAAGCTAAACTGTTAAATTATTTTAAAATTAGAATCTTTTCTTTATTTTTATACCCATTATGAGCGAACAACATAAAAAACAGGAAGATTTTGATGTTCTTGAACAAGAACTAAATCTACATGAAATAATCCTTTTTAATGACGATGTTAATACTTTTGAACACGTTATTGAATCATTGGTAGATGTTTGTAACCATTCTTCTGTACAGGCAGAACAATGTGCCTTTTTAGTACATTATAAAGGTAAATGTGCTGTAAAAACTGGAGAATACGACGAGCTGAAACCACGTTGTACAAGATTGTTAAATTTAGGACTGTCTGCCGAAATCGTTTGAAATGGACGTTTTTGTCTTAAATTCTTCTTTTAAATCGTAAAAATACTTCGTAGATTTCCTCTTTTCTGTAATTAATAATCAATTTTATTGAGTATTCACTAATACGAGCTGATTTGCTCTATTTTATTTTGGGAATATTTTAAAAAGTTTTAATTATTAAGTACATTTGTAAGCATTAATTTTAAGAAATATATAATTATTATGGCATTTGATATTGAAATGATAAAAGGCGTTTACAAAACAATGGGTGAGCGTATTGATAAAGCTCGGTCTTTAACCGGTAAACCGTTAACTTTGGCAGAAAAAATATTATATTCTCACTTAGATGAAGGTATGCCAACTCAAGTCTTCCAAAGAGGTAAATCTTATGTTGACTTTAAGCCAGATAGAATTGCTTGTCAAGATGCTACTGCACAGATGGCTTTATTGCAATTTATGCAAGCAGGTAAGCCTAAAGTTGCAGTGCCAACTACCGTGCATTGTGATCACTTAATTCAGGCCAAACAAGGTGCTAAAAAAGATTTAATAAGAGCAAATAAAACCAGTCATGAAGTTTTTGATTTTCTAGAATCAGTTTCTAATAAATATGGAATTGGTTTTTGGAAACCAGGTGCAGGTATTATTCACCAAGTAGTATTGGAAAATTATGCTTTTCCTGGTGGAATGATGATTGGTACCGATTCTCATACTGTAAATGCAGGAGGATTAGGTATGGTTGCTATAGGTGTTGGTGGTGCTGATGCTGTAGATGTAATGGCAGGAATGCCATGGGAATTAAAATTCCCTAAATTGATTGGTGTTAAGTTGACTGGAAAGTTAAATGGATGGACAGCCTCCAAAGATGTTATTTTAAAAGTAGCAGGAATTCTTACCGTAAAGGGTGGAACTGGTGCAATTGTTGAATATTTTGGCGAAGGAGCTAAAAATTTATCTTGTACAGGTAAAGGTACAATCTGTAATATGGGTGCGGAAATTGGAGCAACCACATCAACTTTTGGTTATGATGATTCTATGGAACGTTTTTTACGTGCTACAGATAGAAATGATATTGCGGATGAAGCTAATAAAGTTAGAGAACATTTAACAGGTGATGCAGAAGTATATGCAGCACCTGAAAAATACTTTGATCAAGTAATAGAAATTGACCTAAATACTTTACGTCCTCACCTAAACGGACCTTTTACGCCAGATTTAGCTACGCCGGTAGGTGAATTAGGTGAAAAAGCAATAAAAAATGGATGGCCAATAAAAGTAGATTGGGGATTGATAGGTTCTTGTACCAATTCTTCTTACGAAGATTTAACACGTGCGGCATCAATTGCTCAACAAGCTATTGATAAAAAATTAAAACCGAAAAGTGATTTTGGTATCAATCCAGGGTCTGAGCAAATTAGATTTACTGCTGAACGCGACGGATTATTAAGCGTTTTTGAAAATTTAGGAGCTACAATATTTACGAATGCTTGTGGGCCGTGTATCGGTCAATGGGATAGAAGTGATGCTCAAGGAGATAAGAAAAATACGATTGTACACTCATTCAATAGAAACTTTTCTAAACGTGCAGATGGTAATCCAAATACCCATGCTTTTGTTGGTTCTCCGGAGATGGTAGCGGCAATTGCAATTTCGGGTAGATTGGATTTTGATCCGATGAATGATACATTGCTTAATGAAGATGGTCAAGAAGTGAAATTGGACGAGCCTAGAGGAATTGAATTACCACCAGAAGGATTTGCTGTTGATGATAATGGTTTTTTAGCACCAGATGCAGACGGAAGTGGCGTACAAATTAAAGTGAATCCAGAATCTGAACGATTGGAGTTGTTAACTCCTTTTCAACCTTGGGATGGTAAAAACATTACAGGAGCGAAATTATTGATTAAGGCTTTTGGGAAATGTACAACTGACCATATTTCTATGGCTGGACCATGGTTGCGTTATAGAGGGCATTTAGATAACATTTCTAATAACACATTAATTGGGGCGGTAAATGCTTACAACAAGCAAACCAATATGGTTAAAAACCAATTAACGGGTGAATATGGTGCGGTACCAGATACAGCAAGAGCTTATAAAAAAGCTGGAATTCAATCCATAGTTGTTGGTGATCATAATTATGGTGAAGGTTCTTCTCGTGAGCATGCTGCGATGCAACCTAGACATTTAGGTGTTATTGCTGTTTTGGTAAAATCTTTTGCTAGAATTCACGAAACCAACCTTAAAAAACAAGGGATGTTAGGGTTAACTTTTGCAAATGAAGCGGATTATGATAAAATTAAAGAAAATGATACATTTGATTTTATTGATTTAGTTGATTTTGCTCCAGAAAAACCATTAGCTATTTTGGTGAAACATGCAGACGGTAGTGAAGATACTATAATTGCAAATCATACATATAACGAAAGTCAAATACAATGGTTTAGAGAAGGTTCTGCTTTAAATTTAATTAAAAAAGAGAATGTTGCTTAGTAATATATACTGAAAAATAAATTTTATAAAGAAAACTCCTAAGAAATTAGGAGTTTTTAAGTTTTAGAAAAACACTCTAAATGCTACGTTTGGAGTGAAACCTAAAGAATAGGTATTTATTTCTTTAACCGTACTGTTATTTTGATCGATATAATAATAGGTGTTTAAGATGTTCTTTTTATCTAATAAGTTCAATACAGAGACTCCCGCTTGAGCTTTAATCCGTTTAGAGAATTTAAAATCATAAATTGCTGAGGCATCTACTCGGAAATAAGATTTTAAATTACTACTATTTGCAGATTCATAATTTATTTCATTACTTGTTATTTCATTACCAGCAATAGGTTTTGTTATTGGTTTTCCTGTACGCCAATTACCGCCTAAAGAAAGTTTTAAATTATCGAAGGTATAACCACCAGCTACAGAAACGGTATGGCTTATGTCGTAATTACTAGGAAAATGATTGTTATCTAATTCCTTAAATTGATAATTGTTATCCGCGAAAGAATAGCCTAACCAAGTGTTTAATTTTCCAATTTTATTGTTTACCATAAAATCAAAACCTTTCACATCGTAAGTACCAATTGAATTTATAAATTCATATTGATTACGAAACCCCTGACTCTGAGTAGTAATACCATTAACATACTTGTAGTAAACTTCTGCATTTATTAAAAGTCCATCATAACTATAATTGGATCCGAAAGACAGTTGTTTACTTTTTAAAATAGGAATAGAGTTGTCATTTGCTAAGTTCCACCTTCTACTTTCAATACCTAAAAAATTATTTCTAAAATCGTTTACTAGCGTTGTAGTTTGACTTTTAAACTCTCCCAAAACTTCAAAAGTGATTTTATCATTTATTCTGTAATTAAAATTTAGTCGAGGTTCAATGATAAATTTGTCGAAAGTAGTTAGGTAGTTGACGCGTACACCTACATTAACATTAGTGTTTCCATCTTCAGATCTATACGCTGCAGTCGATGAGATGGCGTGAGATTGAACCATTCTTTTATCTATAGTATCTAATACAGGGGAATTTAATTTATCGGCATTTGTTATTTCAGTTTGTTTAAAATGATAACCGTTATGCAATGTAAAATAATCATTTAGTTCTAGCCTTGAATTTAAATCTAACCCTACTTCTACAATTTTATTTTTTTGATTTAAAATCAGTTCATTAATAATGTCAAAGTTGGTCCCTTTCAGTTCGTAGGCAGTAGTGTAAATTTGTGCGGTAGTCTGAAATTTATCATTCCATCTTCTTTTATATTCTAAACCGCCTGCAATATTACTTTGATCTAAAGAGCTTTCTCGTGACGCAGATTGACCACCACCAAAGGCATTTTCACTAATGGTTAAGTTATTTTTTAAATGTAAAAAATTGAGCCTAATATTATCTTTTTTAGACAACTTATAAATCCATCTTAGGCTCACATCATAAAAATCGAATTTTTCATCTGTACTATTAGTGTTGTTTGTGCTTGAGACAACATCCGTATTTTGAAAAGCTCTATCGAAATACTGCGTATAAGTTGGAGTGTTTAAAAATTCATTAACAGATGTTCTTGAGGCTATTTGTAATGATGAGCTCTTATGAATTGGTATATCGACAAAGGCATCTAAATTTATAAAATTCAATCCAACTTCTGCATTTAAAATTTTATTCACAATACGATCAGATTCCATGTCAATGGTTCCTGAAATTCCGTCGGCGTAATTTGATGGGGTTCCGTTTTTATAGAGTTTTACTTTTTTAGTAATACGTGGATTTACAGCGGAGATTAATCCGAAAAAATGTCCAGATTGATAGAGTTTAATACCATCCCATTGAATTAAATTTTGATCATGGGTGCCACCTCTCACATTAATGTTCGATACAGTTTCATCAATACTTTGTATACCGGGAATTACTTGTATGGTTTGTAGGACATCGGTTTCTATAAGACCCGGTACAATACCGAAATTCTTATAGTTTACACTAATGCTTCCATCCATCACTTTATTAATACCTTCCGTAATATAATCCTTCAGAATTATTTCAGATAAGTTTTCTATTTTAGAGTCTAGAAAAATTACATCACAATCGTTTGGGTTTAAATTTTTTGCATAGTCAGTAAAGACATCATAGCTAATATGTCTAATCGTAATAATATCGTGTTCAGACAAATCTTCTAGCATAAAATAGCCAGTTTCATTACTAATAATAGATACGCCATCTGTTTGTACTACAGCTCCCTCAATTGGAAAGTTTGTAGTACCGTCCATTAAATAACCACAAATTGAAAATAGATTGGCTTTGTTTTTTGTAATGGTAATGTAATTACTACCAATTATTGTAAATACTAATGGGGTGCTATTTTGTAAATAAGAAATTGTCGCTTTAAGCGTAAGCGAATCTGCAGGAGGTTCAATAGAGACATTTCTTATGTCTTTATCTATAAACGAAAAATTAGAGTCAAAACGTGACTCTAATTTTTCTAAAATTTTGATAAGTGATTGCTTATCTTTTTTGGTTTGTGCTGTAATTGAAGTTAAACAAATAAAAGATAAAAAGAATATACATAGAAGTAATTGCTTTTTTATCACTCTTTGGTTAAAACTATTTTGGTTTTATTTTCTTTGTTGTATTTCAATTCTAATGGTATTGTTATTGCTTTCAAAGCTAATTCTTGATCATTTAATGCAAAACTACCAGTAAATAATTGGGTCATGTCTACATTATTTGTTTCTACTTTAATATTATATTGTCTCTCAAACTCTTGGATTACTTCGCTATACGGAACACTTTTAAAACTACTCATATTTTTGCTTGACCATGAAGGTAATGAGTCCTTTGTTTCGTCTTCTATAATTTCATTTCCAATTACTTTGAATGATTTACCTGCAGGAAGTTTTATTTCCTTTCCTTTATATTTTAGACTTACTAAGCCTTCATAACAAGTAACTTCAAAATAATTAACGCGTTGTTTTACGTTAAATTGTGTACCTAGAACACTTACCTTACCTAACCAAGTGTTTACATCAAACTGAGATCCCTTGGCAACATCAAAATATGCTTCACCAACTAAATTTACTTCTCTGTTGTTTTCCCAATCTCCTTTTTTGTATTGTAGGGAAGAAGATGCGTTTAATTTTACATTAGAATTGTCTGGTAATTGAATTGTTGTTTGATTACTAGCTAATGTTTTAACCGTTGTGGTGTCACCATATAAAGGAGCGTAGTAAATAGCTAATCCAACTAAAAGGATAGCCGCTACTCTCATTAATGGTTTAAACCAATTTAATGTTTTTACAGGGGTTGCTGTTTTTTGTCGACGCTCACTAATTATGGCATTTAATTTACCATATTCAAAATCAACATCATAAGATGTGTCTTCAAAAAGCTTGGCCTTTTCAGATAGCTTAGCGTAAGACGCATACTCGGGCAAGGCCTTAAAGGCACTAAGCTCGGCATCGTTTATCTCGCCATCTAACCATTTTTGTATTAAAAGTTCTTTTTTCATATCAATGTTTCTTATTACATAACAATTGAAGTTTGGTTTTTCCTACCCTAAGTATAGAATTTTTTTTAATTCTTTTTAGAGGTACTTCACTTATGTAACAATTACAACTCATAAATTCCTACCAATATATGCTAAATTCCGTCAATTTCTTTTCTTAATTTTTCTAAAGCACCATAAATTCGCTTTTCTACACCCTTTCTAGAGATGCCTAACTCTTCAGCAATCTCTTTATGTTTTTTACCTTCTATTCTATTCATAAGAAAAGCTTCACGCTGAGCTTCAGTCAAATTACCTAATGCTCGTTGGTATTTTTTCATATACTCAGATTCTTCCATAATAAATTCAGGAGTCTCGTTCGTATAGTGTTTGGGCTTAACTTGTTGATGTTTTAAAACTACCTTCTGATGTTTTACTTCATTAAGCATCATGTTATTTGCCGTTGTAAATAAAAAAGATTTCGCTTTTTCTGGAGAAACATTTTTACAATTATCCCAAAGTTTAATAAAAGCTTCTTGAACTTTATCTTTTGGGTTTAAATTATCTCCGTATTTATAACGTAAAAAATTATGCACATCTTTAGAAAGAGTTTGAAATATATTTGAAAATACACGCTCTTCGCAAACATTTGAATTTAAAGATTGTACCATATAGTTGATAAAATTTATTTAGTATAGGTTTATTTATGGTTCTTTTAAATAGCAAATGGAGCTACAATTAGTTTTGTGAATTCTTAAAGTATATCCATTTATAATCATCATAATAACTGCAAATTGGTATAAATTATTGTTTTTAGGTGCTAGAAATATATCATTTGAACAGTGTGGTAATTGGTAAGAGGTTGTAATGACTCACATTTTTTTATTATATCAATTCATTCTAAATAAGAATATTATTCATAATAATTATGAAATAAAAAAAAGTTAATTTTTTTACTGCTTTTATCCTGCTGAAAATAAGATAGTTATATATTTTTTAATAATTTTTATTTTTTGGGGTAGGAATTCTAGCACGGTTGTTGTTTTATACATGAAGAGTCGAAACTAATTAGTAAAAAGAAATATAACTTTTAATACTCTTGACTGAAATTTAATAAGTGAAACATAAAGTAAACTTTTAGTAGTCCCTAAAAAGAAACATTTATTACAGTAAAAAAGTCAATCATAGTATAAAAGCGAAATGGGAAAATTGCTATAATTTTATTGCGAATTTGCCTGACAGGTTTAGGCAAATTCGCTTCCCTAAAGAAAACACTCATTAAAAGAGTATAAAATTAGTTTAAGTTGATAGTTTAGTTAGAAGAAAGCAGCCCACTGAAGAGTGGGCTTTTTTTTATTTTGTATGCTATTACTCTCAGATCTTCAAAAACTTAATCAAAAAGAAAGCTTTCTTATTTTCTATTTGGATCATAAAGAATATCATTACCTTCTTTTATTCTTAATAATATGTTATTTTCCGTGTACGTACACGGAAAATTTTGATTATATTTGGAATTCAATACGTTGATTTATTAATAAATCAATTCTGAAATAGATTTACAAACATAAAAATTTACATAAACAATGAATAAGGTAATCGTATTAACTGGTGCAGGAGGGGTGCTTTGCAGCACCTTGGCAAAAGCACTTGCTAAACAAGGGAATAAGATAGCTGTATTAGATTTACGAATCGATGCCGCAAATAAAGTTGCTGATGAGATAAATGCAGATGGAGGAACAGCAATTGGTATTGCAGCCAATGTGCTTGAAAAAGAATCGTTAGAGGCCGCAAGAAAAGTAGTCAATGAAAAGTTGGGTACTTGTGATATATTAATTAATGGTGCTGGAGGAAATCATCCATTAGGTACTACTTCTAACCCTTTTTTACAAGAGGAAGATCTTTTAAATAAAACGGAAGGTTTTAAAACATTCTTTGAATTAGATCCAGAGGGTATTAAATTTGTGTTTGACTTAAACTTTATAGGTACTTTACTTCCTACACAAGTATTTGCTAAAGATATGGTTGGGAAAGTAGGTTGTAGTGTGTTAAATATTTCATCAATGAATGCTTTTACACCTTTAACCAAAATTCCTGCTTACAGTGGTGCAAAAGCAGCTGTATCAAATTTCACGCAGTGGCTAGCCGTACATTTTTCTAAAGTCGGAATTCGAGTTAATGCATTGGCTCCTGGATTTTTCTTAACAGATCAGAATAGAACTTTATTAACTGAAACCGATGGGAGTTTAACACAAAGAGGTCAACAGATTATAGATCAAACTCCTATGGGGCGTTATGGAGAACCTGAAGATTTGGTAGGAACTACACTTTGGTTGTGTGGTGAAGGGTCAAAATTTGTTACTGGAGTAGTGGTGCCAATAGATGGTGGATTTGCCGCATATAGCGGAGTTTAAAATAAATAGATATGAGCTTAAAATTAGAACAAACATGGAGATGGTATGGACCAAATGATCCCGTTTCTCTTACAGATATAAAACAAGCAGGTGCAACAGGTGTTGTTTCTGCATTACATCAAATTCCGAATGGTGAAGTATGGTCAGTCGAAGAAATAAAAAAAAGAAAAGCAATCATAGAAGAGGTTGGGCTAACTTGGTCAGTTGTAGAAAGTGTTCCTATTCATGAAGATATAAAAACTCAGAATGGTGATTTTCAAATCTATATCAATAATTATAAACAAACACTGACTAATTTAGGTGCTTGTGGTATTGATATCGTATGTTATAATTTTATGCCAGTGCTAGATTGGACGAGAACTAGTTTAGATTATGAAGTGTCAGATGGCTCTAGAGCCTTACGATTTGATGCTACGGCATTTACTGTTTTTGAAGTTTTTTTATTACAAAGACCGGGAGCAAAAGAAAGTTATACCACTGAGCAAATAACTAATGCCGAAGCGATGTATGCCCGAATGAGTGCTGCAGATAAAAAGTTATTGATTAAAAATATTATTGCAGGATTGCCAGGAGCTGAAGAGGGATATACATTAGAAGAATTTAATGCTATACTTGCAACGTATAGCAGTATTGGTCCAAAAGAATTAAAAAAGCATCTTTTTTATTTTCTTGAACAAATTATACCAGCAGCCGAAAAAGCAGGGGTGTTAATGTGTATTCATCCAGATGACCCTCCATTTCCAATTTTAGGGTTACCAAGAGTTGTCAGTACAGAACAAGATATTCTCAATTTGTATAAGGCAGTGGATAGTCCTAACAACGGATTAACTTTTTGTACGGGTTCATTTGGAGTTCGTTCTGATAATGACTTGCCAGGAATGGTGGAACGTTTAGGAGATAGAATTCATTTTATCCATTTAAGAGCAACGCAACGTGATGAATTAGGTAATTTTTATGAAGCCAATCATTTAGAAGGTGATGTAGATATGTACGGAGTAATGAAAGCTCTTATTCTTGAGCAAAGAAAAAGAAAAGCAGCAGGAAGAGCTGATTTGAGAATGCCAATGCGTCCTGATCATGGTCATCAAATGTTAGATGATCTAAGTAAAAAAACAAACCCCGGTTATTCAGGTATCGGACGATTAAGAGGTTTGGCAGAGTTAAGAGGATTGGAATTTGGAATTTCTAAAAGTTTAAACTAATGCATCAAATAAATTCTAAAACATTTATTACCGAAAATTTTCTTTTAAATTCAAAAGAAGCTGAAATTTTATATCACGACTATGCTAAAGATATGCCGATAATTGATTATCACAATCATTTATCGCCAAAACAAATAGCAGAGAATTTGCCTATTGGAAATATTACAGACGCATGGTTAGGTGGCGATCATTATAAGTGGCGTGGCATGCGAGCCAATGGTGTTGATGAAAAATACATAACTGGAAATACTTTAAAGGAAGATAAATTTAATAAGTGGGCAGAAACAGTTCCATGCACATTGAGAAATCCTTTATTTCATTGGACCCAATTAGAGTTAAAAAGGTATTTTGATGTTGATGATATTCTTCAACCCTCAACAGCATCTGAAATATATAAAAAAGCAAATTCCATTTTAGCAACAAAGACACCTGCGGACTTGTTGGAAGATATGAATGTAGAGGTAATTTGTACTACTGATGATCCAATTGATAATTTAGAATATCATATAACTATCGCAAGTAGAAATATATTTACCAAGGTGTTACCTACTTTTAGACCAGATGGGTTGCTTCAAATTGAAGGTGCAAATTTTTCAGATTATATTAAAAAATTAAGTACTTGTGTTGGGTATTCTATTAACAATATGAATGAATTGTTAAATGCAATTCAAAGTAGAATTGACTTTTTTGATGCACATGGTTGTAGGCTTTCAGATTATGGATTAGAGCAAATTTACGCTTATGACTTTACTGAAAAAGAAGCCGATTCTATATTGAAAAAGCGATTGGTAAATAAAGAAATTACAAAGGGTGAATCTAATTTATATATGTCATTTGTCTTATATAAATTATGTAAAATGTATCATGCTAAAGGGTGGGTGCAACAGTTTCATTTAGGAGCTTTACGTAACAATAATAGTCGCCTACTGAAAGAGGTTGGTGCAGATGTTGGTTGTGACTCTATTGGAGATTTTAGTCAAGCAGAAGCGATGTCAAAATTGTTTAATAGCCTTGATTCTGAAAATTGTTTAAGTAAGACCATTACGTATAATCTGAATCCATCTCAAAATGAAGTTTTTGCAACTATGATGGGTAATTATAGTGAAGGTGGTGTTATTGGTAAGATGCAATGGGGGTCAGGCTGGTGGTTTTTAGATCAGAAAGATGGAATGGAAAAGCAAATAAATACGCTTTCAAACATGGGGCTTTTAAGCCGATTTGTGGGAATGTTAACAGACAGTCGTAGTTTGTTGTCTTATCCGAGACATGAGTATTTTAGAAGGATTTTATCTAACTTAATGGCAGAAGATATTAGAAAGGGGTTAATTCCAAATGATCTTCCTTTTGTGGGTAAAATGATACAAGACATATGTTATCATAATGCCGTAAACTATTTTAAGTTTAATAAATAGAATTAAGATTACATAAATAGATACAATCGATTGTATTTTGTTATATTTGTAAAGTTTCATACGTTAAATTATAGAATTTACTATTTTAACGTAAGGAATATGGAATAAAGAAATACAACAACCCAGATTTGGATACCGATAAATTATTAAATATGAGATTCCATCTGACCCTTAAATAACAATAAAAAGTTACCGATGAATTATAAATTTATACTTATCGCAATTCTTTTCGCAAGTATTATTTCTTGTGAAAAAGTAGATGATACAAAAATGTTGTATTTAGCACATGGTTTACCGCAAACGCATCCGGTGCACAAAGGGATCTTAGAATTTAAAAAAGCATTAGAAAAAAAATCAGGTGGAACTCTAAAAGTTAAAATATTTCCAGATGCCCAATTGGGTTCCGAAAGAGAAGTACTTGAATTATTGCAAATTGGTAGCGTAGCAGCTACTAAAGTAAGTGCGGCTACATTATCTAATTTTGTTCCTGAGTACCATATTTTAGGAATACCTTATTTATTTAGAGATAAAAAACATCAATTTGAAGTCTTGGAAGGTCCTATCGGTAAATCAATATTAGAAAAAGGGTCTAAATTTTGGTTACGGGGTCTTTGCTATTACGATGCTGGAAGTAGAAGTTTTTATACCAGTACGAAGGCTATTAGAACTCCTGATGATTTAAATGGACTTAAAATTAGGGTCATGAACAATCAAATGGCAATTAATATGGTTAATTCCATGGGGGGCTCTGCCACACCATTGGCTTACGGAGAACTTTATACTGCTATTCAGCAAGGTGTTGTGGATGGTGCAGAAAATAATCCTCCATCATTTGTGTCTTCTAATCATTATGAAATTAGTAAATACTATACGTTAGATCAACATTCTTCAGTGCCAGATGTACTTTTAATCGGTACTAAATACTGGGATAAGTTATCTGATGAGGAAAAAAAATGGGTACAAGAAGCGGCAGATGAATCTGCACAAGCTGAAAAAGTATTTTGGAACGATTCTGTTGAAGAGTCTATGAAAATTGCAAAAGAAGCTGGAGTGGAAATTATCATTCCAGACAAATCTTTATTTGCTGAAAAATCTAAATCCGTTGTTGAAGAATTTGTAAAAGAACATCCAGAAATGGCTTCAATTGTCGAACAAATTAAAAATCAATAATTATGAGTAAATCTGAGCTTGTTTTTAATAAAGTTAATCGAATTCTAGAATGGTTCTTAATATTAATTTTTGCCCTTTTAGTATTAGATGTTTTATTTCAAGTGTTTTCTAGATATATAATAGGCACTTCATTTACTTGGACGGAAGAGTTTGCTCGATTTTCATTAATTTGGATGACCGTTTTAGGAGCAGCATATCTCAATGCTAAAAGAGAGCATTTGTCAATGGATTTTGTTTATGAAAAACTTTCACCAAGCAATAAAAGAAAAGCATCTATTCTTATTGAGCTGTTTATTTTTCTTTTTGCATTAGTTGTAATGGTTGTTGGCGGTGGTAATTTGGTATATACAACATTGCACTTAGAGCAATTATCAGGTACGCTTAGAATTCCTCTAGGGTATGTGTATGCAATTATGCCTTTTAGCGGATTGTTAATCATGATCTTTTCGATATATCATATCACCAGAATTTATACAAACAAAATAAGTAATTAATTATGAGCATAGAAGTTATTAGTATTATCGTTTTGTTTGTAAGTTTCTTTGGGCTTTTATTATTAAAAGTCCCTGTTGCTTATAGTATTGGTATCGCAACAACCTTAAGTCTTCTATTGAATATAGATAAAATGCCGGGCATAACAACAATTGCTCAACGAATGACGACAGGTATTGATAGTTTTGCTCTGCTTGCCATTCCGTTTTTTGTACTTGCTGGTGAAATAATGAAACGTGGTGGAATAGCCAATAGATTAATAAATTTTGCAAAATCGTTAGTAGCTAGTCTTCCAGGAGGTTTGGCTTATGTAAACATATTGGCTTCTATGTTATTTGGTGCGATATCAGGTTCTGCTCTAGCAGCGGCTTCTGCAATTGGATCTATTATGACAGATAGGATGGAAGAAGAAGGATACCCAAGAACATTAAGTGCTTCAATTAATATTACCGCATCAACAACTGGCTTATTAATTCCACCAAGTAATATTTTAATTGTTTATGCTTTAGCAAGTGGTGGAACCGCCTCTGTTGCAGCATTATTTATTGCGGGATATATTCCGGGAATTTTGTTAGGTTTTGCTATTATGGGTTATGTTGCTTTTATAGCGATAAGTAAGGGTTACGCTAAAGGTAAGCGAGCCACTCTTTTTGAAGTTTGGACTTTCTTTAGAAAAGCTTTTTTTAGTTTATTATTATTGGTAATTGTAGTTGGCGGAATTGTGGCTGGTATTTTTACAGCAACAGAAGCGTCAGTAATTGCTGTTTTATATGCTGCAGTCTTGTCTTTGATATACGGAGATATGAAAACAAAGGACTTTCCTGATGTATTATTAACCAGTGCAAAAACAACTGCTGTGGTTATGTTTTTAATCTGTACTTCTATGGCTATGTCGTGGTTGTTTTCTTTTGAAGGAATTCCTGAAATGATAAGTACGTTTTTATTAGATTCTTTAAATAATAAATTTGCCATCTTTTTAGCAATTAATATTATTCTACTTGTTGTTGGAACATTTATGGATATGACACCTGCCGTTCTAATATTTACACCAATATTTTTACCTGTGGTTACAGCGTTAGGGATGGATCCGGTACATTTTGGAATTGTAATTGTTTTAAATCTTTGTATAGGTATATGTACACCTCCTGTGGGTACCTTGCTCTTTGTAGGTAGTGGTGTCGCAAAAGTATCGGTCACGCAAGTCATAAAACCGCTATTGCCCTTTTTAGCAATAATGGTAGCTGTGCTTATGTTGATTAGTTACATTCCTGAAATTTCAATGTTTTTACCTAGATTATTTGGTTTGTAAAAAAGCTAATTTTTTAATTTACACTTCAATAATATTTTCTTTAACGATAATGTCTATTGGTATTTCAATATTTAAATCTGAAGCATCTTGTTCTGTAATATATTTATACAACCCTTTTATGGCAGCATAACCTTGGTATTTTGGATTTTGGTCAAGAATAAAGTTTATTTCATCATTTTTTAAACAATTAATGTTCTCTTTATTCATGTCAAATCCAATTACAAATGTATTTTTTATAGTATGTTTTTTAAGAATTGGAGGAATCATATGAGATCTAGAGTTTGTTACAAAAATTCCTTTAGTGTTGTTGTTTTTAAATAACCTTTCCAATTCTTCCGTAAATGTAAAATTACTATCTATAGCGTGGGTTATTGTTTTAATATTTATGTCCGTATCGATGGATTTTAAAAACGTTCTAAAACCATTTTCTCTTTGTTTTCCATTGGCGTGTATTCCTTTGTCATTACTAATATTAACAATAAAATAGTGACCATCGTTTCCTACTAAGCCATGTAGTAATCTACCTGCAACCATACCCGCTTTTTCTGAGTTTTGACGAATAAAATTTGCAGTAGTATGTAAAGGTATTTCTGTGTCTAAAAAAACAACAGGAATGTTTATTGATTCGGCAAGATTTAATAGTGAATTACTCGCGTTCTTGAAAAAAGGAACAGTAACTATGGCATCATAATTTTTAAGGAAAATATTTTTGACTTGTGTTTTAAATGTTGATGAGTCCGTAAAATCATAAAAATCGGCCATAACACCGAGTTCTGTGAGCTCATCAATTGCTTTTGTAATTCCTTTTTTAGGTAGTTTCCAATAGCTCCATTTCGTACTGCTTTTCGGTGTTAATATGGCAATCTTAATTTTCTTTGTAGCAGCTAATTTTAGACGGCTTGCCGTGGTGTTTTTTGAGTAGCCAATTTCTTCGATAATTTTTAATACCTTTTTCTCCGTTTCTTTAGATACACCAGATCGTTTATTCAGTACTCTATCTACTGTTCCAATTGAAACATTGGCTAATTTTGCTATACGTTTTATTCCCATATTGTATTTAGAACAGTGTTCAATGCTGAGGGTATTAGCCCTTCGTTATTAACAAATTTAAAATAATTATAGTTAACGTTAACGATTTTGAAAATTAGTTTTAATTTCAAGAGCTAAAGTTTGAATTCAAAAAATCTAAAAAAGATCTTTTACTTGATTTTAGTAGCTAAAAGAAGCACTTGATTTTTTGTCCTAATTTAGTAATGTTTTAAATTATCGAATGAAAGCCATTGTTCAATAAATAAATAGCTTTATATTTGGTAAACCAAACTGGTTAACCAATTTGTGTTTTGATCTAAAACTTTGATCTAAAAGTGATTTAATATTAAAGTTTTAATTTCTTAAAAATGAATATATTTTATCAAATTTCCCTTCTTGAATTATGGGTAAAATTATAACCAAGACTAACTAATAAACTTAATGATTACACTATAATGAATACTATTTTAAACTTCCAATTAAATATTAGAAAAGGCTTAATTTTTTTTAGTTTAATAATTATGATGATTAGCTGTAAAGGTGATCTGAAAACTGACGTTGCCGTTGGTGTTGTTAAGAATATAGCGGAATTAGATGAGGCCATTTCAAAGGCAAAGCCAGGTGATAATATTGTTTTAGCAAATGGCGTTTGGAAAGATGTTCAAATTAAATTTCTAGGAGAGGGTACTGAAAAATCTCCAATTACTTTAAAAGCAGAAACGCCAGGTAAAGTATTTATTGAAGGTGTTTCTAATTTAGAAATTGCTGGAAATTATTTAATCGTAAATGGATTATATTTTAGAAATGGTTATACGCCAACTGGTAATGTAATCGCTTTTAGAACAAGTGAAGAAAAGGTAGCCAACTACTCTAGAGTTACAAATTGTGTAATTTTAGATTACAATCAGCTACAACGTGATAACGATGATCTTTGGGTCCAGTTTTATGGAAGACATAACGAGTTAAGCAATTCTTATCTTGCTGGAAAAACAAATGGCGGACCAACAGTTAGAGTAGATTTAAAAGGAGTTCAAAGCATTAAAAATTATCACAAAATTATCAATAACCATTTTGGACCACGACCAAGAAAAGGTGGGGCTAGAGGTGAAACTATTCAGTTAGGAAGTAGCTTCACATCTATGAGTCCAAGTAATACAACCATTGCAAATAACTTATTCGAAGAATGTAATGGTGAAGTAGAAATAATTTCAAGTAAAACCAACTTTAACGAAATTAGAAATAATGTTTTTTATAAAAGCGAAGGTTCTGTAGTGACACGTCATGGAAATTACGTGACCATTGATGGTAATTATTTTATTGGTGATGGCGTAAATGAACAATATGGTGGAATTAGAATTATAAACACAGGACATTGGGTTACCAATAATTATTTTTTCAACTTGAAAGGAAAAAGTTTTAGAAGTCCTTTAGCGGTTATGAATGGTATTCCAAAATCACCATTAAACCGTTACAATCAGGTAACAGATGTGGTGGTTGCTTATAACACATACGTAAATTGTAGTGCTCCTTGGCAATTTGGTGTAGGTACAAATATTGCACAAGCAGATGTATTGCCAAAATCGGAAATCCGTTCTGCACGAGCAATTAGAACTACTGTTGCTAATAACGTTGTTTACAACGACAAAGGTCTAGAAAGCATTGTTGTTGAAAATGACAAAGCAGATGGTGTTCTATTTAAAAATAACATCGTAGATAATCAAGGTATGAAATTTAAGGACTTTGATAGTGGAATCATTCCTGCATCTTTAGAGTTGAAAAAAGTATCTGAAAATATTTTAATTCCAATAGGGCTTCCAAGTGACGTGGAAGCTTATTATGGATTCGATTTTGAAACCATTGAAAACGACTTATTTGGAAACTCAAGAAAAGACAGCAAAAGTATTGGTGCTGTTGTAGGTGCAGATTTTACTAATCCTAATATTTTAGATAAATCTAAATATGGTGCTTCTTGGTATTCTAACGAAATTAAAGCAATAGATCCAGTAACACATACGGTAACTAAATCTGAAGAATTACAAACTAAAATAGATGCTGCCAGTAATGGTGATATTATCGCTGTAGCGGAAGGTATTTATGCCATTTCAAAATCTTTAGTAATTAACAAAACACTTACTATTCAATCGAAAGGTAAAGCACAACTAGTTTTTTCTGGTGCTTCTAATACACCGTTGTTTTCTTTACAACCTAAAGGAAAACTAACGGTAAACAATATGATCTTAAAAGGGAATGCTTCTAATTATGCTTTTGCGAGTTTAAAAGAGAATATGTCAAATCATTTCGGATTAACAGTTTTAAATTCTGAAATAAGTGACTTCAACTATGTTTTAAGAGCATACAAACAATCTTTTTCAGAACGTGTTACTTTTGAAAACACTTCTATTTCAGATTGTGAAAACGGAATAGAACTATCTGAAGAAACAAACGACAGAGGTGATTATAACACAGAATATCTAACGATTAAGCATTGTGACTTCAACAACGTAAAACAAAATGTTGTGGATTATTACAGAGGTGGATATGACGAGTCTACTATTGGTGGAAACCTTTTAGTATCTAACAGCACATTTACTAATTGTGGTGCAAAAGAGAAAAACAAGAGATTATTTAATCATAACGGAATTGTAAATGTGAATATCAATAACAACACATTTAAAAACAATAACGTAAAATTTGTGTCTATTCTTTGGGGAGCAAAGAATAATGTAGAATCAGAAAACACAGTAATTAATTCTGGACAAATTAAAACGGAAGAAAATTTAGTTATGACACTGATGTACTAATAGTGAAAAATGAAATAATTAAAACATTAGATATTTGCGTTAAAAAAAATATACAACTAATTATGAGATTAAATAATAAAACCCAATTATTTCGAATTATAACACTACTTATAATCGTTACCATAATTGGATGTAAAGAAGCGTCAACAAATGAACAGGGTGATGAAAAAGTTGATAAAATTGTATCAGCTAATAGTGATCATCCAAAACTTATTTTAACAAAAGCCGGAGTAGAAAGTATTCGGAAACAATTAGGTAATATTCCTATTTTTGATAATACATTAAAAGCCGTTCAAGAAGAGATAGATGCAGAAATTGCATTAGGAATAGACACTCCAATTCCAAAAGATTACTCTGGTGGGTATACACATGTTCGCCATAAACGTAATATGATCGTATTACAAAAAGCAGGTGTTTTATACCAAATTTTAAATGATGAAAAATATGCGAAGTATGTAAAGGATATGCTTATGCAATATGAAGCGATGTATAAAACATTACCTGTACATCCAAAAACAAGATCTTACGCAAGAGGTAAGCTATTTTGGCAATGTTTGAATGATTCTAATTGGCTGGTTTATGTGAGTCAAGCTTATGATTGTATCTATAACTATTTAACCGAAGAAGAACGTAACAAACTAGAAACAAATCTTTTTAAACCCTTTGCAGATTTCATTTCTGTTGATAACCCACAATTTTACCAAAGAGTACACAATCATAGTACCTGGGGAAATGCCGCTGTGGGTATGATTGGGTTGGTAATGAATGACGAGGAGTTAATAGATCGTGCATTATATGGTATTAAGGGTGCTGAAATGGATAAAACGGCTAAAGATGATGATGGTGGATTTATTAATAAAGATGGTAAGGCTGGTTTTTTAGCGAATATAGAAGAGCCTTTTTCACCTGATGGATATTATAATGAAGGACCCTATTATCAGCGTTATGCGATGTATCCCTTTTTAGTTTTTGCGGAAGGGTTACATAACGTTAAACCAGAATTGAAGATTTTTGAATATAAAGAAGGGGTGCTTTTAAAGTCAATTAATGCCCTTTTAAATTTGTCGGATGCAGATGGAGAATTTTTTCCACTAAACGATGGTCAAAAAGGAATGTCCTACTATAACGATGCTTTAGTTACTGCAGTAGATATTTCATATCATTTTGGAGCACAAGATCCGGGATTATTAAGTATCGCAGAAAAACAAAATAAAGTACTATTAGACGATTCTGGTTTGGCAGTAGCTTTGGGAATAAAAAATGGAAAAGCAAAACCATTTGCAAAAAAATCTATTAATTTATCTGATGGGCCAGATGGAAAACAAGGAGGTGTTGGTATTTTAAGAAATGAAGATATAGAACTTGTTTTTAAATATGCAGCTCAAGGATCTAGTCATGGTCATTATGATAAGTTGTCCTATTCCTTGTATGAAAATGGTGAAGAAATAATTCAAGATTATGGTTTAGCACGTTTTGTAAATATTGAACAAAAAGGTGGCGGAAATTATCTGAAAGAAAATAAAACATGGGCAAAACAAACCATTGCTCATAATACAGTAACCCAAAATGAAACTTCGCACTACAATGGTGATTTTGAAATTGGAAGTAAGCATAATCCAGAACTAAATTATTTTTCTACAGAAAATGAGAGCGTACAAGTGGTAAGTGCAAAAGAAGCGAATGCATATCCCGGTACCGAAATGCTTCGTACTATGGCAATCATAAAAGATGAAGATTTAGAAAAACCATATGTGTTAGATATTATGAAGTTGGTTTCTAATAAAGCCAATCAATATGACTTTCCCTATTACTTTTTAGGTCAAGTATTAAATTCAAATTTTGAATATAAAATACCATCAACTTTAAAACCTTTAGGAGATAAAAATGGATACCAACATTTATATGTGGAAGGCTCAGCAAAAGCGAATAAGGATAACACTAAATTTTCATGGTTGAATAAAGGTAAATTTTACACCTTGACAGCTGTAACTAATACTAATGACGAAATTCTTTTTACAAGAATTGGAGCCAATGATCCTGCTTTTAATTTGCGTCGAGAGGCCGCAATAATGCTACGACGTAAAAACACTAAAAACACTCTTTTTGTTTCTACGATAGAAGCACATGGTAGCTATAGTCCGGTTTCAGAATCTGCAGTGAATTCAAATAGTAGTATTAAAGAGCTGAAAGTGATTTTAGATACAGATCAATATACGGCAATTGAAATAACAAATGTAAAGGGTAATACAAAACTATTTATTACAATAAATAAGAACGCTTCAAAAGAAACGAAGCATACATTGAAAATTAACGATAAGGATTATGATTGGTCAGGTTCTTATTATTTCAAATAAACTTAAATATAAAAAAAATGGGAAAAATGAATCGATTTAGCGAAAAGTATGTCATCGCAAAAGACTTGGAATGGGAAGTTCTTGGTGGTGGAGTATCTAGAAAGTTCTTAGGTTATGACAACCAAATCATGATGGTAAGAGTGAAGTTTGATAAAGGAGCATTAGGTGCTCCACATCAACATTTTCACACACAAGCTACCTATTGTGTTTCAGGTAAATTTGAATTTGAAATTGATGGGGAAAAGAAAATTGTAGAAGCGGGAGATGGCGTGTATATTGAGCCTAATTTATTGCATAGTGCAGTTTGCTTGGAAGAGGGTGAATTAATCGACACCTTTAGTCCTGTTAGAGAAGATTTTTTAACTGGTGATGGGCCATCATATTTTGGAGATAAGTCATAAGTAAAAATTTTGCTTGTCATTACGAAAGGTTAAAACAGTTTTTTTTGTTTGGAGACATTCCATATATTTTCTGCTACATGTGTAATTCACAATGCGAGATTTCAAAGGACAGGAATTGTAATTACTATTTTTAGCCTTATGAGAGAGAACTTCATGAAATAGTAATGTTAAAGTTTTTAATTATTTTTTTATAACAAAATTTTAACATATATTTGGTTTACCAAATTGGTTAGTCAGTTTGGTAAACCAAAATAACTACAATTACTTTTTTATAAGTAATTAAGACCCAGTTAATAAAATAATAAATTTGTAGTTAAAGAAATAGCACTTTAGTGTTGTTTTGTTTAACTTTTTTAATTGGAGTGCAAAACTTTAAAGATATCCTTGTATAAGAGGAATGTGAAATTATCGATCTATTTGTAACGAGATTGTTTTTTTGTATTGTCGTAAAAGTTTAGAGTTATTGGTTTGGTTTATAAGTTTAACTAATCAAATAATTACGAACATAATAAGAATCAATATTAAATTAAAAACTAAACTATCTCTGTTTGTAGCTTTACTTGTAGGTATTACATTATTTGCACAAGAAAATTATACGATTTCAGGTACAGTTATAGATGCAAAAGATCAGTTGCCAATCCCCGGAGCAACGGTTTTAATTGTGAGCACCGTTAAAGGTGTTGTCACAGATTTTGATGGGTTATATTCCATTGAAGCTAAAAAAGGTGATATTCTTCAATTTTCATTTATTGGATATGTCTCTCAAACAATTACCGTATCAGATAAAAAAACAATTAATGTATCCTTAGTTCAAGACAATAATCAATTGGATGAGGTTGTTATTGTAGCTTATGGAGATCAAAAAAAGAAAAATATAACCAGTGCTTTAACTAAAGTTTCTGGTGCCGATCTTCAGGATGTTGCTGTGTCACGTGTAGAAGATGCACTACAAGGAAAAGTAGCAGGATTAAGAATTCAGGTAGCGTCATCGGAAGCTGGTGGAGACCCTAAAATTACGTTAAGAGGCCCGGGATCTATTACAGGTTCATCATCACCTTTAATTGTTGTTGATGGTGTTGTTTTAGGTACAGAAGCTGATATTTTAGGTTCTATTGATAATAATAATATTGAATCAATTAGTGTTTTAAAAGATGCTTCATCTGTAGCAATATACGGTTCGCGTGGTGCAAATGGTGTTATTTTGGTTACGCTTAAGAAAGGTGTATCTGGTCAAACTAAATTTTCTTACAACACATTTACAGGTTATAAATTTGCAAATAAAAACGATAACTTTAATACCTCAATAAGTGATGAAAGATCAAGGTTAGACGGTTTACAGGATGTGGTAAGTTCAATTTCATCAGATAGTCAAAACTATGATAGGATAAATGGTGATTACAATACAGCTTATGCAGAACTTGAGGCCATGGATTTTATAGCTTCATTAGGAGGTGGTGAAAAAAATTGGCAAGATGAAATTTTCAATGGAGGTGTAATAACAAGTCATTCTTTTGCCGTAAGAGGAGGGTCTGAATTAACAAGTTACACCGCGTCTTTAGGATATCTTGAAGATGAAGGTATTGCATTAACCGATAATTTTAAGAAATACAATGCCAGAATAAAGGTTGATAGTAAATCGAAAAACAAAAAAATAAAGTACGGTGCTAGTATACGCGTTAATTACAATGATCAAGACAAGCTACCAGCAAGGTTTACAGATCCATTAAGGCAATTAGGTCATGTACCGCTTTATTTAAATGAAGATCATTTAAAATACATTACGCAGTCAGATCCTGGAGATGCAGGAGCTCAATTTGAAAATATAGGTGTAGGTAGCTACGGGTTTTCAAGAGCTTTTGATCATGTGTTTACAGTTGACCCTAATGATCCGAGAGCAATAGCTAGAGACCCTAATACAGGCCTCCCATTGGTTAGCAATTTGACCTCTGGTGGTTTAACGTTGTCAACTACAAAAAATGTTCATCCATTAGTACACTTTCTTGAAAGATCTAGAACAAAGAAGAAATTAAGTTTAAACGCATCTTCTTATCTTGACTTTGAATTAGCAAAAGGTCTTAATTTTAGACAAACCATTTCAACTGTTTTTAGACATAATAAAAATAATGAAGCGGACTATTTGTATGGACAAGAAAATAGAGAACAAGAATCTTACCGATTAGAAGGAAGAGATGAATTAAATCAATATGCATTTGAATCACTTCTTAAATACAAGAAAGATTTTGGTAAACATAATTTTAATACCATACTAGGGTTTGAGTTTACACAAAGAGATTTTTATACACAAGAGTCTGAGGCGGTAGGTTATACCAATGATTTCAATAACAATATTGCCCTTGCAGATGGAGGAACTACATATACAGACAATGGAACGGATAAATTAGTTTCCTATTTTGGAAGATTAGATTATAATTTTGATGAAAAGTACCTCGTACAATTATCTGCTCGAACGGATGGTAGTACTAGGTTTGGTTCAAATTCGAGATTTGGTTTCTTTCCAGCAGCTTCTGTAGGTTGGATTTTGTCAAAAGAAAATTTCTTGTCAGAAAGTGAATTTGTAACTTTCTTAAAATTGAGAGCCAGTTATGGTATTTCTGGATCTAATGAAATATCTAACAATATATTTGAATCACTTTATAGATTTGAAGAGGCCTACAGTACTATTGGTTATAATGGTCAGACCGGAGTTAAAGGGGTGACTTTAGCAAATCAAAATTTAGGTTGGGAAAAATTAATAGAATTTAACCCTGGTGTAGATGTTACTTTTGGTAGAGGTCTTTTAAATCTAGCAGTAGATTATTATACCAGAACAAGTAAAGATCTAATTCTTTTTGCACCAGTGCCTGGTGTCTATGGTACAGATAATTGGTTGCAAAATATAGGAGAGGTTAAAAATGAGGGGGTTGAAATAGAATTAAATTCTAGAATAATCTCTACTGAAAAGTTCAGTTGGTTAGCTTCAGGACAGTTTTCTTTAAATAGAAATACCGTTCAAAGTTTAGGTAATAATGACCAAATCATTTCTAGAATTGATCAAGATACAAGACCTACAGAGTTTATAGCTAGAGTAGGCCAGCCCATAACTTCTTTTTAAGGTTGGGTTTACGAAAAAGAAATTCCATTAGAATGGGTAGACAATCCATTTAATAGATTCAATAATGATTATGCTGATGTTTATGTAAAAGATTTAAATAATGATGGGATTATTGATGATGAAGATAGAACGGAGTTGGGTAGTCCTTATCCTGACTTTACTTGGGGACTCAATTCAGATTTTAGACTTCAAGATTTCGATTTTTCATTTCAATGGCAAGGGTCTCATGGTGCTGAAGTAAGAGTTGCCGATTTAGATCAGTTGTATTACGCTAGTGAATCAGCTGTAAATGAAGTTGCTAATTTTCCGGATAGAGATTTAACAGTTCATAGAAGATTTACGAATGATCATATACAAGATGCTTCTTATGTAACTTTAAGAAATATAACACTTGGTTTTTCTTTACCAGAATCATTTACATCAAGAAATAATATTGATAGACTAAGATTATATATTACAGGAGAGAATTTACTTTTCTTCACAGCTAAAGGTTATGAAGGTTTTAACCCAGAAGCGGCAGGTCAAACATCAAGTAATGCTAATACACCATTAACGGCAGGTTATCAAAGAGGAGATGGCCCCATAGTAAGAACAATATCAGCAGGGATTAACTTTCAATTTTAATTAATTATGAAACGAGCATGTTAAAAGTTTTATCAACCAAGGGAATGGTTAATAGCGAACAGCATGTGACAGTTAAAAAACAATAAATATAAACACATGAAATATAGATATAAAAATATAATCGTTTGTTTTTCATTTGTAGCTTTATTTGCAAGCTGTGAGGAAGAACTAGATCTTAGTAACCCTACAGCTCTTTCAATAGAGGAGTTACTACAAACTGACAATGGATTTGAATTGTTGGCAAATGGAGTTTTAGATGCTTATCAAAAGGTTCCAGCAAATGAATTTCTGCTAACAGAATTAAGATCTGATAATGTAAGAGCGAATTCGGAAAATGGAAATTTCCCGGCAATTAATGCTTATAATGTAGATCCAAATAACGGAGATGTGGCCACCTATTATTCCAACAATATGGCTACTATTAAACATGCAAACACTATTATTGATAATCGTTTTTTAGCTCCAGAAAATCAACAGTACACGGTTGGGGAAGCTTATTTTATGAGAGCTTTATGTCATTTTAATTTGGTGAGAGCTTATCAGAACATTCCTTATATAGATAAAGTTTTAGACATCACTAAGGATGAGGCTTTAGATTACCCTCAATTACCAGAGGCTGCAGTTTACGAGAAGATCATAGATGATTTTAAAACATCAATTGCATACTTAAATGGTGTAGAGCAAAATAGATATCGTCCGTCTGAAGGAGCTGCTATTTGTTTAGCTGCGAAAGCATATTTAAGTCAGCCTAGTCCTAATTATTCTGAAGCCGAACTTTTATTAGCATCGGTTGTGGAAAATAATGGTGCTTATAATTATGATTTAATTTATACAGAAAGAAGCAATGCAGAACAGTTTGAGTTTAATGCAGATCCTTTAGATAATTCAGTTGATCTTTTAACAGATGCAGAGTATTATGCCAATTTAGTTATTGATTATGGTCATGTACTAGGTAATGCCATTTCTGATGGGTACACAGATGGGGTACTTGATGGTTCTTGGTCAAATAGTCCGGCTCTTGAAATTAATGATGAAGTCGTTTTTTCAATTGCTTATGATTTAGTGAGTAGCGATAATTATGTTACCAGCGATAGTGGTTTAGACGATCAAGTAGAAACAGATTCAGAATCACATAGTTTCGCCATGACGCTGCAAGGACCTTCTAACGGTATAAATATTGCGACACTTGATTTTTTAGAGGTTATGAACCCAGAATTACAACCGGTTAGATTCTATGCTAGTATTGATGCTTTATCTTATAATCCAACGGTTGAAACAAATGATACTTTTAATGCTAAATTCCCAACAGAAGGAGAGATTGGAGATAATGACTGGGTGGTTTTAAGATATGCAGATGTGTTGTTATTGTATGCAGAAGCAATTTTAGGAGGTGATGATAGTACTACAGATTCTAGAGCTATCGATGCTTTTAATAAAGTAAGATTAAGAGCAGGTCTTGAAGAGGTGGCAAACTTAACTAAGCAACAATTATTAGATGAGAGAAGAGTTGAATTTGTATACGAAAATCAACGTTTGTATGATTTAATAAGATTTGGTGAAGCCGATGATGTGTTAACAAAATTTTCGCAACAGAACAGTTTGTTTTATACAAATGAAAAGAAATATCTTCCTTTTCCACAAAGAGAAATGGACAATTTACCTAATTTTTATAAACAGAATAGCGGATACTAAAATCTTATAATTATGAATAAATATTTGTTTAATTTAAAATATATAGTTTTAGGTGCATTTGTATCTTTAACTTCTTGTGTCAACGACGATTTGGCTAATATAGGCGATTTGAAGATATTACAGGTCCAACACCATTTTATAGTGTGACTAACGTTGTTTCTTCAGAATTTGACTGTAATGATGTTGAATTGTGGGCTAAATACGATTATAACTTTCAAGCAGGTTCTAATTTAGCTGTAAATGGTACCAATTATGAATGGACTATTACTCCAGCAGAAGGCGTTTCTTTAATTAATAAAGACATATCTATTTTAGAGCAATCTATTGACGGAGAATTAGCTGCGGTTGTGGTATTTGAAAATGCAATTGCAAAGTTAGAATTTAAAATACCTTGTGAAAGTGATCAAGCTAAAGTGGATGCATTGGAGGCTCAAATAGCTGATTTGCAAGTGCAGTTAGACGCCGCTGAAGCAGGTCTCTCAGATGAAACACTTCAAAATGTATCTGATTTAGAAAATCAAATTTCTGCGTTACCATCGGCAACGCTACAAGATCGAGAATTAGTTTTTTCTTTTCCAGGCCCAGGAGAATATACAGTTGGTTTAACGGTAACCGATAATCTTGGTAAATCAGCTTACACTGAAAAAACAATTACAGTTAATCAAGTAATTCCAACAATTCCGGTACCAGAAATAGGAGAGCCAGGTTTTGAGGATGGTACTTTATTTGATGGATCTGGAGATGGTAGAGATTCTTGGAGAGCACCTAGTAGTGCTAATTGGGGTTCCGTTTTTCAGATTAATACAAAATCTGAAGGAGTTTTACCTGAAGGTACACAAGCATCGAAATTTCCTGGAGATGGTACAAGAGTTGGTTATCAAGAAATTGAAGTGACGCCTGGGGCAACGTATGTGTTAACTTATTTCAGTGCTCTAAATTTGGATTCTTTTGGAGACATAACCGTATCTATAGTGAGTACCAATGCTACAACACTGGCAGAAGCGAAGTTAGAAGCAAATATTATTGCCTCTAGAACAGATAATAATGTAGGAAGAGTTGTTGATGTTTTCAAAAAACATGCGATAACCTTTGAAGCAGGAGATAATGAAACAGTCATCATTTTACTTACGAATTCAGGTGTTGAGGGTAGATTAGATGCATTTGATATTTCAGTTAAACAATAAAAACGTTCAAAAATTAAATATTATGTTTTATAAATTAATTAAAAAATTAAATAAAAGTATTATTGCACTGTTTTGTATGTTTTTTGTCCTTTTATCATGTTATGATAGTGGTTACGAAGAGTTTGTGGCACCAACAGGAAATGTAAATAACATTCAGCCAAATACACTCTTTACAACAAGTACAAAAGCTAGTGATAATTTGTCCATAGTATTCAGAAGTTATTCGACAGATGCAGCTTCTTATTTATGGGATTTTGGAGATGGTAATTCATCAACAGATGCAAATCCAGATTATACCTATGCAAAAGGAGGTTTATATAATGTTAAATTGACCACAACAAGTTCAGACGGTTTAGTGGCGGTAGATTCTTCATCTGTTGCACCCATTTTTGTTGACTTTAATTTTACCATGATAGATTCAGAAGTGACTTTTGAAAATTTAACATCTGGTGCGAGTGAGTTAGAATGGACTTTTGGCGATGGAGATACAATTGGCTGGGATGCTGAAGATACAGAGGATGACCCTGATTTCAATCCTGTGCATATATATGCTACTGCTGATACATATCAAGCAACACTTACTGCAACTAATTTTTTGGGTGCTAAAGTTTCTGTAACCAAAAATATAGAAGGTTTAGTTTTATCGACAGTTCCTGATTTTACGTTTGCTACTACTGATTTAACTGTAGATTTTACGGATGCTTCAATTTTAGCAGTGTCACATAGTTGGAATTTTGGAGATGGAAATACATCGACCGAGGTTAATCCTTCACATACGTATGCAACTAATGGTACCTATGATGTTACTTTAACAACTACAAATGATGCTGGCGTATCTAAAAGTATTACAATACAGGTTCCAGTTGGCGGTGTAGAGGCTACTTTTAAGGCTATTGTTCAAAATGGTACTGCCGATGATTTTACACTCGAAACAAATGATAATGCTGATGCATGGGATATGACGCCAAATAGTACTGTAAAAAACAATGCAGGTGAAACTGTAGATAGCCCTTTTAAAGCACTTTGGTCTAATTCAGATTTGGATGGTTGGCTAAAAGATAATTGTGGAGATGATAGTGAGCAACCTGGCTCTTCGGGCGATGGTAATAAATTTGCAGGGTTAGGAGATAGAGGAGTAAAGTTAAATGAAAAGTGTCGTCGTCTCTATCAAGTTGTAGCAGTTGAAGCAGGGGTAGAATATACTTTTACAATTGATTCTCGTTCTGAAGCAGAAGGTATTAATTCTGAAGTATTTATTTTAAATAATGAAATCGCTGGTGAAGATGTTATTAATACAGAAGCTGGTCGAAATGCCAATGCAGATGCTTACTATGTAATTGATAATGATTTTAATAGTTCTAAGGCTTCTAGTACTAAGGATACTTTTACAACGACTACATTTACATTTGAGGCAACATCAAATAAAGTTGTGATTTATGTGAGAGCATTAAATGCTGTTGACGGCAGTAATGAAGTGTTCTATGATAATATAGATATTATTACTCCTGGATTTTAATAGAAAATTATTAAAATATTACCAGTAAAATTAATTAATAATAAAATGAAAAACCTCCGAATAGATATAGTAAGCATTATTCTAATAGCATTACTATCTGTAAATACAGCTTGTCAAGCACAGAAGAGCAATGTTTCAGATTCGGATGTTAAAGTAGAAAAGAAAAAAAAGAAGAAGAAAAAGAAGAAAGTCAGGTTACCAGACATTGATTTAAGTCACTGGAAGGTAACCTTACCAGTAACTAATGAGAAAGGAAAGCCTTATGAAATAGAGCCACCTGAAATCATTGATTTTGCATCAAATGAGATTGCAAAGCCTTATATGTATATAGATTCTACTAGAGGGGCTATAGTTTTTCATGCTATGCCAACGGCATCAAAAACAAAGAACACGAAGTATACCCGTTCTGAACTCCGAGAACAAATAGTGCCTGGTGATAATAATGCCAATTGGACATTTAAGCAAGGAGCCAATATGAAAGGTAAGCTTTCTATGGAGCAAACCACAAAGGGGTCTGATGGTAAGTATCATAGAACCATTATTATGCAAATACATGGGCGTTTAACAAACGAACAACGCGATTTAATTGGTGAAGATGATAATAATGCCCCTCCAATGTTAAAAATATACTGGGATAATGGGAAAGTAAGAGTCAAAACCAAAGTGCTTAAAAATCTCAATGCAACGGATGAAGAAATTTTGCACGAAGACGCATGGGGTGATGACGATGGTTTTAATTTTGAGCAAAAAGTAGATTTTAAAAAATTTACTTTAGAAGTTCAAGTTTCAGATGGTAAAATGGTAATCATTTTAAATGGTAATGAATATAAGGTTTACGAAAGTATTCATATGAAACGATGGGGAGTTTTTGAAAACTATTTTAAAGCAGGTAACTATTTTCAATCAAGAGATGAAGGTTCGTTTTCTAAAGTTAGGTATTACGAACTTGAGGTAAGTCATTAAGTATGTTCATGTCAAAACAATTTAGTATGCTTTATGTCAGATTATTAGTTTTAAGTACAATGCTTTTTATAATTGCAATTGGTTGTCAGCAAAAAGATGATATAATAGATGAAATAGATGAAGAAGAGGTTGTAGTTGTGGTTGAAGAACCTATTGATGATACATATATATTACCTCAAATAGATTTAAATAATTGGAAAGTAACGTTGCCAATTGGAAACCCAACAGAGGTTAAACCTCCTGAAATTTTGAATTATGCAACTAATGAAGTTTTAAAACCGTTTTTTTATAATGATTCGGTAAATGGAGCTTTGGTATTTTATACATACCCAGGAGCATCAACGGCAAACTCATCTTATTCTAGAACGGAATTAAGGGAGCAAATGATACCTGGCAGTAATAATACGAATTGGACTTTCAAACAAGGAGGGAAAATGAAGGGGAGTTTGTCTATGTCAGAAATAACAAAAGATGCTGACGGAGATTATCATCGGGTTATTATTATGCAAATTCATGGTAGGCTAACTAATAGTCAACGCGATTTGATTGGACAAAAAGATAATAATGCACCGCCAATGCTAAAAATTTATTGGACGGATGGAAAAGTTAGAGTGAAAACGAAAATTTTGAAAGATTTAAATGCTTCTGACACTGAAATATTAGAAACAGACGCCTGGGGAGATGATGATGGTTATACGTTTGAGGAGAACGTCGGATTTAAAAAGTTTACACTAGAAATAAAAGTTACTGAGGGTAAAATGGAGGTAATATTGAATGATACCGAATCAGTTGTTTATGATGATATTCACATTCAAAAATGGGGTGTTTTTGAAAATTATTTTAAAGCAGGTAATTATTTGGTAACTAAGGATGCAGGTGCTTTTTCTAAAGTTAAATATTATGATTTAAGTGTGATTCACTAGTGCTTTAGAATTAATAAGAATAATTTAAAGCTATGTGAATCAGCTAATTAGTTAATAAAGTTCTATTTTACTAGAAATAGATATAAATGAGTGGAAAGTAACATGGCTAATAGTTATGTCAGAGAATTTACAACTCCCGAAATCATAGGCTATGTAGAAATCGGAGTTGTTAAATTTTTAATTAGTTATGTAGTGGAACTAATTAATATGTGAAGAGTAGGTACATATTCTTTAATATGTCCTATATCGTGCTATTTATGATAAACAGATGTATTTCATCTTATTAGCGAAGATTTGACTGAGTAAAAGAGTAAAATTTATATTTTTCTTTTTTAAGACCATAAAATAGCATATATTTGGTTTTCCAAACTGGTTAACCAGTTTGGAAAACCAAAAAATAATTAATTTTAGGTACTTAATATAGGAGCGAAATTAAAAACAAAAGTAACTAATAGTAAAAGAAAAAAGAGTACAAGAATATCTTTCACTTTATTTTTCTTCAGTTAAATAAAAATTATTAGAGTATTTATTTGAGTTAGTTCTGTTTTGATTCAGCCAGGAAAAGTTCTTAGCGTAGTTAAACCATTAAAAAGGAAATTAAATATTAACCTATTACAACGTTTTTTTTATATTTAATGATTAAATGAGGTTAACCAATTAAAAGTTTTTAAATGAAGTTAGAAGTTATTACACAAAATGAAAATAAGGAGGTACAGAATTCTATTATTTCTAAAATAAGAGATTTTATTAATTTAAAGAATTTAGAACCGGGTGAGAAATTGCCTTCTGAACGCATGTTGTCTGAAAAATTTGAAGTCACTAGAAGTAATGTTCGAGAGGCGATTCAGAAATTAGAGTTTTATGGTTTGTTAAAATCCATTCCACAAAGTGGAACATTCGTTGCAAACATTGGTGTAACTGCTATGAATGGAATGATTGATGATATTGTGAGCTTAGAAAAACCAGATTTTAAATCTTTAGTAGAAACTAGAATTTTACTTGAGTTGAAAACTGCAGGATTAGCCGCATCACGAAGAACGGAGGAAAATCTAAGTCAGATAAATGAAGCACTTGAAGCCTTTAAGGTAAAAGTAAAGAAAGGAGAAGATGCTGTTCAAGAAGATTTATTGTTTCATTTAGCAATTGCAAAAGCAAGTGGTAATAGTTCACTTAACACTTTAATGTTGATTATTACACCAGAAATAATAACCAATTTTGAAAAGTACCACGTGTGTAATGATGACAGGTCTTTGTTGGGAATAAAAGAACATGAGAATATTTATAATGCTATTAAGGATAAAAACCCACAATTGGCAAAGGAAAATATGAAAGTACATTTTAAAATGCTTTATGATTATTGTTATAATGGTAAGGATGCATAATTAGCACAACGGACTATTAAAAAGAGATGTGCTAAATATAAATTAAAACAAAAAAATATGAAAGTTAAAGGTTTAAGATGGTGGGTAGTCGCATTAATAGCTATTGCAACTATTATTAATTATATTGATCGTACTTCATTAAGTGTACTTTGGCCTGAAATTGCGAAGGATTTGTATCCTGGACATACACCAGATGAGACAAAGGCAATATATGCTCTTATTTCAATTATTTTTGTTTTTTCTTATGCATTTGGTCAGGCAATATTTGGAAAAATATTTGACTGGGTAGGTACTCGAATGGGATTTGTATTATCAATTGGTGTATGGTCTGTTGCTACCGCGTTACATGCTTTTGCTAATGGTATTTTGAGTTTTGGAATATTCCGTGCAATATTAGGAGTTTCGGAAGCTGGTAACTGGCCAGGAGCTACTAAAGGTAATGCTGAATGGTTTCCAACAAATGAACGAGCTCTTGCTCAAGGGATATTTAATTCAGGGGCAGCTATTGGTGGAATTATTTCCATTCCATTAATTGCAACTTTATCAATCTATTTTAGTTGGCAAACCATTTTTATTTTAATTGGATTGACTGGTTTACTTTGGTTGATACCATGGTGGATTCTTGTTAAGGCACCGCCAATTAAACATCCTTGGATTACAGAAGAAGAGCGTGAATATATTTTAACAGGTCAGAAAAATGAAGATTTTGATGGTGATGGAGATATAGATCAAGAATACAACCCAAATACTGGAGAATTACTTGGTCATAAACAAAGTTGGGGAGTCATTTTGGCTTCAGCGGCAATTGATCCAATTTGGTGGTTATTTGTTTTCTGGATACCAATTTATTTAAATGAAGTTTATGGTATGGACGTGAAGTCAATGGCTCTATATGGTTGGGTACCTTATGCAGGAGCGATGGCAGGAGCCTATTATGGTGGAATTTTGGCCCGAAATAAACTTAAAAAAGGTTGGAACGTTGACAGAACACGTAAAATGGTAATTACACTTGGTTGTTTAATTATGTTACCAGCATTGTTAGCTATGGCAAACCCATTGGGCATAGAAACATCTATTCTTAGTTTATTGGATAGTATTGGTTTTACCGAGATATCAGACATGGATAACCCAGGTGCAACAACAGCTGTTATATTAATGGCAGTTATTTTATTTGGTTTCCAAACAGCAATAGGAAATGTTCAAACTTTACCTAGTGATCTTTTTAGTGGAAAAACGGTAGGTTCGTTGGCTGGATTTTCAGGTATGGCAGCTAAACTTACCGCTGCAGGTCTTACATATTTAGTGCCATGGTTAACCAGTGGAGGTAATTATACACCAGCATTTATAATTGGGGCAGTATTAGCTCTTCTAACCTTAGCTAGTGTGTGGTTATTTATACCGAAAGTTGAACCTATGGTAAAAAAATTGTAGAAAAATATATTAATAAAAACATAAAATTTTATAAGATGAGTAAAAACAAAGGAAAAGTAGCTGTAATAACCGGAGCTACAGGTGGAATAGGTTTTCAAGTAGCAAAAAGATTAGGAAAAGACGGATATATCGTTATTTTAAATGGTATTGAAGATGAAGCCGGTGCTAAATGTGTTAAAGAACTGACTGCAGCTGGAATAACAGCAGAGTATTACGGTTTTGACGTTACCAATGAAGATGAAGTAACTTCAAACATAAACAAAATTGGAGAAAAGTATGGTAGAATTGATGTGCTTGTTAATAATGCAGGTGGTTTAGGCGGAAGATCTAGGTTTGAAGAAATGACTACAGAGTTTTATAGATTTGTTATGGCTTTAAATCTTGATTCAGTATTTTTTGCTTCAAGAGCGTCTATTCCTTTCCTTAAGAAAGGAGAAAATGCATCAATAATCAACTATACATCAAATGCTGGTTGGAATGCTGGCGGACCAGGAGCTGGTATTTATGGTACTTCTAAAGCAGGAGTACATGCCATAACTAGAGCATTAGCTAAAGATTTAGCAGAATATGGAATCAGAGTAAATGCAGTATCTCCAGGTACAATTGATACGCCTTTCCATGCTCAAATAAAATCTACTAAGCCAGAAGTATTTGCAACTTGGAAAAATAGTATTTTATTAGGAAGATTAGGTCAACCAGAAGAAGTAGCATCAGTTGTTTCATTCTTAGCAAGTGATGATGCCTCATTTTTAACAGCAGAAACTATCCAAATTGGTGGAGGTCAAGCTTTAGGAATATAACGCAACATTGTTAAATTCGAATTTTAAAAAGCCTTTCTTTTAGTTAAGAAGGGCTTTTTTATTTGAAGAATCTCTTACAATCAATTCCGCATTAAGAATGATTTTATTCAAACTTTGGTTTACAACTTCGTCTTTGTTGTATTTTAAAAATGCAAGTGCAGCCTGTTTCCCTATTTCTTCACTATGTTGTTTAACACTTGATATTCTCGGAGTAACCATATCAGTAAATGGTTCGTTACCAAAACCCACTAAAGCAATTTCTTCCGGAATCTTTATATTATTTTCATTTAAAACTTGTAAGGCACCCAAAGCAGCATAGTCTCCGGCAACATAAACAGCATCTGGCCTTTCTTTTAAATTCAGCAATTGCTGCATCATTTCTCTTCCATCTTTAATAGTTAAACCACTTTCGGTAAGTAGTTCATTATCTAACGGTAAATTATATTTTTTTAGAGCATCATTATAACCTCTAATTCTATTATTAAAGATTCTTGTACGTTTATGGCCGCCAATATGAGCTATTCTTTTACATCCATTATTTACAAGATGTTCAACAATTGAATGGCTACTTTCATAATCATTAATACCAATGTAATCAACATTTAAATCATTCTCACCACGATCAAATAATATTAAAGGAATTCCTTTAGATTTTACCTTTTCATAATAACTTAAATCAACAGTTTCATTTGCCATTGAAGCAATAATTCCATCAACTTGCGTATAGAGAAGGGTATCTATGTTGTTACATTCTTTTTTGTAAGATTCATTAGATTGTGTGATGATAATATTATATCCTTTTTCATTTAAAACTTCCTCAATATTCTGAATAACGGAGGAGAAAAAATTACTATTTGTTCTTGGAACTATAACACCTACTAAGTTGCTTTTGCCACTTCGCAAGGCACTCGCTAAATGATTCGGTTGGTAATTTAGATTTTTTGCAACTTGTTTAACCGCTTTTTTTGTTTTTTCACTAATCCGAGAATCATCATGTAAAGCTTTCGAAACTGCAGCCGCAGATATATTTAAGACGTTAGCAATATCTTTTATTGTGGTTTTCTTTTTTCTCATTAAAATTTTATATATTTGCTTAAACGTTTAAACAAATGTAATACCTTTTGTTTATATAATCAAAATTTTTAGTCACTGCTGAGGTTTTGATTTTATTTTATGTTTCTGGTTAAACGTTTAAGCAATTTCAAATAATACTAATTAAATTTAACAAAATGAAAAAAGTTGTAACCTTTGGAGAAATCATGTTAAGATTGGCTCCGCACGGATTTTTAAGATTTTCACAAGCAAATTCTTTTGATGTTATTTATGGAGGTGGTGAATCAAATGTGGCCGTTTCTTTAGCTAATTATGGTGTACCTGTAGATTTCGTAACTCGTTTACCTAAAAACGATATTGGCGAATGTGCCATGATGGAAATGCGTAAAAGAGGTGTAAATTGTGAGAATATTATTTGGGGTGGTGATCGTTTAGGTATTTACTTTTTAGAAACTGGTGCTGTAAATAGAGGAAGTAAAGTTGTTTATGACCGTCAACATTCTGCAATTGCAGAAATTGAGCCAGGTATGATTGATTGGCACAAAGTTTTTGAAGGAGCAAATTGGTTTCATTGGACAGGTATTACACCAGCAATTTCTCAAGGAGCTGCAGATGCATGTTTAGAAGCTGTAAAAATTGCAAGTGAAATGGGACTTACCATTTCAACAGATTTAAATTATCGTCAAAAATTATGGAAATATGGTGGTGATCGTGAGGCGATAATGACAGAATTAACTTCATACTGTGATATTATTTTAGGTAATGAAGAAGATGCTGAAAAGCACTTTGGTATTAAACCAGAAGGTCTTGATATTACTACTCAAGGAGAACACGTAAAAGGTGAAGCATTTTTATCTGTTTGTGATCAAATGTTAAAAAAATTCCCACGTGCCAAAAAGGTAATTACTACCTTAAGAGGTTCTATTTCTGCTTCACATAATACTTGGGCTGGTGTTTTATATGATGGAACAACATTGTTTGAATCGCCACAGTATCAAATAACTGACATTGTAGATAGAGTAGGTGGAGGAGATTCATTTATGGGCGGTTTAATTTATGGTTTATTAGAATATAAAGGAGATGATCAAAAAGCATTGAATTTTGCTGTTGCTGCTTCTTGTTTAAAACATACTATAAAAGGAGATGCTAATTTATCAAGTATTGATGAGGTTAAGAAATTAATGGGTGGAGATTCTTCAGGTAGAGTAGCACGATAATTTATTATGATCATAGATACCCTTAAAAATGCTGATAAATATAGTGGTTTACATCCCTTATTTGCAAAGGCATTTGATTATATCAGCCAAAAAGATTTAGTAAATCTTGAAGAAGGAAAATTCGAAATAGCAGAAGGTTTAAAACTCATCGTGAGTAATGGTAATGGAAAAACCAAAGAAACTAGTTTAGAAAAATTTGAGTGTCATGATGCAAATATCGACATCCAAATCTGTGTGAACGGTTTAGAAACTATAGCTTGGAAACCAAGAGAAAAATGTGTAATTCCAAATGGAGCATATAATCCAGAGAAGGATGTGCGTTTTTTTAAAGATGAACCTGATATGTCTTTTCAATTGACAAATAATCAGTTTGCAATTTTTTATCCTGAAGATGTTCACGCACCTATGATAGGAAATGGTGAAATAAAAAAGCTAATTTTTAAGGTTAAAATTTAAATATTTATAGTTTTTAAGAAATTATAAAATGAAAAAATCAATAGCAATTATTTGTGGTGGTGGTCCGGCTCCTGGTATAAATACGGTGATAAGCACATTAGCAAAAACGTTCTTAAAAGACGGCTATAAGGTTATAGGTGTGCATCATGGTTATCAGGGTATATTGTCTGAGAATCCTGAAGTAAAAGTTTTTGATTTTCATCATGCTGATCGTATTTTTAGTCGTGGTGGTTCTACTTTAATAATGAGTAGGTTCAAGCCTAAAGACAGCGATTTTAAAGCAGATTTTTTTGAAAAGAATAATGTAAAATTATTGGTTACTATTGGTGGTGATGATACTGCATCTACCGCCAATAGATTAACCAAATATCTTCAAACACAAAATTTAACAGTTGCTCATATTCACGTTCCTAAAACCATAGACAACGATTTACCACTACCTGATAGAAATCCAACATTTGGATTTCATACAGCGAAAGATGAAGGGGTACGGATTGGTAATACGGTTTATGAAGATGCTAGAACAAGTCAAAATTGGTTTGTACTTTCGGCAATGGGGCGTTCTGCAGGTCATTTGGCTTTTGGTATTGCTTCTGCATGCCACTTTCCAATGATGATTATTCCTGAAATGTTTAACAAAACAACTATTACATTCGATAAGATAATCAATATGATTATCTCATCAATTGTTAAATCTAAAATTAAGGGTGTTGAGTATGGTGTTGCATTGGTAAGCGAAGGTGTTTTTCATTTTATGGATGAAGAAGAAATTATAAATTCAGGAATTAACTTTACCTATGACGCTCATGGACATCCAGAATTGGGTAATGTGAGTAAGTCGCATATATTCAATTATTTATTACAAGTAAAACTGAAAGAAATTGGATTGGAAGTAAAGTCGAGACCTGTTGAACTGGGTTATGAATTAAGATGTTGTAATCCTATTGCATTTGATTTAACGCTGTGTACTCTATTGGGAATTGGCGTAAAAAAATTATTTGATCAGGGCATAACTGGTTGTATTGTAAGTGCAAACTCTAGAGGAGATATTACCCCATTATTTTTAAAAGATTTTGAGGATGAAAATGGTAAAATACCTCCAAGGTTGGTCAATATTGATTCTGATATGGCACAACTATTTATAAATAACCTTTTCTTTATTCATGAAAGGGATTATAAAAAAGCAAAAAAATATTTATCTAATCCAGAGGAATATGATTTCAAAAAATTATTAAACTGGATCTAAAATTAAAAATAATAAGATGGCACAATTTTCAAGATTAGAAGTAGCTCAAGCAATGAAAGAAACAGGAATGATTCCTTTATTTTTTCATAACGACATTGAGTTAAGTAAAAAAGTATTAAAAGCATGTTATGATGGTGGTGCAAGGCTTATGGAATTTACATCACGTGGTGATTTTGCCCATGAAGTTTTTGGTGAATTAACTAAATACGCTATTAAGGAACTTCCGGGAATGATAATGGGTGTAGGGTCAGTGACTGATGCTGGAGCCGCTTCTTTGTATATGCAATTAGGAGCTAATTTTATAGTTACTCCCGTTTTAAGAGAAGATATCGCGATTGTATGTAATAGAAGAAAAGTATTATGGTCACCAGGTTGTGGTACGTTAACTGAAATTACTCGAGCGGAAGAATTAGGTTGTGAGATTGTTAAATTATTCCCTGGCGATATTTACGGTCCTCAATTTGTTAAGGGTGTAAAAGGTCCTCAACCTTGGACCAGCGTTATGCCTACAGGTGGAGTGTCTCCAACGGAAGAGAACTTATCTGGATGGTTTAATGCGGGTGTTACTTGTGTTGGTATGGGGTCTCAGTTGATTTCAAAGGACATAATAGCAAATAAAGATTATGCTAAATTAGAAAAAGATGTAAAAGCTGCTTTAGCACTTATTAAAAAAATAAGAAAATAGTTTTATTTACCATAGATGGAACATAAAAGACCTCACGAGTTATATACTTGTGAGGTCTTTATTTTATTCTAATGTCCCATTTAAAGTTCCTTTTTTCGTAAAAGAGCTTCTAAGAAATAATAGTCGGCGTAATTTATAGGGACATCCATTTCATCATTTTTTGGGCCGTTTCCAGTGCTGTGATTTAGAATAAATGGAGCCTCGATATCTTTATCTAAAATATAATTAGGAGTCTGTAAATTAGCTAAAATTTTATTTGAAAAATTGAGATAGCCCTCATTCTTAGTGAAATTATACATTTCAAATAGGGCTGATGCAAAAATAGTTGCTGCAGAAACATCTCTAGGAACATTTGGTATATCAGGATGGTTAAAATCCCAATATGGGATACCATCTTCGGGTAAATTAGGATGTTCCATAAAAAACGTTGCTGTAGCTTCTGCTTGAGTCAAATAGGCTGGATCTTTAGTGTATCTGTAGGCCATAGTAAATCCATAAATTGCCCAACTTTGACCTCTTGCCCAAGAAGATTCATCGTTGAAACCTTGATGCGTAACTTTCATTTTTACATTGCCATTAATGGTATCATAAACAACCACGTGATTAACACTGTTATCGGCTCTAAATTGATTTTTTAAGGTAGTATTAGCGTGTTTTACGGCAATCTTGTGGTAAATGCTATCGCCAGACATTTTGGTGGCTTCAAATAGCAATTCTAAGTTCATCATATTATCTATGATTACGGGAAATTCCCAAATGTCTTTGTTGAAATCCCATGATCGTAATGCACCAACGTTTTTATTGAAGCGTGTTGCTAGTGTTTTAGCACTTGTAATTAGAATATCTTTATAATTCTCATTGTTGGTTACTTCATATCCTTCGCCAAAGCTGCAATACATTTTAAACCCCATATCATGAGTACCTGCATTAAATTTTTGGTCTTCCATAAAAGCAGTCCAATCATTTGCTTTTTCTTTATAGGTATTTTGATTTGTTAATTTAAAAAGTTGCCATAAGTTTCCGGGATAAAATCCGCTAGTCCAATCATTAGATTTCACGAGTCTAACTTCTTTGGAAGTTGCATCCATGCTTCTAGGAAATGCATCGTCTTTAACAGGGTAGTTTACTATTTTTTGATATCGTATGGTTAATAATGAATCTGTAGTTATCTGTTCATTATTTTTCTCTTTTGTGGCAGTTTTACAGGAGGTAAATAGTAGGGTTGTACAAATTAATAGTTTTATAATGATTAAAAAGTTAACTTTCTTTAGGGGCTTGTTCATATATTAATTGATTTATAAATAATTAGATTAAAGAGTTGACTTCATTAGAAATCTCAAATAAATGTAATTAAATTTTAGGCAATAAAAAAAGGCGTATTACTTTTTTCAAGTAAATACGCCTTTAATTCAACTAACTCAAATAATATATTTTATAAGCTTAATAACCTGGATTCTGAGTTAAGTTAGGATTTCTCTCTAACTCATCTTCAGGTAAGGGTAATAAATAATCATCTGCAGAAAAATCTGGTTTGGCTCCTTCTAAACCAGAAGCATCAAATACATTGTACGGTGCCCCTCCCATTTTTCTTCTAGCAATATCATACCATCTTATGCCTTCAAAAGCAAACTCTAATCTACGTTCTTCTAACACATCGGCAACAGTAACAGTTCCTGTAAGGTCTGCTGGTGTAGCACTAGGAGCAAAAGTGTATTCAGTATCTGCACCAGTTTTAGTGGCACCACCCATTCTTGCTCTTTCTCTTACCTTGTTGATATAGGTAAGTGCAGAGGCATTATCTCCTAATTCTACTGCAGCTTCTGCCGCAATCAATAGCACTTCTGCATATCGAATCATAGAATAATTATGACTTGTTGCTCTAGCATTTGCACGAGCAAAAGCACCAGGATAACGTGCGTATTTTCCAACATATGGATTGTTTTTTGCAAACTGATGTCCACTGATGTCAAATTGAGTATAAGGTACAATTGTACCATTTATAGAAGCTTCATCATCCATACTTACTGCTCTTCTATAATCGCCAGCATCCCAAGTAGTATAAACCTCTAGCGTAGGAACAGCAACTGACCATCCACCACCTAAATTTCTATCATCACCTCTAATACCTGCCATTGGAGCAATTTGATCATAAGCATTATCAGGAGCTTCAACATTATTATAATCCAATGCAAATATTGGTTCTTTTGAACCATCTATTACTTCGGCATTGAATAAATTTTGAAAATTTGAATCTAATGCTAAGTCATATGTACCTGCATTGTCAATTACTTCTTTTGCTTCGTCATAAGCTTTTTGCCAATTTTCCATTGTTAAATACACTAAAGCTAAATAAGAACTCGCTGCTGCTTTAGAAGGTGTTGCTCTTGATGCTTGTGTATTTGGTAACCACGTTTTTGCATATTCTAAATCTGCAATAATATTCGCATAAACTTCAGCTTTAGGTGTTCTACTTAAAGAAGTTGCTGCGTCTACATCCGTTATTGGTGCGTCAATGTAAGGTACATCTCCAAATAATCTAACTAAATGAAAATAGTAAAATGCTCTTGAAAAATAAGCTTGTGCAGTTATTGGATTTTTAATCTCATCAGCTACATCTACATCTTCAGCTCCTGCGATGGCTTGATTAGCGGCAGCAATTCCTTCATAAGTTTTTGGCCAAAATTCACTAATCATTCCATTACTACCTAAAGTAGTGAACTCATTCATCTCAACTCTTCTTGTTTCGTTAGAAGCAAGACTTACCATATCAGATCTTAACATTAAAGCTATAGAGAGTTTTCTTCCCCAAAATTTTTCATTAATAGCATGTGTTAAAGAACCATCTACGGCTGTTTGTATGTTCGTTGTGTTTTTAAAGAAACCATCTGGAGCTAATAACCCTACAGGCTCTTCTTCTAAGTCTGAGCAACTTATTATTGATAGACCTATCAATAAGAATAAATATTTATATGTTTTCATATTATATATTGTTTTTTGAGTTATAATTAAAATTTAATATTAAGACTAAAATTAAAAGACTTAACTGTTGGATAATTCCCAAAATCAAACCCTTGAGCCGTATTCTGCGATGTGTTGTTATTTCCACCTCTACCAAAGTAGCTCACTTCTGGGTCTAAGCCTGAATAATTTGTGAAAGTCAATAAGTTTTGTGCACTGAAAGACAATCTTATATTTTCCATTCCTAATTTTTCTATAACATCTGAAGGTAAATTATAACCTACTGCTATATTTTTTAATCTAACATAACTTCCGTCCTCAACAAATCGAGAAGAAATTTCTCTATTACTATTATTTCCAACGCGAGGAGTATTAGTGTCAGTATTAGAAGATGTCCATGCACTATTAAAATAGTCTCTAGTCGTATTTGCATCTCCGTTAGTCAACTGTACATTAGTCATGTTAAAAATATCTCCACCTTGTGAACCTTGGAAAAAGATACTTAAATCAAAGTTTTTATACGTAAAGTTATTTGTGATACCAAAAGTGTAGTCAGCATTAGGGTTACCAATAGTTGTTCTATCAGCTTCAGTAATGTCACCACTATTATCAATATCTTTAAATAATGGGTCACCTGCTACACCACCTGATAAGGTAGCTGTGCCTGCTGGTAATGATCCACCTTGAAAAACACCTGCGTAGTCATACCCCCAGAAAAGTCCAACTTCTTCACCAACTCTTAAAACATAACTTCTGTCATGGCTAAAATAACTTGGAGCAGCATTGTAAAATAAATCTGCATTGTTAACTAATTTTACCACTTCGTTTTTATTAGTTGCCCAATTAAAATCTGTAGTCCATCTAAAATTATCAGTAGCTATATTTCTAGTGCTTAAGGCAATTTCAAATCCTTTATTATTAATCTGACCTACATTTGCTAAAATATCATCACCTGTATATCCTAAATATTCAGTTATACTATTGTCTGTTAAAATTAAATCTTTAGTGTCAATATTATAATAATCTAACGAAAGTGTAATTCTGTTATTTAATAAACCTAAGTCTATACCTAAATTCGTTTGGTAAGAAGATTCCCATTTTAAATCTGGGTTTTCAGGTTGCTCTGGAGTAATAGCTGATACTGTTTCACCATTGCTAGAAGCATAAAGTGTTTCAAATCTAGCTAAAGATTCGTAAGCACCGATAGATGGGTTACCTGTAACACCATAACTAGCTCTTAATTTTAAATTAGAAATAGTTTCACTATCTTTTAAAAAGTTTTCATTCGACATTTTCCAACCTAAAGCTGCTGAAGGGAAGATTGCATATTTTTCATTAGCTGCAAAATTAGAAGCTCCATCTCTTCTTACAGTAGCTGTTAGTAAATATTTATCATCATAATCATAGTTAACCCTACCGAATTGAGATTGAATTTCTACTGTTGAAATTGAAGAATCAGGTTGTAATACATTTGTAGCAGAACCTAGACCGTAGTAAGAAAAAGCATCTGTAATAAACCCTGTTGCTTCTGAATAAAAATTTTCTGAAACAGTTTTTTGATAAGAGTAACCAGCTAATAAAGTTAAATTTCCTTTTCCTAACTCTGTATTATAGGTCAAGTAGTTTTCACTCAATACACTCGTTTTTTTATCAGTTTCAACTATAGCTCTTCCGCCGTCTCCTCCTGCAGTCTGTGTCAATACTCTTGGTAAGTAAATTCCATTAGTTTGATTATCTGTACTAAAGCCAAATGTAGTCTTAAAAGTAAGATTTTCTATAATATCATAATTTGCATAAAAATTCGCTCTAAAGTTATCTGCTTTAGTTTCGTCTATTCTTTCTTTAGCAATAGCATATGGATTATCAACTGGATCTCCTACAGTATTACCAAAGTTATAACTACCATCATCATTATAAACTGGTTGGTCTGGTGCATATCTCATTGCTAACGTAATGATATCATCTCCACCCGCAGATACAGAACCATCAGATTTCGTAGAAGCTCCATTTTTCGTTGCTCTGTTGCCTGAAAGATTCATACCTAGTTTTAACTTATCTGTAACTTGTGCATCAATATTTGATAAGAATGATAATTTGGTATAATCAGAATTAATTATAATACCATCTTGTTTAAAATAATTTGTAGAAGCGTAAAAGTTTATTTTATCACTACCACCTGAAAATGAAAGTTGATGGTTTTGAGTACTACCCGTTGTATAAATTAAGTCTTGCCAATCAGTGTCAGCAGTACCTTGTGGGTAACTAGAAGAAACACCATTATTAGTTCTTATTTGATTTTGATAATCTGCAAATTCATTTGCATTTAATAAGTCTAAACTGTTTGAAGTATTTTGAATAGCATAAGTAGTGTTAAACTCAACATTTAATCTACCGCTTTTACCTTTTTTAGTAGTAACTAATACAACACCATTTGAACCTCTAGAACCATATATGGCAGTTGCAGATGCATCTTTCAATACTTCCATAGATTCAATGTCGTTCGCTTGTGGCATCGATGCACCAACAAAACCGTCTACAACAATAAGAGGAGAACTACTTGCATTAATAGAAGTGTTTCCTCTAATTTTTATGTTGATAGGAGCTCCAGGCTCACCACCATTATTAGATTGTACAACTACACCAGCAGCACGACCTTGAAGTGCTTGTTCTGCACTTGCTACAGGAAAAGCTGTTAATTCTTCAGACTTCACTGAAGATACAGCTCCTGTTATGTCACTTTTTTTACGAGTACCATATCCAACAACTACAACTTCTTCTAAATCATTTGCATCTGTTTGTAAAATAACGTTAATTTCATTTTTAGCACCAACAGGTACTTCTTGGCTTACAAAACCAATAAAGCTATAAATAAGTACTGCATCATCACCCGGTACGTCTATTGTATATATACCATCAAAATCTGTTGAAGTTCCAGTTGTACTTCCTTTCACGGAAATATTAACTCCTGGTAAAGGCATTCCGTCATCACCGGCGGTTACCTTACCAGTAACACTTTTTTGTTGGGCATTTGCCATTGCTGCTGTAAAAAGCAGGAATGTTAAAAAGTAAGCCCTCACTAATTTTACTTTGTTTTTCATCATAATTATTTAACTTAAGTTAGTATTTTATAATTTTTAAATAATGCATTTATTGTAAAGTATTTTTTAGTTTGAAGGTTGTTCCAAATCAAAATAATATTGTGGCTTTACATTAGGTATACATTAACCTTTTAAATAGATTAGTTTTTTAATAGTGTCATTAAAATTGCAAAGAACTAAAATTGGTTTGCCAGATTGGTTTACCAAATTGGTTTGCCAAATATATTCTTTTTAATTAGTAATACAAAATAATTTCAATATTTATTTTGTATACCAATTTAAAAAGGTTAATCGTTGAGAAAAGAAAGATTAGGGCAACAAAATATCTTAACTTGTTTTATATACAGTTTGTATAAGCTTAATAATTAAGCAATAAGAGTCCAGGGTTGTTTTTATCTAGTTTGGTTTTAATTTTAATAAATACAATTATCGCGATGCATTTTAGATTTTTTAGAATCAATCGTATTAAGTTAACTGTATTTGAGGATGAAAATTTGGAAATGAAATATTGGTTAATAACCTAAAGATGGAGCGTTAATTACAATGAATGAAGATGCTTCATTAATAGCTGAAGTATTTAGAATTTTTAAATTTAAATGTAAACTTTTATATCCAACTATTAATAGCCACCTGCAATATCTCGTGTTAATTCTATAGCAGATTTTCTCATATTATTAATTATGGGATATAGTTTCCAATTATTTTTATCAGTTTGCTCTAAATGCCAATCCCTTTCGGGTTTTACAAGTAGTTTTTTAATATTACGAGGAAATGCGTTTGCTGCTCTTGCATTTTCCCAAGTTCTAATCACCTTGAATATGGCATCTTTTTGAGGACAGCTTTCCACATCTTTCTGATTTAAACGTAAACTATAAGTCATTCCAATTCCCACTGAAATAGCTTGAATATGCTCATATTGTTCTACAGTAGAAGTGGCAGTGATTGGGAAATTACCTCCAACTCCAACTGGAAAATAATTGGCATAGGTAACATCTCTAAGATCTTTGCCTTGGCTCGTGGTACTTCCCCATTCTCTAGTTTCTAGATCATAGAGATTTTTTCCTCCTCCTACATTCCAAATACTTTGATAATGCCAAGACCCTTCGGACAATGTGGCTCCTGTAAATCGGATGGACGGAATACCGTACTCATCAGCTTTCTCAAACATTTTTCTAAAAAAACGTTTTGCCGAATAATAGCCATGACCGTTATTAAATAAAAATTCTTGTCCATCAAAATCGTAATAGCCCAAACCATTTATATAAGCCACATCTGCATAGTATTCAGCAATTAAATCTTGGAGTTCCATATTTGGAATTAATCCATCATAACCATAATTAATGGTTACTTGCAGTTTGTAAATGGTATCGTTGGTTTCATGTGTTGTAGGTGTGGTTTTCCAATAACCACGTTCAACGTTTAAAAGGCGAAAGGGTTCTTCTTCAGAAACACCCAAGTAATGAATAAGCTCCTTACCAATTTTTATAATATTTAGTGATTTAGCGTGGCCTTCCCAACTACCAATCTCTTCCATATACTTTGGATCATCTACAATAATTATGGTGTCGGTTTTGCTTATACTTTTTACTAATAGGCGTTTTTGCTGAGCATGTAAACTGTCGCTAGGAATGGGACTTGCATCTTTGGTGCCTGGAGCTAAGGCGTTTGTTATTGGGGTTCTTCCAATAGTAATTCCTTGTTTTGCTGCCATATCTGAAAATTCTCTATGTGACAGGTTGCCAGAAGTTAATTTTAAAGGTTTTTTTTCGAAATTCTTTCCATCTAAATATCCATCGTTTCCACGGTCTGGTCGTATGAAGCCTTGGTCGTACAAACTAATGGTTTTAAAACCTAACCTTGAAGTGTAGGAAATAATACTATCGTACAATCCGCCGCTAGTAAGTACATCAGGCACAAAGGCTGCCGGATCTTTAACCCATTTTCCATTTATTGTGGGGTAGGGTAGATCTTCAGCTTTTACAATATGCTGAATAACTTCTTTTAAGGCTATGCTATCCGGACTTCCCCATAAAGCAACGGATGATTGGATAAAATCTACACCGGGCAGTGGCTGTACCTCCAAATGATTTGGAATGTTAGCAGGCATGTTGGGAATCAATGAAAAAAACACTTCTCTTTTTTTTGTTCTGTCTCTAGAGTTGTATACAATTGATATTCTTCCTTTATCATCAACTTCCGCTGTATTACCATATACAATTCTATAATAGGGCTCTTTGTGAGCATAAAAAGCAACATCACTAATTCCATTTCCACCTAAGGTAAAAACCTGACCTTCATGCAAGTCATCAGGTAAAGGATATTGAAGAGAATCTGGAGAATGAATTATATATTGAAAAGGTGCGGCATCGCCAATGGTCTTAGAATTTCCTCCTAGGGTATTGTCATTAAGTGCCAGCATACCTAAGGAATAATTAACAGTTTCGCTAGTATCACGAGCAACTCCAATAATCTCACCAAAAAGATTGGTAATATTGGTGTGAATTGCACCCCATTGCACCCCTTCAATATCATTCCGTTCCGTTAAAGAAGCAAGTGTGAATTTAAGATATTTGTCCTTGGGTTCAATACTAATTTCTGCAACAGAATTATTACTATAGGTAAGTTTTAATATTTTATCAGATGCCATATAGTCCGCACTGATAGGTTCTAACATGCTATCTAATTTACTATTATACAAAGACAATAATGGAGATGGTTTGTTTAGTGGGCTTAATTCTCGTGGATGTTCTTTTGTAATATCCTTTATGCTGTAAATAAATCCATGATTGTCAATGCTAATATCCAAATATTGTGTTTTGAAGTTAATTGGAGCATTAGTACAACTCAAAATGACTAAGGAAACTGCTGTTAAGAGCGAGGTAATTTTATTCTTTATCAAAATGTGGCTCATCTTTTTTAATTGAAAATGGTATTAATCAGGTGTAATAAAAATGATTGTATTTATCATTTTTTAGATTTCTTTTATGATTTTAGGTACTTTAAAATATTTAAACCTAATCTTAAAATAGTATCTCTGAGAAAAATATATTTATCTTCATATTTAACTTAAAATCAAAAATACGAAAACAAGTTCGATAATTTTTCTGCCAAAGTTGTTAAAACTTCTCTTAGGTAAAATAGCAATATATATTTTTTTAGAAGGGGTGAAAAAAGGAAAGTAGAGTTTTCAATTTTAATTGAATTTGCTTGATTAGGAGGCATGTATGAATATGGTATCACTCTTAATTTAATAAAAATTACTTTTACTAATAAATTTTGTTGATACAAGTAAAAAGAGAAGACTTCTACTTAATAATTAGCTGTATTTGAAAAATTACAATTATATTACTTTTGTGATCTTAACAGGATTATAACATGACTCTCAATAAACGCTCTGTTATAAATATAAAACTGTAACGCGAAGCATTATCGCTTTTATTTTTTTGATTTTGAAGTCATATTTCAATAGTTTCAAAATAAAAAAACCTGTAATTGAAAAATTACGGGTTTTTAACTTAAAGTGACCTCGACAGGATTACTCCCTGCGGTCATGATCCTACAGAGCTCCGCTTTGAAAACAAAAATCCGAACTTATAAATTCAAGCTTACTTGATATAGTGTTCTTATTTTCTGTTTGTGAGTTTATTTAGGATTACACTCTGTGGTCTAGATTTACAAAGCTCCGCTTTGAAAATATTATAAACAAAAAAACGCTCAAGTGAACTTGGCGTTTTTTCTTATTTTAATATTTATTCGTGACCTCGACAGGATTACTCCCTGCGGTCATGATCCTACAGAGCTCCGCTTTGAAAATATTGTCTAGTCCTAAATAACCGATACAGATTATTAAAGGATTAAATTTATAACTTAAAGCTTAACGACACTAATATCGTTAAGCTTTTTTGATTTATACTGTTTTCTTTTGAGTTTATTTTGCTTGTGCATTTCTGTTGGTGTTAACATATAGTTTGATAAATGCGGTCTAAGGTTGTTATATATTTTGATTGCATTAGTAATTAATTTACTCTTGAGATGAATATTTTCAATATTTTTAGCAATACTGAATTCTTGTTTTAATATACCATTAACTCTTTCTGCGATTGCATTTTCATAAGGATCATATTTTTCGGTCATACTAGCTTTTATATTATTAATCTCTAACAATTCTTGATAGTCATTAGAGCAGTATTGTAATCCTCTATCTGAGTGATGGATTAGCGGCTTTTCTCTGTAGTGTCTATTTTCTAGAGCCATCTCTAAGGCTTGTAATGAGCCTTCTACCGCAAGACTATTAGAAAGATTATATCCAACTATTTTTTTTGAATAAGCATCAGTAACCAATGCTAGGTACGATGGATTGTTTCTTGTTCCAACATAGGTAATGTCACTAACCCAGATCTGTTCTGGTCTGTTTATCTCCATAGTACTTACAATATTTTTATGCTTTCTAAATCTATGATGAGAATCAGTTGTTATATGATAGTTTCTTTTAGGTTTTATAAGCATATGATTTGCTTTAAGTATTCTAAATAGTTTGTCTCTTCCTACATTCAATATCAACAACTCCGATTTGAGTATGTGATATAATTTTCTTGTGCCTAGTTTAGGCATCACGTTACGGATTGCACGCACTAAAGCAATTACCTTTTGTGCAATAGATTGTCTGTAAGCTCTTGATTTAAGTGCTCTATAATAAACCTGTCTATTAAGCCCAAGTAAGTTACAGGTAGAAACTATTGTTTCTTTGTGTTCTTCTTTGAAGTTTTCGATAACTCGGGCGTGTAGTTTTTTCTTATTTGAATATCATATTCTTTCTCTGCCATATCTACCAACATATCGAAGATAATTACTTTCTTATCTGCTCGCTCAGCTAAGTGTTCTGCTCGTGCCTTTTGCTTCTCAAGAAGTTTTACTTTTGCTTCTAATTCGATAATCCTCTGTTCTGGTGTCTTTGTCATAGTGGTAACGGATAGGTTTTCCCAATCAAATGTACCATATTTTCTTAACCATTGTGTGATTGTAGATCTCGCTTGAATTCCATATTTAAGATGGGCATCTAATCTATTAAGTTGGCCAGATTCAATTTCATCAACCAATTGAAGTTTGAAAGAAAGCGAATAATCTTTTTGGCTACGCTTTACGTAACCCGTCTTTGCTATTGTTTTCATTACACTAAAGTTTTAGTGTATCGCTATTTCAGGACGGGACATATTATAAACAAAAAAACGCTCAAGTGAACTTGGCGTTTTTTCTTATTTTAATATTTATTCGTGACCTCGACAGGATTCAAACCTGTAATCTCTTGAGCCGTAATCAAGTGCATTATTCAGTTATGCTACGAGGCCAATTTTTTATTTGGAGTGCAAATATATTCCTTTTTTAAGATAATAAAAGAATAAGTGTAAGAAATTTATATTCCCATATCTTTTTTGAAACTTTCAAGAATAGGTTTCGCCTTATCAAAATCTTCTTGATAGATAAATAATTGTACTTGAGAGGGTGAACCACCATAAAAACCAGAACGTAATCCTGATTGAAAATTATTTTTTACCAATGAGGGTATTTTTTGATCGTCCAAGTCTAATTGTAAACGTTGTATTTCAATTAAAGAGCCTGTAAAAAATTTAATATGTTTAGAATTGTCGTCCATGATATATAGTTTTATATAAAGATACAAAAACTTAGTTGGAATCTAAACTGTTTTTAGTAACATAATATCGCCAGCCAATTAAAGCTAATTGCAATTTACTTGCTTTGCTCAAGTCAACCTCCTTTTTAGATAGACTAGGTAATAATAATTTGTTCAATTTCGCAACTATTTTGAAAATAAGTTTTTTCATAATTCAAAATTAGACAAAAAAAGCTCTCTTATATAAGAGAGCTTCATAATTAAGAAGTAATTTGGGTTATTCCTATTTTAAGGTAATTTCAATTACTCCATTTTTGGCTTTTTTCCCATATTTTTTTTTGGCATTCTTCCCCTTTAATACATTTATACTTTTTATAGAACTTGGGTTAATTTTTTCTAATTCAGATTTTGTAATCTCTTTATTTCCAACAAATAACAATGGAGAGTCTTTTTTGTTTAGTACAACAGTACCACTTCCTTCTATAAGAATATTTTCACCTTTATTATCAATTGTTGATACTGATTTATCTGATCCATCATCGAAGGTTATGTTGTAGTTTTGGTTATTATCAGAATTTTCAATTACTGTTTTTCTTTTATTGTCTTGTGAGTTGAAATTACTTTTTGAAGTAATTTCAACTACTCCATTTTTACCCTTTGATCCATACTGGGTTTCAGCAGACTTATCTTTCAATACGTTAATGCTTTCAATATTGTTAGTGTTTAGATTGTCCATTTCTTTTTTAGAAATCTCTGTGCCATCTAGGATAATTAATGGGTCTTTACCTTGTAACGATATCGTACTATTATTTTTTGTTTTGGTATTTATTTCCACAACTCCATTTTTACCTTTTTCTCCATATTTTTCGGTGGCGTTACTATTTTTTAATACATTAACTGACTCTATTTTTTCTGGGTCAATTATTTCAGACATTTCCTTAGAAATTTCTTTTCCGTTAACTATATATAAAGGGTCTATTGGGTTGTTTTGTTCATAATTATCGTTTGTTCTAACCGCCGTTAGAGAATAATTTTTAGAGTTGTCTGAATCTTGGCCGCCTGACGTTGTTGTTTGTGTTGTAGATTTCGTACTGCTAATTGTACCTAATTTGGTTTTTCCTTCACTTTGAATGCTTACCGTATTTGAATTTTGATTATATATAATATGAATTGGTTTAATGGCTTCATTAACATTATCAAAACTTGCCGAACTTTTCATGATTGTGTTCTCTTTCATAGATTCAAGAGTAATATCAATAGCTCTAATTTCATTTTCCGAGTTCCGTTTTGTTTTGTATGAAAACTCAACTTCTTGTTTTTGGAAGACATCTTTAACTTCTGAAAGTGTTAATTCTGATGTGTTTTTATCAATAGTTACTCCTGCAGAAACTGTCCATTGAGATTGTTTTTTATCTTTTTCTTGTGCAATGGTTTTGGTATTAAAAGCAAATAGAAAAACTGCCAACAGAGGTGTGACTAAGATATATTTTAAATAATTTATTCTTTTTGATTTTGATTTGTTTAACATAACTATCCGTTTTTTTATTAATGAGTTGTAAAAATTATTAGTAATAGCTTCGTAATGATAAGTACTACTTGCTTTAAGTAAAGTAAATTGATATTGCTTTAAATTGAATCTTTGTCCGCTTACTGATGTGTCTGCCAAAAACTCTAAATTTTGCTGTGTCGCGTTTTTGTAGCCCCATGCAAAAGGATTGAACCAAAAAATAATTTGTAAGAAATATGTCAGTAAAGTATCAATGGAGTGCCATTGCTTTGCGTGTGTTTTTTCGTGTGTAATAATCTGATTGAGTTCGTTTTTAGTAAATTGGCTTGGGTTGTAAATGATATATTTAAAAAATGAAAATGGAGAGATATCCTTGCCTGTTTCAACCAATTTATAGTTGCCGTCATTAATTATTTTATGGCTTGAAATTAATTTGCCTAAAGAAAGTAACTGTATCATAAATTTAATTGTAAAAAAAGCAACGCCAACGAAGTAAATAACAGTAAACAGTTCTAGCAAGTCAATTGGTTGTTCAATAGGCGTGTTAATTATTGTTGCACCCTCTATTATAGAATAATTAATATTCGAAACCGTTTTTTCAATATAGATTGGAATTTCAATTAAGGGAATGGAAAGTACAAATAGCAATCCAACCAAAAAATACAATCTTATCGAATTAAAAAAGGTTTCGTTTTTAAGAAATAAGTAATAAAATACAATCCATAAAATAACAATTCCATTAGCTTTTAAAAAGTAGTCCATAATGTTAGTCTTTTTTGGATTCAATAATTTTTATGATTTCTCGCAATTCATCAGCACTAATTTTTTCTTCATTTGCAAAAAAGGAGACCACATTTTTATAAGAATTTCCAAAATAATTATCAATAGCATTAGAAAAATAACCTTTTCTATAGTTATCTTTTGATATTTTCGGATAATACCTATGTGTGTTACCAAAAGCTTCATGTGCAATAAACCCTTTTTCTTCCATTTTTCGGATTACCGTAGAAACCGTATTGTAATGGGGTTTAGGTTCAGGCATCTCAGCTACGAGTTCTTTGACAAAAGCTTTTTTTAGCTTCCATAAAATTTGCATCAATTCTTCTTCTTTGGTTGTAAGTTTGTCCATTTAGCTAAATATTTCTACAAACATAAACTATTTTTTTAGTTAAATAACTATAAAAGTAGTTAATTAAGATTTATTTAACCACTTACTAATTATTCAACTTAATTTATCAAATCAAATAGTATATTTGCGGAAACAAGATTTATGAGCATTTTTTATTTAATTGCAGGATTAATTTTATTAGTAATTGGTGGTGAGTTTTTGGTAAGGTCTTCGGTAGGACTTTCATTTAAATTGAAGCTCTCCAAACTAGTTATTGGTATGACCGTCGTTTCTTTTGCTACATCTGCTCCAGAATTATTGGTGAGTTTACAGGCAGCCTTAGATGGCCATCCAGATTTGTCTTTAAGTAATGTGGTCGGTTCTAATATTGCCAATATAGCTTTAGTTTTAGGTATAACTGCCATTATTTCCCCTTTAACGGTCGATAAAGATTTTTATAAAATGAATTGGCCAATGATGGTTATTTCATCATTGGCACTTTACTTTTTTCTAATAAATGATAACGTTTTAACCCAGATTGAAGGTGGAATTTTGTTCGTTTCATTAATAGCTTTTATTTATTTTATGATTAAATTATCAAGAAAGGATAATAAAAATATTGCTGTTGAAGAGGTGGATGAATCACTTAGTGAAACATCAGGATTCAAAATAGTTTTATGGTTACTCATTGGAGGTACGGCATTGTATTTTGGATCAGAATTGTTAGTGAAAGGGGCTGTTGATATTGCAACAAAATTAGGTGTAAGTGAAAGAGTAATAGGTGTTAGTATGGTCGCTTTAGGAACAAGCGTTCCTGAATTAGCCGCTTCAGTAATAGCCGCTCTTCGAAAAGAAAAAGCAATTTCAATAGGAAATTTAATCGGTTCTAATATTTTTAACATAGCATCTGTGTTGGGCTTAACTGCAATAATTACACCAATACATGTTAATGATACGGCACTTTTATCAAATGATATTGTTTGGATGTTAGCGATAGCAGTGTTGTTATTACCATTGGTGTTTATACCCAAAAAATTGGAAATTTCTAGATATAAAGGCTTGGTGCTTTTATTGATATATCTAACTTTTATTTACCTTTCCTTTGCTGCTTCCTAAAAATAATTCTCATTTTGGAGAGATGTTGTCTGAGGTATAAAAGTCTGTATACAAAAAAAACACCGCAATTGCGGTGTTTTTTTTTATAACTAAAAGTTAGATAAATTATTTTATTGGTTTAACCGTTTCAATAATTCTTGCAGCAACTTTGTATGGGTCAGCGTTTGAAGATGGACGACGGTCTTCTAACCATCCTTTGTATCCATTTTCTACAACGATAATTGGAATTCGAATAGAGGCACCTCTATCTGAAACTCCCCAAGAGAAATCGTTGATTGAAGCTGTCTCATGCTTACCAGTTAAACGTTGATCATTAAATTCTCCATAAATAGAAATATGTTCTTTTACAAGTGGACGGAAAGCTTCACATATTTCAATATATTTATCTTTAGAACCACAAGTCCTTAAGATTGAATTAGAAAAATTAGCGTGCATTCCAGATCCATTCCAGTCTGTATCTCCTAATGGTTTTGGATGGTACTCAATGTACATTCCTTTACCCTCAGTTAAACGATCTAGTAGATATCTAGAAACCCAGATTTCATCTCCTGCTTTCTTAGCTCCTTTTGCAAACAATTGGTATTCCCATTGTCCAGAGGCAACTTCTTGGTTAATACCTTCAAAGTTTAAGCCAGCATCGATACATAAATTAGCGTGCTCTTCAACTAAATCACGTCCGTGAGTATGTAATCCACCAACTGAACAGTAGTACATTCCTTGTGGAGCTGGGTAACCACCTCTTGGAAAACCTAAAGGTAATCCAGTGCTCGTATTCATAATAAAGTATTCTTGTTCAAATCCGAACCAGAAATCATTATCATCATCTTTAATAGTAGCACGGGCATTAGACTCATGAGGAGTTCCATCAGCGTTCATAACCTCATTCATCACTAAATAACCGTTAATACGTGTTGGGTCTGGGTAAATTGCAACTGGCTTTAAAATACAGTCAGAAGATCCACCTGAAGCTTGTTTAGTAGATGAACCATCAAAAGACCAATTTCCTATTTCTTCAAGAGTTCCTTTGAAATTTTCATGTTCTTCTACTTTGGTTTTACTTCTCATGTTTTGTGTTGGAAAGTAACCATCCAACCAAATGTATTCTAATTTTATTTTTGCCATAATTTATAAGTATTTTAAGTTTTAAAATATTAAGACAAAAATAAATATTTATAAAGTACTATGGAAATTTGCGGATTGAAAATCGACATTAATAGTATATTTTTACAGATACCCCGATTTTTTTAGGGGGGTAGGTTAAAAATATATAAAAAAATCCCTATAAAATTGAGAAATATTTATAATAAGTTTCAGTGAAATTCGCTAGTTTTGTTTAAACTAAATAATTATATATCATGGCAATATTAAGATTCAATGCTTTAAAAGAAGCATTAAACAGAAAACCTGTAGAAGTTGATGAAAGTATAAGACGTTCTAAGTTATTTGGCGAAAACGTTTTTAATGAAACTACGATGCGTCAGTATTTGACGAAAGAAGCCTATAATGGAGTGATGAGTGCTATTCAAGAGGGTACAAAAATAGATAGAAAAATTGCTGATCAAGTAGCTTCTTCAATGAAAGATTGGGCTTTGTCTAAAGGAGTAACGCATTATACTCACTGGTTTCAACCATTAACTGGAGGTACTGCTGAGAAACATGATGCCTTTTTTGAAACTATTGGCAACGGATTAGCTATTGAGAAATTTGGCGGTTCTGAACTTGTTCAACAAGAACCAGATGCTTCTAGTTTTCCTAATGGTGGTATTAGAAATACTTTTGAAGCGAGAGGTTATACCGCTTGGGATCCTACTTCTCCTGCCTTTATTTTTGGTACAACACTTTCTATTCCTACTATCTTTGTTGCTTATACAGGTGAAGCCTTAGATAATAAAACACCATTATTAAGAGCGTTACAGGCCGTGGATAAATCAGCTACTGCAGTTTGTAAATATTTTGATAAAAATGTAAAAAAAGTGACTGCCTCTTTAGGGTGGGAGCAAGAGTATTTTTTAATTGATAAATCATTAGCTACCTCAAGACCGGATATTATTTTAACAGGTCGTACGCTGTTAGGGCATTCTCCTGCTAAGGGGCAACAATTAGATGATCACTATTTTGGGTCAATTCCAACAAGAGCACTAAACTATATGCGTGATTTGGAAACGGAATGTATGTTGTTAGGTATTCCAGTTAAAACACGTCACAACGAAGTTGCACCAAATCAATTTGAATTGGCACCTATTTATGAAGAGTCTAATTTAGCAGTTGATCATAATTCGTTATTAATGGACGTTATGGGTAAAGTGGCTTCTCGTCATCAGTTAAAAGTGTTGTTTCATGAAAAGCCATTTGCTGGTGTAAACGGTTCAGGTAAACACAATAACTGGTCTTTATCTACAGATACTGGAATTAATTTATTGGGTCCAGGTAAAACACCAATGAGTAACTTACAATTTTTAACCTTCTTTATCAATACCATAAAAGCGGTTTATGATAATGAAGAATTGCTTAGAGCAGCAATTGCTTCTGCAAGTAATGACCACAGGTTAGGTGCAAATGAAGCTCCACCAGCAATTATTTCTGTATTTATAGGAGAGCAATTGACCAAAGTATTACAAGAGTTAGAGGGTGTTACCAATGGTAAGCTTTCGCCTCAAGAAAAAACAGATTTAAAACTCAATGTTGTTGGTAAAATTCCAGATGTATTGTTAGATAATACAGATAGAAATAGAACTTCCCCTTTTGCTTTTACAGGTAATAAATTTGAATTTAGAGCCGTTGGTTCTACGGCCAATTGTGCGATTCCAATGACTGTTTTAAATACTATAGTTGCCAAGCAATTAAAAGATTTTAAAATAGAGGTTGACGCTTTAATTAAAAAGAAAGATCTAAAGAAAGACGAAGCTATATTTAATGTGTTAAGAGAATATATAAAATCTTCTAAGAAAATTTTATTTGAAGGAAATGGTTACGGTGTAGAATGGGAAAAAGAAGCTAAGAAAAGAGGTCTAAGTAATAATAAAACAACACCAGAAGCTTTAAAAGCTCAAATCTCTAAAAAAACATTAGCACTGTATGAAGAAATGGAGGTAATGAGTAAGGTAGAGGTAGAGGCAAGACATGAAATAGAATTGGAAGAATACACAATGCATATTCAAATTGAGGGCAGAGTGTTGGGTGATATTGCTAGAAATCATGTAATACCAACAGCTGTAAGATATCAAAATATGTTAATAGAGAATGTAAAAGGATTAAAAGAAATCTTTGAACAGGACTATAAAAAAGAAGCTGGTGAGCAAATTAAACTTATTAGAGAAATATCAGAGCATATATCGGAAATTAATTCTAAGATTAATGCAATGGTTGAAGAGCGTAAGAAAGCTAACAAATTAGAAGGGCAAAAAGCTGCTGAAGCTTATTGTAATAAGGTTAAGCCTTATTTTGATGACATAAGATACCATTGTGATAAATTAGAAATTATGATTGATGATGAACTTTGGACTTTAACTAAGTATAGAGAAATGCTTTTTACACGTTAAGAAATTAAATAGAATTAGTACAATAAATCCCGCCTTGAGCGGGATTTATTATGTTATTAAAAAAAATTATGCAAGATTTTAATTGATTACTTTAATCACTTTGGTAACAAGAGTTACAGTATGTAAAACAATTTTATACTTACATTTGCAATCTTAAACTTAAAAATAGAAATATGGGATTATTTAATTTATTTGGATCAGGAGGCAATAATAATATAGAAGAATACCTTGAAAAAGGAGCAGTGGTTATTGATGTGAGAACGGTTGCAGAATACAGTGAAGGTCATGTTGAAGGTTCAAAGAACATTGTTTTAGATACTATACAAAATCATATAGATGAAATTAAAGCCTTAAATAAACCGGTAATTACGTGTTGTAGAAGTGGTGCAAGAAGTGGAAGTGCTGAAAGTATTTTAAAACAACACGGTATAGATTGTATTAATGGTGGTCCTTGGCAAAACGTGGACAAACACATGTAGATTAAAAAATAATCTTTGGGTGGTTTTCTTTAAAGCTTTTTAATTTTTTTGAAGTAGCATCAAGAAATTTTTGATGGCTTTCACTTTGTGGATGTATAGGCCTATGTGCTAAGTCTTTTTGTAATTGATTTACTTTAGACATTATTTTAATAGTGTCCTCAGACATAAAAGAGTCTGTAAATTTTTCCCAAATATAATTGATAGCCAGCTTATTAGGGTGCACCATATCTTGTTTGTAAAAACGATAATCACGTAAATCATCCATCATTATTTCATAAGCTGGAAAATAGGCTACATTATTGCTGTTTATTACGTTGTGAATGGCAGTCAACAAATGAGCTTTACTTTGCTGATTTTCAATAAATCCATCCTTCAAATGACGGACAGGACTTACCGTAAAGGTGACGGAAGCCTTTATGTTTACCGTTTTTACCTGTTCAAGTAATGAAACCAAACTTTTTTCAATTTCTGCAACGGTTAGCAACTCTTTTTTAAATGCTACTTGTGGTATTTTATGACAGTTTGCTACAATGGTATTTGATTCTAAATGTCGATAGGCCCAAGCTGTACCAAGTGTAATAAAAATATGAGTCGCTGATTTGAGAGCCTCATAAAAATCGAATACATTTTTGTTTTTTTTTGATACATCAGGTGCAGGTTCTGAAAACTTAGAATGGTGCTTAAAACTATGCCATAAACCATCATGAAAAACAAGATCATCTTTGGTGTATTCTCGCTTGTTAACCGCATCTTTTATCGTATTTTCAATAGAAACTGGATTAAACAAAATACCATTTGGGTTTACAGATGTATTGAACTTATAATAATTCAATTGTTCACCTATATTATCTGAAAAACACGAGCCAATTAGAATGATATTGCTATCATATGTAATCGGGTTGCGTTGTTTTTTAATAGGTATTTCCGTTTTTAGTTTCATTGATTGGTGTTAAGAATAAAATACAGATTGCCTTGAATATTTCTAATACGGAAATTCCATTAATCTTTGTCATTCCGAGGTGCAAGCAATATTACGAATTGTCACCATGATTTTGATAGGCTTTTCCTTTATCGAAATGATAGTTTTATCAATTAAACAAATTAAGGATTAGCAAATACATCAACTTAATTACAAATATCCTTTTGCTTTCTCTAACGCTTCTTTAATTCCAGAGGGGTTTTTACCGCCAGCTGTTGCAAAGAAAGCTTGGCCCCCACCGCCACCTTGTATTAGTTTGCCCAATTCACGTACAATGTTTCCGGCATGTAACTTATCGTTAGCAATGTTTTTGGAAATATAAATAGTTAAAATGGCTTTACCATCAATATTGGATCCTGCAATAAAGAATAAGTCTTTAATTTCACCTCCTAACTGAAAGGCCAAATCTTTTACACTATTGGCATCTAAACTCACTTCCGCACTTATAAAGTTTACACCATTTATTTGTTGAACTTTATCTTTTAATTCATCTTTTAGATTGGAGGCTTTATCTTTTAAAAAACCTTCAATTTGTTTTTTCAAATTAGCGTTTTCCTCTTGTAAGTTTTCTATAGCCTTTACAGGTTCTTTCGGGTTTTTTAAAACATGTTTTATAGCTTCATAATTCTCATCTATCTCTACAAAGTAATCACCAACAGCAGTATTGGTAATTGCTTCAATTCGTCTAATGCCCGCGGCAACAGCACTTTCAGATTTTATTTTAAAATACCAGATTTCGCCAGTGTGCTGAACGTGAGTACCACCACACAGCTCAATAGATTTTCCGAATCTAATAGCTCTAACACTATCACCATACTTTTCGCCAAATAAAGCCATGGCACCTTCGTCAATAGCTTCTTGCATTGGTACGTTGCGTTTTTCAATCAATGGTAAGTTTTCTCGAATACGAGCATTTACAAAGTCTTCAATTTCTTGAAGTTGTTGAGGTTCAACTTTTGCGAAATGAGAGAAATCAAAACGTAGTGATTTCGGTTTTACTAAAGAGCCTTTTTGTTCCACATGATTTCCTAATACTTTCCGTAATGCTTGGTGCAGCAAATGTGTCGCAGTATGATTACTAGCTGACAATTTTCGTTGTTCTTTATTTACTACAGCGTTAAATATTTCGGTTGTATTTTTTGGTAAATGCTTTGTGTAATGAACTATTAGATTGTTCTCTTTTTTAGTGTCTAAAACATAAATAACGTCACCGTTGTTCATTTCAAGATGCCCTTTATCACCAACTTGACCGCCACCTTCTGGGTAGAAAGGGGTCATGTTAAATACCAATTGATACATTTCGCCATCTTTTTTGGTAATAACTTTCCTGTATTGGGTAATTTTAACCTTAGCATTCAAGTTGTCATATCCAATAAATTCCTCTTCTTCGTCTTCAACTAAAACATTCCAATCAGAAGTTTCCACAGCGGAAGCTGCCTTAGAACGTTCTTTTTGTTTTTGCATATGTGTATTGAACCCTTCTTCATCAACTGTATATCCTTTTTCTTTTGCAATAAGTTGTGTTAAATCAAAAGGGAAGCCATACGTATCATACAGTTCGAAAACTTTTCCTCCAGAAATGTTCTTGTCTTTCGTATTATCTATAATCCTATCTAACAATAACAGCCCTTGGTCTAACGCTCGTAAAAAAGAATGTTCTTCTTCTTTAATTACGTTGTGTATTAATACTTCCTGATTTTTTATTTCAGGAAATACGTCGCCCATTTGATTGGACAAGGTTTTCGTTAACTTATAGATAAACGGTTCTTTTTGGTCGAGAAAAGTAAATCCATATCGAATTGCTCTACGTAAAATACGTCTAATTACATAACCTGCACCAGTATTACTTGGTAATTGGCCATCTGAGATTGAGAAAGCAACAGCACGTAAATGGTCAACAATTACTCTTATAGCAATATCTGTTTCATTGTCTTTACCATAATTGTGATTTGTAATGGTTTCTACTTCGCTAATAAGTGGTGTAAAAACATCAGTATCATAATTAGAAGTTACGCCTTGTAATGCCATACATAGACGTTCAAACCCCATGCCTGTATCAATATGTTTTGCAGATAAATCGACTAAGGAACCGTCTGCTTTTCTATTGTACTGCATAAAAACCAGATTCCATATTTCAACCACTTGAGGGTGATCTTTGTTTACTAAATCTTTACCTGAAGTTTTAGCTTTTTCTTCTTCAGTTCTTAAATCTACATGTATTTCTGAGCAAGGTCCACAGGGGCCTTGAGCACCCATTTCCCAAAAATTATCTTTTTTATTACCATTGATAATTCTATCTTCATCAATGTGACTTTTCCAAAAATCATAAGCTTCTTGATCAAAATCTAAATGATCTTGCTTATCTCCTACAAAAACGGTGACATATAATTTTGATTTATCAATTTTATAGACTTCCGTTAATAACTCCCAAGCCCAATCAATAGCCTCTTTTTTGAAATAATCACCAAAACTCCAATTGCCTAACATCTCAAATAAGGTGTGGTGATAGGTGTCAATACCAACTTCTTCTAGGTCGTTATGTTTACCTGATACTCGTAAACATTTTTGGGTGTCAGCGATTCTTTTATTTTTTATCGTTTTTTGTCCTAAAAAATATTCTTTAAAAGGAACCATACCTGCATTGTTAAACATTAATGTAGGATCATTCTTTAAAACTAAAGGAGCCGATGGCACTATTTTGTGTTGCTTATCTTTAAAAAAATCTAAAAATTGTTGTCTGATTTTTTGTGAAGTCATATTGTACTGATTATAAACTAAAAAAATTAAGTACTTTTCATTTGCAAAACATTTTGTAACTTTGTTTGTTAAGCAATTCTAAAGTACATTTTAAATGCTACAAAAATAGCATATTTTAATCTATGGCTAAAGTAAAATATTATTACGATTCAGATACACTATCTTATAAAAAAGTGGTGTTACGTAAACGCGATAAATTTAAAAAATTCCTAGTGTTTTTTTTAGGTGCAATTTCTTTTGGCTTAATCTTTATGTTTATTTCCTTTCAGTTTGTAGAATCTCCCAAAGAAAAAGCCCAAAAGCGTGAATTAGAAAATTTAAAATTACGTTACGGATTGTTGGATAAGAAGATGGCTCAAATTGAAAATGTCTTAGATGGTATCCAACATAGAGATAATGATATTTATAGGTTGTATTTTGAAGCGAACCCAATACCAGATGAACAAAGAAAAGCTGGATTTGGAGGAGTGAACAGATATAAATCTTTAGAGGGTTTTGAAAATTCTGAAATGATAATTGATGTTAGTAAGAAAATGGATATTCTTTCAAAGCAACTTTATATTCAATCAAAATCTTTAGACGAAATAATTAATTTAGCTGAAGATAAGGAAAAATTATTGGCTTCAATTCCGGCAATTCAGCCTGTTAATAATGAAGATTTAACGCGTATGGCTTCTGGCTATGGATGGCGTTCAGATCCATTTACAAAGGCGAGAAAAATGCATAAGGGTATGGATTTTACAGCACCTACAGGTACACCAATTTATGCCTCTGGAAATGGAAAAATTTATAGGGCTGATAATAGAGCTTCTGGTTTTGGTGAGCATATTGAAATAGATCATGGGTATGGTTATAAAACAATTTACGCTCACTTGAGTAAATACAATGTAAAACAAGGTCAAACAGTTAAACGTGGTGATCTTATTGGGTTTGTTGGTAATACAGGTAGGTCTTCAGGACCACATTTGCATTATGAAGTGCATAAAAATGGAAAGCCAATCAATCCAATTAATTTCTATTATGGTAACTTAACACCTGACGAGTTTGAAGAAATGTTAAAAATTGCTGCTCAAGAAGGACAATCATTTGATTAATGGATATAAATTTACCTGATAAAAGATATTATAAAATTGGCGAAGTAGCCACAGCATTTAATGTAAATGCTTCCTTGATTCGTTTTTGGGATAAGGAATTTGATGTTATTAAGCCTAAAAAGAATAATAAGGGTAACAGAATGTTTACGCCTGATGATATTAAAAATATTCAAATGATTTATCATTTGGTAAAAGAAAGAGGTTTTACATTAGATGGTGCTCGTAAAAAATTAAAATCGAAACCTGAAGAAATAAAAGATAATTTCGACATTATTGCTCGTTTAGAATCCATCAAAGGAGAACTTCTAAAAATTAAAAATCAACTCTAAATATTTATACAATGAAAAAATGGTTAGTTCCCGTAATAATTATTGGTGTTTTAGTCTTTTTAGGTGTAAATACCTATAACTCTATTATCCCAAAAAGAAATGCAGCTGAAAAGCAATGGGCAAATGTAGAAAGTGCTTATCAACGTAGAGCAGATTTAATACCAAATATTGTAAAAACCGTGCAAGGTGCAGCTGATTTTGAAAAAAGCACCTTAGAAGGTGTAATCAAAGCAAGGGCAGAAGCTACAAAAACCTCTATAAACGTTGGTGACTTAACACCAGAAAATATGGCTAAATTCCAACAAGCACAAAGTGGACTTTCAGGGGCGTTAAGTAAATTAATGGTTGTGGTAGAACGCTATCCAGAATTAAAGGCTAATCAGAATTTTTTAGAATTACAAAGCCAATTAGAAGGTACTGAAAATAGAATTAATGTAGAGAGAAATAGATTCAATGAAGTCGCTACAGTATATAAAAATTATATAGAGAAATTTCCTACGAATTTATTTGCAAAGGTTTTTGGATTCAATCATCTACCATTATTCAAATCAGACGCTGGATCTGAAAACGCTCCAGATGTTGATTTTAATTTTAGTGGTGATAAGAAAGAGTAATTTTATTTAGGAGTAGTAATAATTAAAAAAATGTTTATTTAACACCGCGAACTAAAACGCGTACCTTAATTATGTCTAAAGTAGAAGATTTTTTAACCAAAGCTGAAGAGCAAGAAATAATTGAAGCTATTCGCTTGGCGGAACAAAATACTTCAGGTGAAATTCGTGTTCACTTGGAGAAATCTACTGATAAGGAACCTTTAGAAAGAGCCAGAGAAGTATTTCGTTTTTTAAAAATGAATGAAACAGAGCAACAAAATGGAGTGCTTTTTTATGTTGCAGTTGACGATAGAAAATTTTCAATTTTAGGAGATAAAGGTATTGATATCGCTGTTCCAGATAATTTTTGGGACAGTGTAAAAAATAACGTCATTACGGCCTTTAAAAGGGGTAGTTATACAGAAGGTTTAAAAGAAGGAATCCTTGAGACAGGGGCGAAACTAAAACAGTATTTCCCGTATCAAAAAGATGATAAAAATGAGTTGCCAGACTCTATATCTTTAAGTTAGTAATTATTCGATATTTTAAGGAGGTTTTACTAACTTTACAGCTTTAAAAAAGCAATTAATGTCTACATTTTATAAGCTCTCAGTAAAAGAGATTCAGCAAGAAACAAAAGATTCGGTTTCCATAGTTTTTGATGTGCCTCAAGATCTACAAGAACGTTTTAAGTTTATTCCTGGTCAATATTTAACCATTAAAAAAGTATTAAACGATAACGAAGTAAGACGGGCGTATTCCATATGCTCTTCATTACAGAGTAACATCCTTAAAATAGCTGTTAAAAAGGTTGATAATGGCCTGTTTTCTAAATATGCTGTAAATGATTTGGCCGTTGGTGATGTTTTAGAAGTTTCAAGACCAGAAGGTCGGTTTGACTTAATGCCGAACAGTAAGCATAAAAAAAATTACATGGCTTTTGCAGCCGGTAGTGGTATAACACCTGTTTTATCTATGATAAAATCGGTATTAGAAACGGAAAAGGAAAGTCATTTTGTATTAGTTTATGGTAATAAATCGATAGAGGATGTTATTTTTAAACAAGAAATTGACGCACTTCAGTCCTCATACCCAACTAGTTTTACAGTACAATATGTATTCAGTCAGCATAAAGAAGAAAATGCACTTTTTGGAAGGATTGATACTTCTGTATTAAACTTTGTTTTAGATAATAAGTGTAAAGATCTTACTTTCGATGATTATTTTCTTTGTGGACCGGAACCTATGATAAATTTGATAAAGTCAAATTTATTAGATAAGGGAGTGAAAGAAAAAAATGTCCATTTTGAATTATTTTCAACAAATGTTGATGAAAAAATTGGCGATGCCAATATTGAAGGTAAAACTATCGTTAAAGTAATGTTAGATGATGAAGAGCATACTTTTGAAATGGATAGAGGAAAAACTATTTTAGAAGTTGCATTGAAAAAAGGTTTAGATGCTCCATACTCATGTCAAGGAGGTATTTGCAGTACATGTTTGGCACAAGTTACCGAGGGTAAGGCAGTGATGGATAAAAACGCTATCTTAACCGATGGAGAAATTGAGGAAGGATTGATATTAACTTGTCAAGCACATCCAACAACGGCTACTATTAGCATTGATTATGACGATGTATAAATCTATAATGAATTTTTAAAAGGCATTATTAAATTTAAAATTGTTAGAAATAAATTTGTTGCAAACGCTAAACATATATAACCTATGAATGATATTATAAATGCTATACCCATTGGAATAGGTCTTGCATTTATGATAGGCCCAGTTTTCTTTGTGTTGTTAGAAACAAGTGCAACAAAGGGGTTTAGAGCGGCGTTGGTTTTTGATATCGGTGTCATAATTGCAGACATTATTTTTCTGTATTTTTCTTATTTTGGAAGTCGTACTTTATTAGAAAAAATCAAAGATGATCCTAGATTATTTTTACTAGGTGGAGGAATTTTATTTGTTTATGGACTCCTCATATTTTTTAAACGTAGAAAGCCTGTTATAACGGATGATGACTTAGTTGTAGTAGAAAAAAACAACTATTTTGGATTGTTTTTTAAAGGATTTTTATTGAATTTTATTAATATTGGAGTATTAGCATTTTGGTTAGGAATGATTGTAGTTATGAGTCCGCAATTAGAAATGGACGACTCTCGAATATTCACTTATTTTGCGGCTGTGTTATTAGCTTATTTTATTACTGATTTGCTGAAAATTTTACTTGCCAAACAATTAAAGAATAAGCTGACTCCAATCGTTATTAGAAAAATTAAAAGGGGTATGGGTATCGCATTAATGGTATTTGGACTTTTTCTTGCTGCACAATCCTTGTTGCCAGATAAAGCAAAGAAGCAAATTGATAGCGTTATAGAGAAAAGTATATCAGAATAAGCTTCAGCGTATTATTTCAATAAATTGTTTGAAGATATAATTTTAAAATCTTCCATTATTCATTAAGTTCTAATGTCTATTTACCTGTACTACCAAATCCTCCTGCTCCTCGTTTGGTTTCATCTAAAATTTCTACCTTTTCCCATTTTGCCTGAGTATATTGTGCAATTACGAGTTGAGCGATACGTTCCCCATCTTTTACAATAAAATCTTCATTTGATAGGTTTATCAAAATAACACCAATTTCTCCACGATAATCGGCGTCAATTGTACCTGGAGCATTGAGAACTGTTATGCCGTTTTTAGCAGCTAAACCACTTCTAGGTCTTACTTGAGCTTCATAAGCTATTGGTAAAGCAATAAAAAGTCCTGTTTTTACAATAGCTCTCTCTAAGGGTTTTAGGGTAATAGGTTCTTCTATATTAGCTCTCAAATCCATTCCCGCGGAGGCAATAGTTTCATAGTTAGGTAATGGATGCTTTGACTTATTGATAATTTTTACAATCATTTTCTGAAGATGGTTTTAATTTCGTTTTTTTCGTTAAAGTAAATAAAACTAATAAATACTAAAACGAATATAGTTGATATGTAATAATTGGACTTAAACTGATAGTATGATACTACGGATAAGCCAAAGGAAAGTATAATGTATAGTAATACTTTTTTTATTTTATATGGAACTTGATAATATTTTTTACCATAATAATAAGAAAGTAGTGTCATACTACCATATGCAATTAATGTTGCCCAAGCGGAAGCCATAAATCCATATTTTGGGATAAATACTAAATTTAAAACAATTGTAATGAGAGCTCCAATCACTGAAAAATACATACCGTATTTTGTTTTATCGGTTAATTTGTACCACACTGATAGATTATTATAAACTCCTAATAATAAATTGGCTAATAGTATAATTGGAACAATGGCTAGTGCTCCAAAATATTCATCAGCAATTATAAAACTTGCCAAAAAATCTATATATACGACAACGAATAACATGAAAAAGGCACCAATAATCGTAAACCACGTTAATATTTTAGCATAATTCTGCTTCGAATTTGCCTTGTCAGATTGATTAAAGAAGTAGGGTTCAGCACCTAATTTAAAGGCCGTAATGTATAAGGTCATAAACACTCCTAATTTGTAACAAGCAGCATAAATACCCATTTGGTCTTTACCAATCATATCGCCTAATAATAATTTGTCTAAATTCTCATTAGTTGTATATGCTAAGCCACCAATCATTATTGGTATGCCATAAGCTAACATTCTTAAAAGTATTTTTTTATCAAATCCAAATCCAAATTTGAACATAGACGGTAATAACATCAAGAAGGTAACAAAACTAGCTATTAAGTTGGCTATAAATATAAAGACAACTGTAGGTGTGCTTTGATAGAACTCTATAATTGATGAGGGTAAGCTAATGCCGTTTTTTATGGCATAAGGTATAAACCATAAAAAGAATAAATTAAAAAAGGCATAGATAATAATATTTGATATTCTATAAAAAGCAAATTTTATCGGCCTGTTTGTTACCCTTAAATAAGCATAAGGAATAACCACTAGCAAGTCAAAAGCGGTAACAAATGTTAATATTTTTAGATGTAAGGGGTTGTCAAAACCTAACAATTGGGATAGTTGATTATTGAAAGTCAATAGAACAACTAAAAAAAGTAGTGTAGAAGCTATTAAAGTAATGAAAGATGTAGAAACTATTTTACCTTTTTCTTTCTCTTTTGAGAAGAATCTAAAAAAAGCAGTTTCTAAACCAAAAGTTAAAAATGCAATAAAATAGGCTGCAAAAACAAAATACCAAGTGTTTTCGGCGAATTTAGCTGATTCTAACTTTTCTGTGTGGAGTTTTGTTAAAAGTATATTGATCGCTCTTGGTAAAACCGCAGCTACTCCGTATATAATGGTGTCTTTAAAAAATCGTTTTAACGAACTCAAGTTTAATTTTTTATTGTAGATACAAATATAAAAGAAAAACCCTCACCAAAAGGTAAGGGTTTATATATTCTATTTTAAAAAGCTGTTAAGCTTCAATAGGTACAATAGAAACATAAGATCTATTGTTTCTTTTCTTAGTAAATTTTACAATACCATCAACTTTTGCATGTAATGTATGGTCTTTTCCCATATATACATTTTCACCTGGATGATGACTAGTACCTCTTTGACGGATAATAATATTACCGGCAATAGCACCTTGACCTCCAAATATTTTAACGCCAAGTCGTTTCGATTCTGATTCTCTACCGTTCTTAGAACTACCTACACCTTTTTTATGTGCCATGATTTATAGTTTTAAATTGTTAAATATTTTTTTGAGGTATTAAGCTTCAATACCACCTTTAGTTTCATCTTGCCATTTTTTTAGCTCATCCCATTTACCTTCAGCAGCCATTTTTGCTTGTTTTGGCCATGAACCTGGATTTTTCGATGCATATCTTGAACCTGCACCTTCTAAAATAGCTTTTAATTCTTTTTGAGAAGCTTTTGCTAATTTAGCAAAAGTATCAATACCAGCTTCAGCAAAAATTTCAGCAATTTTTGGACCAATACCTTCAACTTTTCTTAAATCATCAGCACTAGCCGTTTTAACAGGAGCTTTTTTAGCTGCTGGTTTCGGAGTTGCTGCTACTTTTGGTTCCGCTTTTTTTGGAGCTTCCTTTTTAGGAGCTTCCTTTTTAGCTTTTTTAGCACCACTAGCTACAATACTTTCTATCTGAATTTCAGATAAATATTGACGGTGTCCATTTTTTACTTTGTAACCTTTTCTACGTTTTTTCTTAAAAACGATTACTTTGTCACCTTTTAGGTGTTTAAGGATTTTAGCAGTTACTGCTGCACCTTCTATAGCTGGGGCACCTATGGTTACTTTGCCATCATCCAATAAAAGAACGTTATCAAAAGTAACTTCTGAACCTTCTTTGTCTTGTAAACGATGTACAAAAACCTTCTGGTTTTTAGCAACTTTAAATTGCTGCCCTGCTATCTCTACAATTGCGTACATAAATTAATGTTTTTTATTAAAAACCCATTGTTTAGGGTTTTGCTTGTTTGAAAATGAGTGCAAATATACTTCTATTTTATAAATAAGCAACATGTGAAATGTAAAAAATGTTAATTGTTTAATTAAGCAATCTGTTATAATATTGTTAATATGAACAATGTGGCCCTTAATATATAGGTGTAAAATTGATTTTTTCATTAAATTTGTAACATAAATTTATAAATAAATGAAAATTTTAAAACCAATAGTACTCCTTATTATAGTATGTGTATTTGTTTCATGTGGTAATAATTCTAAAATGAACTCACAAAATAAGGATGTGTTAAGTCATAATTCTGATGGTAATAATGAAAATATTGCTGCAAATTTAGAGAAGATATCGTTAGAAATTGATGGAATGACATGCGAAATTGGTTGTGCAAGAACGATACAATCGAAGCTTTCAAAGACAAAAGGAGTTAAAATGGCGGAAGTTGATTTTGAAAATAAAACAGGTGTTGTAGAGTTTGATTCTAATAGGATTACTGAGAATGAGATAGTTGGTATTGTAGAGCAAATTGCTGGCGGAGATTTATATAAAGTAATTGAAGTTAAAAAGGCTGAATAGAAAAAACGAAAAAAAACCTTTGTTCATGTGAAATATTATTAGTTATTTTGCGTTTCGTTAACGTATTAAAAACTAAATTTAAAAACAAATGAAATTACTTAAAGGATTTTTTGCAATTGCTCTAGTAGGTTTAATTGCTGTTTCTTGTAAAGAAGCAAAAGACAAAGCTGGTGACGCTATGGATACCGTAGAAGAAACAGCAGGAGACATTAAAGATTCAGCTTCTGAAGCTGTTGAAGATGTAAAAGACACAGCTAATGAGGCTATTGACTCTGTTAAAGCTAAAGCTGAAGATTTAAAAGAAGGTGCTAAAGACGCTGTAGAAGGTGTTAAAGAAGGTGCTGAAAAAACTGTTGAAGCAGTTAAAGAAAAAGCAAATGATGTTAAAGAAGCAGTTAGTAACTAATTCTTAACAACAAAAACACTATTAAAAAGGCTTCCAATTTGGAAGCCTTTTTTATGCTTTGATATTAAATATTTTTGTTAGTTCTTAATGAGAAGTAGAAAAAGAACAAACTTATATAGAATAGTAAACCAACCAATTGGTGCAGTACACCATAAGATAATGGTATTCCAGGATTTATATTTAACACAGTCAATATTCCTAAAAGAAGCTGTGCTAAAATTAAGAATGAAATGGAATTTAACCAGAATTTCGAAAGTTTAGAAACGGACTTTCTATAAATAAAGAACAGATATAGGGTGAAGATTACTAAAACATAAGCTAATAGACGGTGAATAAACTGAATTAATGCAGGTGCAAATGTAAAAGTATCATAGTTTGTTAGGTTTATCCATTTCCAATTTTCAAGGCTGTGCATTACTTCAGGTAAAAAATAACCATTCATATCTGGCCATGACGGATAGTATAAACCAGCTTTCATACCCGCCATTAAACCAGCAAATATCATTTGGACAAATGTAATAGCGATAAAAATTGGAAGAATAATACTAGATTTTTTTTCTGAAGTACTTTTATAATTATAAACATCAGCAATTGTTTTAACCATAAAAGTGGTACTGACTAGGGCAAGAATGAAGTGTAAAGTTAGCTTATAGGCATTAACCCAAGGTCTGTTTACTAATCCACTTTTTACCATAATCCATCCTGCTGAAGCTGTAAGTGCTGTAAATAGCACAACTAAAAGCAATCGTTTTATTAAGTATGCGTTAATTTGTTTTCTTATGATAAAAATAATGAACGGAATTAAAAAAACAAAACCTAATATTCTAACCCATAGTCTATGAAAATATTCCCAGAAAAAAATAAATTTAAAATCGGTTAGATCGAAATGAGAATTTATTTTATGGTATTGAGGCGTCTCTTTGTAAAGTTCAAATGCCTCTTGCCATTGCGTAGGGTTTAAAGGTGGTATTGTTCCACTAACAATATCCCAGCGGGTTATAGATAGTCCAGATCCTGTTAATCTTGTTATGCCGCCAAGAACTACTTGCCCAATTAGCATTACTAATCCTAAAATTAACCATATTCTAATGGTTTTGGTGTATTTGTATTTCTGGGTAGTCAATTTAATTCAAATTTATTTCCAACTTAAGGTTTCCATAATGTGTTCTATATCTTTTTCAATAAATTTTACTGCAGGTAGTATAGAATCGTAATTTGGTTTTGCTTCAAAATACAGGGCTCCGGTAATGAAATGACCTGTTTTGTCTGTTAGATGAAATTGCAAAGAAGACGCTGCATTTCCTATTACTTCTCGCAATGCACCGTATTTTTGAAATTCCGTATTTTCATAATCTTTAGTGATTATATTATCAGCTTTTATAGTGTGGTTGTAAGTCAATTTTTCAGCTTCACTTAAAAGTTCTGATAAATTGTTTTCTACACCTCTGTAGGTAATATTTAGTGAAGCTTTTAATTTTGGGTATTTAATGTTGATCCAGCATTTTTCATTAAACTTTGTTTGAGTATTGTCTGGTACTTCAAAAGTGTAAGGACAGTCTGAAACTATTTCTTTATAGTTTGGAGCAGCATAGGCCAAACGTAAAAAAGCTTTAGGTTTTGGTAAATACTCCTCATTGGAGCATGAAGTAAATGACAGTGTTAATACTGCGAATAATATAATATTTTTAAGCTGGTGTAACATCTTGAATTGTGGGTTTTGTTACTTTTATTTGTTTGATACGTTTTTTCTCTAGTACTTCAATCTTAAACTTATAATCTTCAAATACAATTTGCTCATTTAAAAGAGGAAATTTTTCGTTAATTTCTAGTATAAATCCTGCCAAAGTCTCCGCTTCTCCTTTGTGTTCTTCAAATATAGAATCGTCAATTTTCAATACTTTATAAAAATCTTTCAATGCAATTTTGCCCTCAAAAACATAATTGTTGTTGTCAAGTTTAGAATAACTCAAGTCATTGTCATCAAATTCATCACTAATGTCACCTACAATTTCCTCAATAACATCTTCTAAAGTTACGATACCTGAAGTGCCACCATATTCATCAACCACAATGGCTAAATGATTTTTCATTTCTTGAAATTCTTTTAGTAGGTCATCTAATTTTTTGTTCTCAGGAACAAAGAAAGGTTGACGCATTACCTTTTTCCACTGAAATGTTTTCTTATTAAGATGCGGTAAAAGATCTTTCGAATATAAAACTCCTGTAATTTCGTCAATATTGTCTCGATAAACGGGAATTCTTGAGTGTCCGTTTTTAATGACCTTGGCAACTACTTCTGCGAAAGTGTCACTTTCGGGTAAAGCAAAGACGTCTGTTCTAGGACACATTACATGTACAGTTTCAGTATTACCAAATGTAACAATGCCTTGTAAGATTTTTTGTTCTTGTTTTGATGAGCCTTCCTCGGAGGTTAGTTCTAAGGCCTGGGATAATGTTTCTACTGAAAAATCTGAATTTTTTTTACCCAACCTTTTTTCAATGGTACTTGTCAAGTTTAGTAATGGTATGCTTAAAGGAGAAAGTAATACATTTAAAATGCTAATAGGAGTTACCATTAACGTGGCGAATTTTAATGCATTTCTGTTGGCGTAAACTTTGGGGAGCACTTCACCAAAAAGTAAAATTAAAAATGTAACTAAGATTACTTCAAGTAAAAACCGAAAACCACTGTTGATGATACTGCCGAAGAAAAAATCACCCAAATAGGCAAAAAGCAGAACGATTAATATGTTTACAAAGTTATTTGCTATTAGAATAGTTGCTAACAATTTTTTTGGACGTCCAAGCAGTGTAGTAACTAGAGTCGTTTTTTTAGATTCTTCAGCTTCATTTAATGTTGTTTTTGAAAGTGAAAAAAAGGCAACCTCTGACCCTGAAACTAATGCAGAAATTAAGAGTAGCACAACAAGTGCAATTAATCCGATTGTAAAAGACCAATTGATAGTAATTAATAAAAACAAACTCGAGGGTTCAGGATCCAATATTATATGGTTTAATTAAAGTTAAAATGGTAAATCATCATCAGTTTCTTGAGGAGTTTCATCACTTTTTGGTTTTGTGGTTTGATTGACCGGTGGTTTAGAAGAGCTATTATCTAAATCTTTTTTAGTAGTTAAAAATGTCATTTCTACAGCATGAATTTCAGTTGAGTATCTTTTATTTCCACTTTGGTCATCCCATTGACGGGTTTTAATTCGTCCTTCTACATATACTTTATCGCCTTTACTCAAATATTTTTCACATATTTCAGCTAATTTGTTTCTAACCACAACGTTGTGCCATTCTGTAGTTGTTACTCGCTCACCAGTTTGTCTATTTGTATAGGTCTCATTTGTAGCAACAGGAAACCTGCCAATAGAGTTGCCACCTTCAAAAAAGTGCATTTTTATCTCATCTCCCAAATGTCCAATCAACATTACTTTATTTAGTGTACCTGCCATGATAATAAAATTGTGTGTCAAAGATAATGAAAATAAAAATCTTAAAAATAAAAATTCAATAGTTAAAAATAGGCTTCTGCAAAATTGTGAATTAGAATAGGTACAGGGTACTTATCAAAGTCGCTAATAGAAATACTATTTTCCATTTCTTTATCTGAATTTATTACCCAGAAATTTACCGATAAGTGTTGATGAGATAATTTATGAATAATAGGTTTCTTGTTAAATAATGTGATATCGTTGTTACTTGCATTGGTTATTTTATGAAGTTCATCCATTTTGATTAGTTCACTAATGTCAATTTCTTTAGAGGTCTCTATTAATGGAAATTGATAAAGGTTTCTCCAAATACCCTTTTGTTTTCTTTGGTTTAATAATGTCCTGTCCATAGGGCTTATTAATACTAAGTAGTTGAAAAATCTTTTGGTAACTTTTATTTTTTTATCCTTAATAGGAAGAATCTCAACCATTTTTTCTTCTTTGGCTATGCAAGAATTTTGAAAAGGACAAATGGAGCAATCAGGATTTTTTGGTTTGCATTGCATGGCTCCAAACTCCATAATTGCCTGATTAAATGTAGCTGGATCATTTGTGTCTATTAGATCTTGTGCTAATTTTTTAAATAGTTTAATGCCTTCAGTACTATTGATAGGTATGTCAATACCGTAATAACGTGCTAATACTCTATAAACATTGCCGTCAACTACTGCACATGGTTCATTGTAGCAAATTGATGCTATTGCTGATGCGGTGTAATCGCCAACACCTTTTAATTTCAAAAGATCCTTAAAGGTAGCGGGAAATTTTCCATCTCGCTCATTGACTATATATTTTGCTGAAAAATGTAGGTTTCTAGCTCTTGAATAGTATCCTAAGCCCTGCCATAAATTAAGTATAGTGTTTTCATCTGCTTTTGCGAGATCAAAAACAGTAGGAAATGCCACAATAAATTTTTCATAATAGGCTAATCCTTGGTTAACTCTAGTCTGTTGTAGTATGATTTCGGACAGCCATATGTAATATGGATTAACGGTATTACGCCAAGGTAAGTCTCGTTTATTTTGTAAATACCACTTCGTTAATATTTTTGAAAAATCCATAGTTTTATTAAAACACGCAAAATTAAGGATTTATACCGTTAAATTTTAACAGATTGGCTAGTTAAAATTGATTTATTGTTTTATCTTTGCCACCCTTTAAAATACACATATAATAAAAATAAAATAAAATTAGCATGACAAAAGCAGAGATTGTAGCCAGTATTTCCGAAAAATCTGGTATTGAAAAGGTTGATGTATTACGAGTAGTCGAAGACTTTATGAAGGAAGTAAAAGATTCATTAGAAAATGACGAAAATGTATATTTAAGAGGTTTTGGAAGTTTTATTATAAAAACTAGAGCTGAAAAAACTGGAAGAAACATTTCTAAAAATACTACAATTAAAATTCCGGCACATAATATTCCATCTTTTAAACCAGCAAAAGTTTTTGTAGAGGGTGTTAAGAAAAATGTACCAGTTAAATAAGTACTCACAATAAAACAGATATAGATTATGCCAAGTGGTAAAAAAAGAAAACGCAGTAAAATTTCTACTCATAAGCGTAAAAAGAGAAGTAGACAAAACAGACACAAAAAGAAAAAATAGCATAAGCTATTTTTTCTTTTATTGAATCAAATCGTTCTTTGAAAAAGAAATTTGCAAAAACAAATTTCATCGGGTTATTTAACTCGTAAACATTTTTTTAATCAATCTGTACTATATTAGTTAGTATGGATACAAAACTTATGCAGAGTGAAAACAGAATTAATAATTAGATCAACTTCCTCTGATATAGATTTTGCCTTATTAAAAGATGGTAGACTTAATGAATTACACAAAGAAACAAATGACAATAATTTTAATGTTGGCGACATATTTTTAGCTAAGATTAAGAAAACATTGTCAGGTTTAAATGCAGCTTTTGTAAATGTAGGCAGTGAAAAAGATGCCTTTTTACATTATCATGATTTAGGGCCACAGTTGTTATCTTTAACTAAGTATATTAAGTTAATAGGCACGGGTAAACTAAAAGATTACACTTTAAAAGATTTCCATTTAGAAAAAGACATAAATAAAAATGGATCCATTGACCAAGTTATCAAGTCTGGTCAAAATTTATTAGTACAGGTTGTAAAAGAGCCAATATCAACAAAGGGACCTCGAATAAGTTCTGAGCTTTCAATAGCAGGTAGATATTTGGTGTTAGTACCTTTTTCTGATAGAGTTTCGGTGTCTCAAAAGATATCAAACAATAAAGAAAAAGAAAGGCTAAAACGACTTGCGAAAAGTATTAAACCCAAAGGCTTTGGCGTTATTTTAAGAACGGTGGCCGAGGGTATTAAAGTAGCTGAATTGGATAAAGATTTGCAAAATTCTTTACAACGTTGGGTTAACTTATGTAAACATTTACCAAGAGCTCAGGCACCAGCAAAAGTGTTGTCTGAATTAAATAGAGCGTCTTCTATTCTCAGAGATATTTTTGACGATTCATTTTCTAGCATCGTTACTGATGATGCTCAGTTATTTGAAGAACTCAAAGAATATATTGAACGCATTGCTCCTACAAAAGTTTCTATGATTAAACTTTACAAATCGAAGTTACCTATTTTTGAAAAATATGGGATAGAAAAACAAATAAAAACAGCATTTGGCCGAACGGTATCAATGCCAAAAGGAGCCTATTTAGTTATTGAACATACAGAAGCTTTACATGTAATAGATGTGAATAGCGGTAATCGTTCAAACAAGGCAAACTCACAAGCTGATACTGCATTGGAAGTAAATTTAATTGCAGCCTCAGAAATAGCACGTCAATTACAATTACGTGATATGGGTGGAATTATTGTGGTAGATTTTATTGACATGCATACTGCAAGTCATAGGCAAAAATTGTTCGATCATTTAAAAAATGAGATGAAATCTAACAGAACAAAACACAAAATATTGCCACCAAGTAAATTTGGTCTAGTGCAAATTACTAGACAACGTGTACGACCAGAGATGGTTATTAAAACACAAGAAAAAAATCCAAATATCAATGGAGAAGTCGAGGCTCCTATTATTTTGGTAGATAAAATTGAAAATCACTTAGGAAGGATTATAGATAAGTCTAAAAAAGGATTAACGCTTCATGCACATTCTTTTGTGGAATCATATCTTAAAAAGGGGATGCCCTCAATTCAACAAAAATGGTTTTTTAAATACAAAAAGTGGATTAAAGTTATACCGAGAGATGCTTACCAATATCTAGAATATCATTTTTTTGATAAAGATGACAATGAGATTAAATAAGGTAGTATTATATCATACAAAACCTATAAGCAAAAGCTTATAGGTTTTTTTTTGCTTTTTAGTTAGTGAGTATTATTTTTTTAGACATATAACTATTATTTTCGAAATAGGTATTTATTATTAAAATTGAACCTTTTGCTATGTTTTCCGCATTGATACTTACTTCACTCTTATTAGTATTTTGGTCAATTAATAATCTACCAGTCATATCATATACTTTTATATAATTAATAGTGGTATTGGCCTTTATGTTGATTGTATTCTCTTTATTTACAACTATAAAATCGAAATTTGATTTGAGGTCTTCTGTATTCAATGTTGTTTGTGTAAACTGTAACGTAAATCTGTCGGGATAGTTACCTGCTTCTGGAGTAGTAAAATTATAAACACCTTGCTTTAAATCGTGCGTAATGTTTAATTCATGATCAACCAAAAACACGTCACTATCCTTTAATATACCTTCAATGTTATCAATACTAATGTTGTAAGAAGTAGCAGAATCTTCAATATTAGTTTGAAAACCTATTGCTACTTTTTTTTCTGAGTTAAAACTACTTAATCCTTGTATGGCATATTTTAGAGTGTCAATTACTGAGTATATATTAATCCACCCCTCAGAGATTTTCATCCCATCATAGCCTTGATCTATTCCATCGGTAGCATTTTCAAAAAAGCCAACTAGGGTTTGGCTGAATGCTCCACCCTTATCACTTTCTATATTTAACCAGATCCTATCTTTTTCTAAAACTGTAGTGTTTTTAGCATCTGTTGGTCTAAAGAATTGGTTGTTGTTATTTTCAATTCTCATGGAGTTGTTAAAAATTATAGTGTCGACTGTAGCTATTGTTTGTAAAATAAAACCCTGTCCTGAAGCTATATATTGATTAGGTTTCACACCCCCTGTTAACGCTTTCTTGGAAGTACCAACTGATCCAGTCAAATTATAAGTCGCATAATCATTACCTGTATATTGTTCACCCGAGTTGTTTTGATTGTTAGAAGTATTATGTGTCCAAAACCAAAGCGTACCACTTATTGAGTTGTTATTTTGATTGATAAATTCATCGGCATCTATAGCCGAAGGATAGGGGTTACCGACTAAATTCAGGTCATTATTCGGGTTTCCAGTATTATATACAGCCTCATTGCCATAAAGTTTAATTATACCATTATTGGGTTTTCCAGAAAATTTTACTTTTGCTTCTAAAGGATATGAACCCAATGTAGGTGACTGAGAAATATAACCTTTTCCAGGTTGCATACTATTCCCGGCAGCTGATATCCATTCTCCTAAAGCCTCGCTACCACCATAAGGAATTGCATTAACTTCAGATTGGTCCCAGTAATAAAGACGCGCTTGATTATATAGTGGTGAAGGAAAAACAGAAGATATATTTTGATTTTTAATGGGAGATGACCAAAATGTATAGTCTTCATTATTATTTAAGGTAGTTGTGGTTTTATGAACATTAAAAGTTCCATGAACTGATATTTGTGCATTATCATTCGTCATTAACAAAGAAGCTTTATTTCGAACTTGCACAGTTCCGTCTATTGTTAAGTTGTTATTTACAGTTAAATGGGTATTAGGTTTTATGTTTACTGTATTTCCTGAATTCACTGTTAAATTGCAAGATTCAAAACTGCCATGGCTATTAGTGTTGTAATTTCCATCTATTATTGCTGAAGTGCTGGCATTTGGTGTACCATTGCTCCATGAAGATCCGTTCCATGTAGTGCTATAAGAACAAGGTAATCCTAAAATTTCAATATCATCGATATACCATTCACGATCTGTGAAAGGAACAAAAAAATTGAAACTATCTCCCATATATCTAAACGCTATATGCACATTTGAATCTGTTGGAATTTGATTTGAAATAATTTTTTTAGCCCAGCTAGTTGTCGCATTTGTTGAATTTATAACAATCCAAGTTGCTGCGTTTGGATTTCCAGTACCGCCATAATTAGTTGAGTATAATATTTGTTGTGTTGGATCAGATGGAATTGATCCTGGATGGTCTCTATTTTTTTCGAAATAGGAGAGTTGAACATCTTCAAACGAGGATAAATCTAAATTGGGTGAAATGAGCCAAACTTGATTGTTAATTGTACTAAAAAAGCCAGCTGCATTGGGAGTATTAGTATATTCAGAATAATTACCCGTATTAGCTTGTGTCGTAGTTCTGGTAAAAGGAACACTTCCTGAAATTTGAAATTGGCTCCAACCACTTAAGGTATTTTCAAAACTTTCTTGTAAGACTTGACTATATATATTAACATTAAGCAATAGCATACTTAATGATAATATTATTTTATTTTTCATAATAAAATATATTATATTGGCTTACTTTGGAAGTAAGCTCTAAAAAAAATCAGTTATAAATAATTTCCACATTATTACAAGAACTAAACGCAGTATTTTGTGCAGTAGTATAAATTGATTCGAAATCTATTATGACAAATAAGAAAATTTATTCTCTTGAAGAAGCTAAAAGACGGCTAGAAAATTATTGTGCTTATCAAGAGCGGTGCCATTCAGAGTTGGAAAGAAAGTTATATGAGATGTATTTATCCCAAGAAGAAAAAGAAGAAATTATTTTACACTTATTACAACATGATTTTTTAAATGAAGAGCGTTTTTCTAAATCATTCGCTCGAGGTAAATTTAATATAAAAAAATGGGGAAAGGGGCGGATAATAAGAGAGTTGAAATTTAGAAAAATAACAAATTACAATATAACTCAGGCTCTCAAGGAGATAAATGAATCTGAGTATCTTACTACTTTTGACCAATTAGCAAAAAAAAAATATACTCAGATAACAGAGACAAATATTCAAAAGAAAAGAAAAAAATTGGCTGATTACTTGCTGTACCGAGGTTGGGAAACGGATTTGGTTTACAGTAAAGTATCTGAGCTAACGTCTTAGAATTTAATTTAAATTAAATACAGTTCCTATGCTAAAAGTAAATTGGTTATGTAATTTTTCGGCGTCAGTTAAAGTACCAGCGTTGTATTTTGCAATTGGAAAGTTGACTTCAGAGAATACTCCAAAACCATCACTAAAGAAATAACGTGCCCCTGCATGTGCTCCAAAATTCTTTAGATTAAAATTAAGTCCTGGATAAAAATCAAAATTTTCATCTATGTTTAATACAGAACCTATGTTAGCGTTAAACCTTGCTTTTAAGTCAATACGATCGTCGAATTTTGCATCTATAGCCTCAGGTACTCCCAAAGCATAAGATGAAGATAAGCCTATTGAAAAATTTTCACCTAACCCATAGTCATAAGCAACATTTATAGAAGTAGCGTTATGTTGAAAATTAACACCTATTTGGAATTTACTATCTTCTTTTCCATAAAAAGCTTGTGCATTTATATGGATAAAGCTAAATAAGGCTATTATTGTAAGTATATTTTTCATTTATTTTTGATTTCATAAAATTCTTGGCAAATATATTATAAGTATTTTATAATAAAGACTAGAAATCGTAAATTATTGAATGTTCTATACCAATTGTTTTGTGTGTTAGTTTAGAATTAATTTTTTCACTAAGTTTTTGTTGTCAATACTAATTTTCATGAAATATACGCCTTTAGCCACTCCCGTCATTTGTAATTGATAATTCTCATTAGTAATATTTCTTTGTTTTTGTATTAATTTACCAGTCATATCAAACACGTTAATAGTCATATTTTGTCCGGCAGTATTTCTTCTTTTAATATTAAAAATAGTTGCAGACGGATTTGGGTAAATTAAAAATTCACCTTCATCAAAGTCGTCAGTTCCCAAAATAGCGGTGGCGTCAATTTGAAAATCATCGATAACAACACCTTCATTATTAACGGCGGGATCTGAAACAAATACAAATCTAAAAATCACATTTGATTCTCCGTTCAATGCCGATAAATTGTAACTATATTCCTTTAAAATTGTATCTGTACCAGTCCATTGAGCACCAGGACAATTTTGACAATCGTCAGCGACCCCAGAGGATGCATTTGTTCTATTGCTATTGTACCAATTTGGGTCAGTAGCTGTACCAAGTACTTCCCAGTTTTCACCTTGATTTGTGGAATATTCTACATATATTATATCCCAATTTTCTTCAAGGTCAAAAGCCATTTTAAATTTTAAAATAGGATTTTCTAATCCTACTAAATAATAACATGGTGATGTTAAATAGCTGGTTGTTTGATCTGGATAATTTCCTGACGGATTTGTTATATAACCAGAAGAAACTTTATTGTTTAAAAGCGTTGTGGTAGGTGTGCCAATTTGCCATAAATTATTATCGGAAACAATCCATTGATCAGTAGTGTTATCATCAAAATTATTTATTTCTTGACCATCTCCAGAGGTGTTAGTTGTAAATGATGTTGAAGCTGAATTGTTGAAAATATTAGCATCATCAGTCAAAACAACAGTAGTTTCTAAAGTATGTATTCCTTCAGTACTAGCTGAAATAGCGGGTAACTCAATAGTACTATTTACGTTTGAAGCTATGTTTCCTGTCCAATTAAAAGTTTGATTTGCACCACTGTCAACATTATAATTTACCGAAAATGAAGTTATGGGGGTTTGACCATTATTTGTAATTAATAATTTTGGCGTAACCTGACCACAGGTTATACTATTATTAGGTGAACTTATCTTAGTTAATTCAATTTCATTTGTAGGTAATGTAATAGATGGTATACTAGATTGCCAAACACTTCTACCGTAAGTTGCGGCAGTAATTTTTGCATCATAAGGATTTATTTCAATATCAGGAATCGCAACATTTGGTAAACCCGTCGAAAAAACTTCCCAAGTGTTGGAGTCATCATTTCTATGATAAATACCCAGTGCTGTACCTAAATAGATAGAGTTATTAGTAGAAAAGGGATGATGTCTTATCACAAATTTAGATTCGTCTGGCAAGCCCGGAGATATGTCGGTAAATGTAAAACCTCCATCTGTCGATTTATAAACACCTCCTCCATTATGTCCACTACTAGGGCCGGAAACATTACTAACTCCAGTAGTTGTTAACCACACTATATTACTATTAGAGCTATGAACTTCAATAGAGCTTATGTTCGTACCCGAAATACCAGTTTGTGAAGAGCTATGGGTTGTAAAGGTTTTACCCTTATCATCACTAATGTAAAGTATGCTACCTCTAGATACTAAAATATTGTTATTATTACTCGGATCTATTTCAATAGCCTCAAGATTAGAACCAAAATTATGATTAGATATTTGAATCCAATTGTTGTCAACTAGTTGATATAACTGTTTATATCCGGCATATATTTCTCCTGCTTTACTAATTACTAGAGGTGTAACCCAATTTCCACCAGTATCATTAGTGCCAATTTCCGATACTGGGGCACTGGCTATGGTGTTGCTACTTAAACCGCCATCAGTGGTTTTGGTTAATACACTACCATATTGTGTAAAACCATAAAATGTATTTTCATCATTAGGATCGGCAGCAGAGTCCATACCATCACCCCCATGAAAGTTATGCCAATTGTTATTAATTAAGGAAAATCCACCATTATCTTGTAAGCCGCCAGACATTTTAGTTGAAGTACTTTTGGCAACAGAAAGTTTGTAAAATTGACTAATGGCTAAATTTTTAGTGAGATCAGTAAATGTTGTGCCATTATTAGAAGATTTATAAACCCCACCGTCTGTACCTGCATACAATATTCCATTGTAATATCTTAAAAAATGAATATCAGCATGTGTATAAGAAGTTGTTTGCTGACGCCAATCATTAATTCTTGAAAAATTATTACCTTCATTTGTTGATCTCCATATATCTAATACACCAACAAAAATCATGTTTTCATCAGTAGGGGAAATAGCAAAAGCTAAATCGAACCAAGCTTGCTGACTACCACCAAATATATCTACAAATAACTCATTTGACTCTCCGTCGGGTTTGGTTTTATTTTGGGTTAATTGTATAAAACTATTGGCACTATTGATAGATTTATATACACCTACAAAATCATAACTATTATCTGTAGCTAAAACATAAACAGTGTTAGATGCTCCATTAGCTGGAGTAACTTCCACCCTTAACCTTCCTGTAGTACTAGCGTTTGGTAAACCTGCGGATGTTGTGGTGAATGTTGCACCACCATCGGTTGATATATAAAATGTACTTCTTGAGACTGCATAAACGGTATTTGGATCGTTAGGTTTAAGTTTAAAATCTCTTATATGAATACCAGTAATTTTATTAATCCAAGTTATGCCTCCATTTGTAGATTTAAATAATCCACCTCCTGTAGCCACCCAAATTATATTAGAATTCGATGGGTCTATTAAAATTTCATTACACGTGTTATAGCCATTATCTCCACTTATAGAGCCCAATGAGCCAGTTTGGTTCCAAGTAACACCGCCATTTGTCGATTTTAAGACACCAACAGAATATGAATCTCCAGCATCATCATCGCCCGTTGAAATATAAATGATATTAGAGTTGTTAGGGTCAACTGTAATTCCTGATACTCCAATTTGAGGTAAATCATCGGTTAGTGGAGTCCAGTTTACTCCTGCGTCTATAGATTTCCATAAACCACCTGCAGGTGCTCCAACATAGATAGTATTTGTATTATTTGGGTCAACAAAAACTGTATTTACTCTACCTTGTCCACTATTACTTGATTGAGAAAAAGGCCCTACAGCATTCCAATTGCTAGTCGCTTTAGTTGATTTTGACATTTGCTGTTTTTGCTCCCAAGCATTCCATAAAAGTTTGGAAGGTGTAATTGTCCCATCTTCTTGAAGAAAACGACTCCAATGATATTCCCACCTTTTAAAAGGTTTGTATCCACTTCCTTTTTTTGCAATATTTTTAGTTGAGAAATAATTCTCATAAAGACCAACTGTATTTTCAAAAGTAGTATTTGTCGTTTTATTTTTTTGAATACTATTTCCACTATTTACATCCAAAGGTAGGCCTTGTGAAAATGATATTTGGACAGATAGAAATAGTAATATAAGAAAAAGTAATTTTATATACATAGAATCAGATCTGAATTCGATTAAGGTAATATCTCCAATTTAGAAAAATAATCACTTTTTATTAAAAAATGATAATATTCAAGATTTTTATAAAATAGTGAAATTCTATTTTATTTGTTGTTGAGTAGGTGGATTATTTATAGATATACTATCCTCTTCAATGAGTATTGGAGCTGTAAAGCCTTTCAATTCTTTTTCTAATTTTTCTTGTTTGGCCAAGTTATTTATTTTTTTATTTAGAGACGAAAAAGCATCTAAAATATTTTGGGTTTCATCTTGTACTTCTGAAGGGCTAATGTTAGGTATGGTTGACATATCAGTTAATCGCAGTGCGTAGTTATGAATAACGTTCAGTCTGATGCTAACATCTGGTTGTTTGAATCTATCAATTTTTAAAGAGTCTATTAGTTGCTTTGTTGTATGAGATAGTTCTTTTGAAAGATTTAATGCTTCATTCGGTGAGCTGCTATAAAAATTATCCAAAAAATCATCCAATTGTTGATACTCTTTCCAATCTTTAATGGTTTCCTTGCCTTCTGGTGACAGTGTTTCTCCGATAGCTCTAATGGTTTTTTTATCAGTTTCTGCAATGGAATCTGTAAGTATAGAGTTTCTATTCACTTGATTATTATCATTCTTTTTACATGAATTTAATGCTAAGATAAATACGAAAAAGTAAACGATTTTTAAATAATTCATATAATTAATTTGCAAATAAGACGAGTGACAAAGTTAAATAAATAAGTAACCATTTGACAAATTAGGCATTTTTAATTTATTAATTTTGTGTTAGATATAAAATAAAATACATGAATAATAATTCAATACTAGTTATTGGTGCTTGTGGACAAATAGGTTCTGAACTTGTGCTTAAGTTAAGAAGCATTTATGGTAATGAAAAAGTAATAGCTTCAGATATTAAAAATGGTTCAGATGAACTAATGCAAAATGGGGTTTTTGAAATATTAGACGCTACGTACAAAGGAGCAATTTTGCAAGTTATTAAAAAACATAATGTTTCTGAAGTTTATCTAATGGCAGCGATGGTTTCTGTTACTGCTGAAAAATATCCACACAGGGCATGGGATTTAAACATAAATAGTTTGTTGTATGTGTTAGAATTAGCTCAAGAGGGGTATTTAAAAAAAGTATTTTGGCCAAGTTCTATAGCTGTGTTTGGTAAAACAACACCAAATATAGATACACCTCAAGTAACCGTTACAGAACCTTCTACGGTTTACGGAATAAGTAAGTTGGCTGGAGAACGATGGTGTGCTTATTATAAAGCAAAATATGGTATTGATGTTAGGAGTGTTCGTTACCCTGGTATAATAAGCTGGAAGACACCTCCAGGAGGTGGTACAACAGATTATGCTGTAGAAATCTATCATAAGGCATTATCAGATGGCAGTTATGAGTGTTTTTTGTCTGAAGATACAAGATTGCCAATGATGTATATGGATGATGCCATTGATGCAACTATTAGTTTAATGGATGCTGATTTGCCAAATGGCTTTGCTTCTTATAATATTTCTGCAACTGATTTTACACCAAAGGAGATAGCGGAATCTATAAAAAAACAAATACCAGATTTTAGTATAAACTACTCGCCTGATTTTAGACAACAAATTGCCGATAGTTGGCCGCAAAATATGGATGATAGCCAAGCTCAAAAAGATTGGAATTGGAAGCCGAATTTTGATTTAGAGAAAATGACGAAAGCGATGTTGGAAAATTTAAAATTAATAAAAGAAGTAAATTAGTTTTTGTGTAATATTTGTAACATTTCTTCGACTAAACATTTCTTAAATTTGCGGGCTTAAATAAATATAGATGAAAGATAATATTAAGAATAGTTTAGAAAAAGCAATATCATATTCAACGTATAGAGAATTGGTAACTGGATTGTTAAAAGAAGGTAAGGCAACTGGACCAAATCAATCTGAAGATTTGTTGCATTATAGTAAGTTAAATAATAGTAGAATGAAGCGTTTAGATAAAACAATTTCTATCGCAGATAGTACTGTAGATGCCTTGAATGATGTAACAGAAAAATTTATTTGGCTAGTTTTGTCTGAAGGTTGGTGTGGTGATGCAGCTCAAGTGTTACCTGTAATTAATAAAGTTGCTGAAGCTTCTGAAAATATTGATTTGAAAATAGTTTTAAGAGATGAGAATGAAGCCTTGATGAATCAATTTTTAACCAATGGCGGACAAGCAATTCCTAAATTGATAATGTTAAATGCAGATACACTTGAGGTATTAGGTACTTTTGGTCCTAGACCGGCTGTTGCAACTAAAATGGTAGCAGACCAGAAAGAAAAATTTGGGGTACTTGATGCAGCATTTAAAGAGCAACTTCAAAATTGGTATAATACCGATAAAGGAAAAGCAATAGAAAGTGATTTATTACAGTTGTTGAGCGTTGGTCAATTCGCCTAAACAAAATTCAAGAAGTACTTGTTTTTAGTGGTCTAGGCCGTTTAAAAAATCGTCAATACTTTGTGCTTTTTTAACATCAAAGTCACCAATTTTTGTACGTCTTAATTTTGATAAATGTGCTCCAGAATTTAAGGCTAATCCAAAATCATAGGCCAAGGAACGAATATAAGTACCTTTGCTGCAAACTACTCTAAATTCAATTTCAGGTAGATCAATATTGGTGATTTCAAATTCAGGAATAGTTATATCACGTAATTTTATTTCTGTGGTTTCACCGGCTCTTGCTAATTCATAAAGCCGTTTTCCATCCTTTTTTAAGGCTGAAAATATAGGTGGTTTTTGTTGAATTTCACCTATAAATTGTTTTGTAGTATTATGGATAATTTCATTAGTTAGATGACTGAATTCAAAATGTTGATCAATTTCAGTTTCTAAATCGTATGATGGAGTAGTGGCACCTACTGTAAAAGTGCCTGTATATTCTTTTATTTGAGCTTGAAATTGGTCAATTTTTTTAGTGAATTTTCCAGTACAAAGAATAAGTAACCCGGTTGCTAAAGGGTCTAAAGTTCCTGCGTGACCTACTTTAATTTTCTTTAAATTAAACTGTTGTTTTATGGCCCATCTCAATTTGTTTACCACCTGAAAGGAGGTCCATTTTAAAGGTTTGTCTATAAGTAGAACTTGACCGTTTTTATAATCTTCTTCAGTCATTATTTAAAGAATAGAGCATAGCCAATAGCTATTAATCCGACAATTGTACAATAGATGGCGAAATAAGATAATTTACTTTTTTTAACTAAAGAAATCATCCATGTACAGGCGAATAATCCTGAAATAAAAGCCGCTATAAATCCAATTGTCATTTGTCCAATTTGAGCACTTTCAAAGTTTAAATCACCTCCCATAATATCTTTGGCTACTTTTCCAAAAATTAAAGGAACTACCATTAAAAAAGAAAATCGGGCAGCCTTGGTTCTGTCCACACCTAATAAGACAGAAGTCGATATTGTTGCACCTGATCTCGATATTCCTGGCAGCATAGCTATTGCTTGTGAAATTCCAATTATTAATGCGTTTGGAAATGTTACATCTTTTGTGGTGTTTTTTGCTCGATCAGCAAGTAATAATAAAATTGCTGTTACTATAAGCATACAACCGACTAACAGAATTTTTCCACCAAAAAATGATTCTAATTGTTCTTCAAATAACAATCCAACAATTACTGCTGGAATCATGGAAAGAATAATTTTTAATGAAAAAATCATTTCCTCATTCCATTTAAATTGAAACAACCCTTTTAAAATTTGAATAACTTCTGTTCTAAAGATGATTAGTGTACTTAAAGCCGTTGCAAAGTGCAAAATAACAGTAAATGTTAAGCTTTCTTCGGGGAGAGAGCTATCTCCAAATATTGCTTTAGTAAGTTCTAAATGCCCGCTTGAAGATACAGGTAAAAACTCCGTTAAACCTTGAATTAGGCCTAAGATAATAGCTTCTAAATAACTCATTACTATTTATTAGGATTTGCCAAAATGGCGTATATTTCTATAGCTAAACCAATAAGTACTAACGTTGGGGCCAATCTAATTCGTTGAAAGTTGTAAATTTCTTCATTAAAAACTGTAGGGTCATCACTCCCTCCACCAGCCATCAATATAAAGCCTAGTGCAATTACAATTAGACCAACTAGCATAATCATGTAATTCTTTTTCCCAAAAAGGAATTCATTCTCTGTTTTTTTGTGGATTTCTTTTTTACTCATTTTTTAATAGTATAATTGATCTGTTCGTAAATTTAAAAAACGCTGTGTTGCAAAAAAAGCACTTATCCATGATATTATTATGCCTAATAGAAAAATACTTCCAAATAAAATTGCTATCAATTCAGTGTTTTCTAAAAAGCCAAATTCTGGAAAATTAATATTTAAATAGTACATGGCTACAGCTAAAGCAATTAATGCTACCAATGCACCAAAAGCACCTAATTTTATACTGCTCCAAATAAAAGGTTTTCGAATAAAACGTTTCGTAGCTCCAACAAGTTGCATTGTTTTTATGGTAAATCTTTTTGAGTAAACGGATAAGCGTATCGAATTATTAATAAGTAACATTGCTATCAATACAAAAAGACTACTAAAAATTAATACCCACAAGCTAATACGTTTTATATTTTTTGTTAATAAACCGATTAAAGGTTTGTCATATGAAACTTCATTGACAATACTATTTTTTGCTAATTCATTTTCTATTTCACTCATTTTTTCTGGTGAAACAAAATCAGCTTTTAAATATAAATCAATTGCGTTTTTTAGAGGATTGTAGCCTAAAAATTCCATAAAATCTTCACCATTTTCTTCAGTTGCTATTTTCGCGGCCTCTTCTTTAGAGATGTACACGATAGATTTTGTGTATTCTTCGCTTTCTAAAAGCGTTTGAAGATTTTTAACCTTTTGAGCGTCTACTTCGTCATTAAGAAAAATGGTTATTGATGACTGTTCTTTAAAATAGTCAGAAATTTTCTTAGTATTGAGCACTAAAAGACCAAATAATCCTAATAAAAATAATACAAAAGCGATGCTCAGTATCACAGAAAAATAGGAAGATTTTAATCGTCTTTTTTGATATTTTTCAAAAGAAGTACTCATTGTCGTTTGTGCTAAAATTTGCGACGCAATATACTTATTTTTGCTTAATTTCTTGGCACAATTCAATTAAAACCCCATTGCTGCTTTTAGGATGTAAGAAAGCTACAAGTTTGTTGTCTGCACCTTTTTTTGGTTTATCGTTCAGGACGATGAAACCTTCTGTTTTTAACCTTTTTATTTCACTTTTAATATCATCAACGGCAAAAGCAATATGATGAATTCCCTCTCCTTTTTTCTCTAAAAACTTTGCGATTGGGCTTTCTGGTGATGTGGCGGCTAATAATTCAATTTTATTCGGGCCTGATTTAAAAAAAGAAGTAATGACTCCTTCAGAAGCTACTTCTTCAAGTTTATAGGCTGCTTTTCCAAAGAGTTTTTCAAACAGCGTGTTAGAGTTGTCTAAGTCTTTAACTGCAATGCCAATATGTTCAATTTTTTTCATTTGTCTAGGCGTTAAGTCTTATTAATATTAATTGTACTTCTTTCAAAAATAAACAATATTATTATTAAAATATCTGGTAAAATCAAAAGTTCAGTTTTATACCCTATTTTTGCATTATGGAAACAAATAGACAGAAAAAAATAGCCGGTGTTTTACAGAAAGATTTGGTTGATGTGTTACAACATGCAGCACAAGATGGCATGAAGGGCATAATAATATCAGTTACTAAGGTTAATGTTACTTCTGACTTGTCTGATGCTAAAGTATATTTAAGTATTTTTCCAACAGAAAAAGGTGCAGAATTATTAGAAGGCATTAAATCAAATACACCATTAATTAGACACGAGTTGGCTAAACGGACAAAAAATCAATTACGCCGGATGCCAGAATTGAGCTTCTATATAGATGATTCATTAGATTATATTGAAGGTATAGATAAATCACTAAAAGGTAATGTAGAAAACCCTATTAAGAATCCAGATATTTTATCAAAAAGGCAAAAAAGATAAATTGCAATTTCCTTTATACATAGCTAAGCGATATTTATTTTCTAAAAGTAGTAATAATGCAATAAATATAATTACCATTATAGCAGCTACTGGTGTTGTTGTGGGTACTATGGCATTATTTATTGTGTTGTCAGTTTTTTCGGGTTTAAAAGATTTTAGTTTAGATTTTATTAGAGTTTCTGATCCTGATCTAAAAATAAGTGCATCGGTAGGAAAGTCTTTCCTGTTTAATGACTCTATCGCAGGGGTTGTTAATGACAAAAAGATTAAGAGTTATAGTAAAGTAGTAGAAGAAAGAGCTTTTTTTAGTTATAACGAAAAGTCGCATATAGCGAGCATCAAAGGAGTTGATGATAAGTATTTGTCAGTAAATAATATAGATACAGCAATCTATGTTGGAGAATGGTTAGAGAAAGATATTGTTAATTCAGCGGTTATTGGTAACGGTGTCTCGGCAATTTTATCTTTGGGCACCTACGATTTTACTGAATCCTTAAAGGTTTCAGTGCCTAAGCCAGGTAAAGGTTATATAACGAATGCTAAAACAGCATTTAACAGTTTAAATTTGCAACCAACAGGTATATTTAGATTGACTGAAGAGTTGGATAAAAATTATGTTTTTGCTCAATTGTCAATCGTGCAAAGTTTATTAAATTATAAGCCAAATCAAATTTCTGCAATAGAATTAAAATTGGCAAACAATGTAAATAGACGAGAAGTAATTGACATTCTACAACAGAAATTAAGAAGTAAATATAAAATTGAAACCAGAGAACAACTCAATGCCGTTTTTCATAAAATGTTGAATACTGAAAATTTGGTTTCTTATTTAATTTTTACATTAATTTTAATTATTGCTTTGTTTAATGTTATTGGGGCCATTGTAATGATGATTTTAGACAAACGTGAAAATTTAAAGACGTTATTCAGCTTAGGGGCTAGTTTAAAAGAGATAAAAAAAATATTCATTTATCAAGGTTTTTTACTGTCGTTCTTCGGGTTAATATTAGGCTTATTTTTGGCTATCTCTTTTGTTTTACTGCAAAAGTACTTCGGGTTGATAATGATTAATTCGTCATTAGCATATCCTGTAGAATTCACTATTTTTAATGTTCTAATAGTATTTTTCACAATTTTAACCTTAGGGTTTTTAGCAGCCTTGATTGCTAGTTCTCGAATTTCTAAAAAAATTATTTCTTAGTTTAAAATTGTTATTTTCTTTTTGTTAGGAATGGGGCTTGTTAACGTCTATACCTAATATAAATTGTGTAACTTAGTAAGTTCAAATATTTTAATTATGATTATTCAGCAATCAGTAAATTTAAAAGAGAAATCTTTTCCATTACAACTACAGATAAGTTTTGAAAAGGTTTTTCAATTTTATCAAAAGTATTTGGATGATAAGGATCACCCTTTTTATAATTCGGCAAAGGAAATTGTTGGGCATTTGAGTAAGTATCCAGAATTGATTGATGGCTTTACGGATGAGTCTTTATTAACTAAGTATAAAGACCAAATTGATTTAGCACTAGATGGGTTGTTTCCAGAGATATTAACGAATAATGAAATAAAAGCAGCTAGTATTCCATTTTCATTTACAACTTTTAAGATATCAAATAGGTTCAAAAATATTATTAATAATTCTGGTGATGATTACCATTTCAGTATCAGAAATTTTCATGATAATGAGTTGTACATTCATGGTTGCGTCATGATTTTAGCTTATTGTTATGGATATAATATAGATTTAAAACGCCCTTTCTTTTATGATATACCTGATGTAAATACAGGAGTTACAAAACATTATAGAGTAGCCCTTAATGGTGATTTTGCTGATATTATTCCTACGGAAAATGCACCGAAAATTACAGAAGAAGATTTTAGGTTATTATTGGATAATTTCAATAACATAGAGGTTTGGAAAGAAAAGTTTCCTCCAAATAGTTATATATACAAAGGTTTTGGAATTATGAATCTTTTTGACGTAACTCAAGATGAGACATTATCTTCATTGTCTAATAGCTTATTAAGACAAGACCATAATCTTATTGGTGATTTACGAAAATATTTGCGTGAATTCTATAGTATAAAAGATTTGAAACTTGGGTTTTCAATATTTGACGCCGTAAACATTAAGTTGTGCGAAACCAATATTAAAAAGTCAGATAGTTTAATTCTTGAAGGTAAAACTGTTGTAAATTGTAAGGATTATTTTTGTGATGGAATAATGAATAACGTATTCATTAAGCACGAAATTGTAACAATTTCTGATGTTGAAAAATATGGAAAATCTACCAACCAAAATTCTTTTTATAAAGACCTTAAATCTAAAGGAATTCAAAGCATTATATTGATACCTATTAAGGCAACGGAAAATAATGATTTGGCTTTATTAGAAATTGCATCACCTAGGCCATATGAATTAAATTCTATTAATCAGAATAAGCTAAAAGACATAATTCCAATTTTTGAAGCTGCTGTAAAAAGAAATTCGGAAGAGCATCAAAATATTCTTGAAGCGACTATTCAAGAGCATTACACCTCAATTCATCCCACTGTAAAATGGCGTTTTTATCAAGCAGCTGAGAATTATTATGGAGATAAGTTTAAAGGGATAGAAAGTCCTAAATTAGATGATATTGTTTTTGATAATGTATTTCCATTATATGGGCAAGCTGATATAAAAGGGTCTTCTATTGCACGTAATGATGCCATAAAAAATGACTTATCAGTTCAGCTTAATCTAGCATCAAATGTTTTGAATAATGCTTGTGAAGTTGAAGAAATACCAATTTATGACGAGTTAATGTTTCGTGTTGAAGAGTATTTAATAGATGTTAAAAAAGGACTACATGCTGGAGATGAGATCGCAATACTTGATTTTTTAAAACGTGATATTTATCCGGTGTTTAATCATATTAAAGGAATTAATTCGGAGTTAGAAAAATCTGTTGATATTTACATGGATCGATTAGATGATAATTTACATGTAGTGTATGAGCAACGAAAAGCCTATGAAGAGAGTGTTACAATTTTAAATGAGAAACTAGCCGATTTTATAGACAAAAAGCAGGAAGAAGCTCAGGCAATGTTTCCCCATTATTTTGAAAGGTACAAAACTGATGGTGTAGAATATAACATGTATATAGGTCAATCATTGGTTCAAAATAAAGAGTATAATTCGTTATATTTATATAACATGCGTTTGTGGCAATTGCAGCTGATGTATGAAATGGAAAATCTTGCTTTTCAGTTGAAAGGCACGTTAGATCATGAACTTGAAATTGCCTCATTAATTTTGGTACATAGTAATTCTTTGGCCATTAAATTTAGGATGGATGAAAAGCAATTTGATGTTGATGGAGCTTATAATATTAGGTACGAAATTATTAAAAAACGTATTGATAAAGCGAATATAAAAGGTACTACTGAGCGTTTAACTACTCCAGGAAAAATAGCGATTGTTTACTCTCAAGATAAAGATGCTAGAGAGTATAAAAAATATATTAAATATTTACAATCAAAAAACTATTTAGGTAAATTAGAATATTTAGAATTGGAAGATTTACAAGGTGTTTCTGGCTTAAAAGCTCTCCGAGTTGAAGTTCTTTATAAAGAACAATTTAATGAGAAAACTACCATTACAATTGATCAATTAATTGAAGACATAAAAGCCTAATTATTTATGGATATTTTACAAAAAGTTGAGGCATATGTTGTAAGTCAACTAACTGAACATTTATCAAGTGTATATATTTATCACAATTTAAGTCATACCCAAAGAGTTGTAAGTTCTGTTAAAGAACTGGCCATAGGAGAGCAACTAACACCTGAACAAACGCAGATTGTTGAATTGGCGGCATGGTTTCATGATATTGGATTTATTAACGGATTTAAAGGACATGAAATTAATAGTTCAGAAATAGCAAAAGATTTTTTAGAGGGACACAATGTGTCGTCTCAAATTATTTCAAGTGTACAAAATTGCATTTTGGCTACAAATATGGAGTCAGAGCCTGAAAATATTTTGGAAAAAGTATTACTTGATGCCGATTGTGCTCATTTAGGAAATAGTGTGTTCTCGGAAGTTAATGAGTTGTTGCGAGAAGAATGGAACTTATCTAGCTCTAAGAAATTTACCGATTCTGAATGGATTGACGAGAATATTAATTTTTTTACTAAAAAGCATCATTATTATACAAATTATGCCCGAATTAATTGGCAAAAAATTAAAGATAAAAATTTATCTCGATTATATAAATCTAGAAAAAAAAATAAGCAGGCATTAGCGAAAGGTAAAATGAAAGCCGGTGAGTTTAAATTAAAAAAACGTAAAGCCGAAATTCCTGAACGTGGCATTGAAACCATGTTTAGAGTTACGCTTAGAAACCATATTAATCTGAGCAACATAGCTGATACAAAAGCCAATATATTATTGTCAGTAAATGCTATTATCATATCAATGGCGTTATCAAATTTAATTCCTAAGTTAGATAATCCGTCAAATCATTACTTAATTATACCAACTGCTATTTTTGTCTCATTTAGTTTAGTTTCTATGGGGTTATCAGTTTTAGCTACAAGACCTAATATTACGAGTGGTAAGTTTACCAAAAAGGATGTTGAAGATAAAAAAGTGAACTTGTTGTTTTTTGGTAATTTTCATAAAGTTAAATTGGAAGAATTTGAATGGGCTATGGGAGAAATGATGGAAGATAGAGACTATTTGTATTCATCAATGAAAAAAGATTTATACTTTCTGGGCTTGGTTTTACATAAGAAATATAAAATACTAAGGGTTACTTACACCATATTTTTGATTGGTATTATTATGTCAGTCATTGCTTTTGCGGTTGCATTCAGAACATCTGGTGTTACTATTTAAAAATAGAATAACAAACATATGAGGTATTATTACAAATTTGTATTGTTCTTTGTTGCTGTGTTTTTATTGAATGCGTGTGCTACTTATAAAACTCAAATTAAAAAAGGACTGGTAAATTCAACGTTTCCAGATAAAGAAATTCAGCATACTTTTTACTTAATTGGTGATGCCGGTAATTCTGAAATAGGAACTTCTTCTATTGCATTACAATCTTTTAAAAATGAAATTTCAAAAGCATCTAAAAATAGCACAGTTATTTTTTTAGGAGATAATATTTATCCTAAAGGAATGCCTAATGAAGAGGATAAGAATAGAGCTTTTGCAGAGCATCAATTGAATGTGCAAACAAGTGCAGTAGAAAATTTTAAGGGTAATACCATATTTATACCCGGCAACCACGATTGGTATTCGGGTATAAAAGGCCTAAAAAGGCAAGAGGATTATATTGAGGAAATTTTGGGAGATCAAACTTTTTTACCTGAAAATGGTTGTCCGATAGAAAAAGTTGATATTGATGAAAACACAGTGTTAATTGTTATAGATGGAGAATGGTATTTAACTGATTGGGATAAGCATCCCACAATTAACGATGATTGTGAAATAAGAACGCGGAATAAATTTTTTGAAGAGTTTGAAGGGTTAATTAAAAAATCTCAAGGTAAAACTACACTGGTAGCCATTCATAATCCAATGTTTAGTAACGGGCCACATGCTGGGCAATTTGATTTTAAATCAAATCTAAAACCATTACCTATTTTAGGAAGCTTAAAAAATTTAATTCGAAAAACAAGTGGAATTTCTCCTGCAGATACTCAAAATAAGAATTATAATTACCTTATAAAAAGAATTGTAACCTTAGCTCAAGAAAATGATAAAGTAATTTTTGTTTCTGGTCATGAGCATAACTTGCAATATCTAAAGAAGGATAATTTACCTCAAATTATTAGCGGTTCTGGCTCAAAAAATACAGCAACTCGTAATGTATCAGCAGAATTTACATCTAGTGATTCAGGTTATGCTATTTTAGACATTTTTAAAGATGGAGCTTCTTTTGTTCGCTTTTATTCGGCAAAAACAAATGAAATAATATTTCAAACTGAGGTTTTAGCCTCAGATAAATCGAATCAAGTAGAAGCTTATAACAAAGACTTTCCTGCCATCGTAAAAGCTTCCGTTTATACCGATGAAGAAGTTGAAAAGACTAAATTTTATAAAGGTATTTGGGGTAAAAGATACCGTAAGTATTATGGTGCAAAAGTAGCGGCTCCAACTGTTAATTTAGACACGCTGTTCGGAGGGGTTACGCCCATAAGAAAAGGGGGTGGACATCAATCTAAGTCACTTCGTTTAATAGATGGTGAAGGCAAACAATATGTTATGCGTGCTTTACGAAAAAGTGCCGAGGTGTATCTACAAGCTATGGCTTTTAAAGATCAGTATATTATTGGAGACTTTGAAGATACTTATACCGAAAGTTTATTGCAAGATTTTTATACAGGTTCACATCCTTATGCTCCTTTTACTACAGGAGAATTATCTGATGCTATTGATTTGTATCATACCAATCCTATATTGTATTATGTCCCAAAACAAAACGCATTGGGAGCTTTTAATACTGATTTTGGTAATGAGCTCTACATGATTGAAGAACATGTTGGCGATAGTCAGCAAAATCTTAAAAGTTTTGGATTTGCAAAAAAAATTGAGAGCACTGATGATTTGTTGAAAAAATTAAGAAAGGATGAAAAATATGTTGTTGATGATGTAACCTACCTAAGAGCTCGACTTTTTGATATGGTTATTGGCGACTGGGATAGGCATGTAGATCAATGGCGTTGGGCAGAATTTAAAGATAAAAAATCAGACAAAGTGGTTTTTAAACCAATACCCAGAGATAGAGATCAAACTTTTTCTATAATGGGAGATGGAGCCTTAATGCAAATAGCTACGCGAATTACACCCCCATTAAAACTAATGGAGGGTTTTTATGATAACATAAGAAATGTTAAGGGGTTTAATTCAAGTCCTTATTCTTTAGATATGATTATAATTAATCAGACGGATAAGGAACAATGGATAGAGCAGGCTGAATTTATTCAGAAAAACTTAACCGCTGAGGTAATAGATAGAGCATTAAATATGATGCCTAAAGAGGTTCAAGATGATACCGTTTTAGAGATCAAACGCGTTCTATTGTCAAGAATCAAAAGCCTAAATAAAACAGCTGATGAATACTATAAGATCATTAACAAATTTGCGGTAATAAGAGGGACTGATAAAGACGATTGGTTTGATATTGAACGGCTTCCAAATGGTTTAACAAAAGTAGTTGCCTATAGAATTAAAAATGGTAAAAAAGGTACTATTTTTCATGAAAGGGTGTATGATAAAAAAGATACTAAAGAAATATGGATTTATGGACTTGACGACGATGATGTGTTCAAAACCTTCGGTGAAGGCAACAATCTTATAAAAATTAGAATTATTGGCGGTCAGAATAATGACACCTATAATGTAGAAAATGGTAAAAGAGTTAAGCTTTATGATTATAAGTCAAAGAAAAATGAATTCTTAACGAATAAAGGAAGTGTTAAGTTAACGGATGATTACGAAACAAATGTTTATGATTATACGAAGCTTAAAAATAATATAAATCAATTTATACCAACCGTTGGTTTTAATCCTGATGATGGGGTCAAGATAGGTGCCTCAAATACATATACAACATATGGTTTTGAACGCAATCCTTTTACCGCTCAGCACATCCTTTCGGGAGCTTATTATTTTGCGACTAATGGATTTGAAATAGGGTATCATGGCGAGTTTTCAAATGTTATAGGAGCATGGAATTTAGGTTTGGATGCTAAAATGACAAGCCCAAATTATAGTATTAATTTCTTCGATTTTGGTAATGAAACCAGTAATCCGAATGCACTAGATGAAGATAATTTTGATATGGATTTTAACCGTGTTAAAATAAGTAGCCTTGCATTTAAACCTTCATTGGTGAAAATAGGTACCTATGGAACTCGATTTAAAGTTGGGGCAAGTTATGAGTCTATAGAAGTTGAAGAGACTTCAGATCGATTTATAAATATATTTTACAACCAGAATCAAATTGAAAACAGCATTCAATTTGTAGGTGTAAATGCTGAATTTAGTTATGAAAATCAGGACAATAAGGCTTTTCCTACCTTAGGAATGAAGACCCGATTAGAAGTTGGGTATAAGGCGAATATAGATGAATCTAACGGGTTTAGTTATATTACTCCATCCATCGGTTTTGATTATAAATTGGTGCCTTCAGGTCAATTGGTGCTGGCAACTAAAATTAAAGGAAATGTTATTTTTGGAGATAATTTTGAGTTTTATCAAGCAGTGTCACTTGGAGCAAGTGACGGATTACGTGGTTATAGAAACCAACGTTTTACAGGGAAATCTTCATTTTATCAAAGTACAGATTTACGATTAAATTTAACGAAGTTAAAAACAGTTATTTTACCCTTGCATATAGGGGTTTACGGAGGTTTAGATTATGGTAGGGTTTGGTTAGATGGTGAAGATTCTGATAAATGGCACAATTCTTATGGGGGAGGAATTTTTGCAAATGCTGCTGACGTAATGACTTTTCAAATTTCAGTATTTAATGCAGATGAGGGAGCTCGTTTTTCATTCGGTTTAGGTTTCGGGTTTTAGGTATAATTTTTATTGAATAGATTCGTTTTAGTATCTTATTTCATCATAAAATGAAAAAGCTAATTGTCATTCTTTTTTTCGCTCTCTGTTTTCAAAATTCATTTTCACAAAGTAAAACTGTTCAGACTACTGGAGATGTATTAGTTTATGCGATGCCTGTTATAGCATTTAGTTCAACTGTTTTTAAGAAAGATTATAAAGGTACTTGGCAATTTACTAAAGGTGCCGTGCTAAATTTAGTATTGACATATGGATTGAAGCAGGTTGTTTCAAAACAACGGCCAAATATGGAAAATGCAAATTCTTTTCCTTCAGGTCATACTTCAATAACTTTTCAAAGTGCAGCTTTTATGCAGCGTAGGTACGGATGGAAATATGGAATTCCGGCTTATTTATTGGCAGGATATACTGGATTCACAAGAATTCAATCGGATAATCATGATTTCTATGATGTTTTGGCAGGAGCCATTGTTGGAATTGGAAGTACTTATCTTTTTACTACACCTTATCAGCAAGAGCACATGGAACTTGGCTTTAGCGGAAATAAAGATGAAGTTTTAATTGGATTTAAATTTAAATTTTGACATCAATTTAAAAATTTTATAATATTTTTTTAAATTAACTAATGTTTAACGAAGTAAATTACTTATATTGGGCGAAACGATGTACATTGTCGCCAACAAAGATAAGTTTAATTTTGAAAAGATAAAGTAAGAGTATTATGGGTAGACCTGCAACAAAACCAAAGAAGTTAAGAGATGGTTATTATATAGAAATAAAAAATAAAAATCAAAAATCGGGAGGGATTAAAATACACCGAGAAAATATAAAAGAGTTAGTAATAGCAATTCAAGAGTACGAAAAAACCAAAGTTGTAACTGTTTTAGGTAAACTTGAAAATGGTAAGATGAAGGACATTGATCTTGCTTTACTAGCATAAAGTAATTATTTCCTTATATATTTTAAAGGCTATCATTCATAAGCGAAAACGTTTATGAATGATAGCCTTTTGTTTTTCTGATAATCCTATTGAATTGATGATAATCTCTTAAGAAAACTGATAATCACCAAATTGATGAATCACTTCATCAAAGATCTTAAAAACACCTTCTGAATCATCAGTAGTAACCATTTTTAAGCGGTATTCTTTAAAGTGAGGAATACCTTTAAAATAGTTTGTGTAATGACGTCTTGTTTCTACAATACCTAAGCGTTCACCTTTCCAATCGATAGCCATTTGTAAATGTCTTCGGGCTATATCTACGCGATCTGCAATAGTTGGAGCTGGTAAATGTTCTCCAGTATTAAAAAAGTGCTTCACTTCTTTAAAGAACCAAGGATAACCAATAGTTGCTCTACCAATCATAGCACCGTCTAACCCATATTGGTCACGCATTTCCATGGCTTTTTCAGGTGAGTTTATATCTCCATTTCCAAAAACGGGAATGTGCATTCTCGAGTTGTTTTTTACTTCTGCAATCGGTTTCCAATCGGCATCGCCTTTATACATTTGGGCACGCGTTCTACCGTGAATTGAAATTGCTTTACAGCCAACATCTTGCAAGCGTTCTGCGACTTCAACTATTTTGATGGAATTGTGATCCCAACCGAGTCTTGTTTTAACGGTAATTGGTAGGTGCGTTCTTTTAACCATAGCTTCAGTCAGCTTTACCATTAAATCAATATCCTTTAAAATACCTGCACCTGCACCTTTACTTACTACCTTTTTTACCGGACAACCAAAGTTGATATCAATAATATCAGGATTCGATTTCTCAACAATATCAATAGTCTGTAACATGCTTTCCAAATTTGCTCCAAAAATTTGAATACCAACAGGACGTTCTTTTTCGTAAATATCCAACTTCATCATACTTTTTGCTGCATCACGAATCAAACCTTCACTAGAAATAAATTCAGTATATACAACATCTGCACCTTGTTCTTTGCATAATGCACGGAATGGTGGGTCGCTTACATCCTCCATAGGAGCCAGTAGTAATGGGAAGTCGGGAAGTTCTATGTTGTCTATTTTAACCAAATGTTATTTTTGTGCAAAAATACATTTTTTCTAAGTAACTAGAATTCTAATCTTTTAACAGCTGTAGATCTAAATACCCAAAGTCCATAAAAACCTAAAAGTAACTCGGCAACGGTACCAAAAACGTAAGCAAAAGTAGGTGTACCATCCATAAGAATACTAATAAGCCTTCCGAAACCTAACCCTAGCATAAATATTATATTAGTGATGATGGCTGTTTTTAAATAGGCTTCTTTAAATGTTCCAAGAATCCATATTATTGAAAATCCCAAATACAATCCCATAATGGCTTTAAATTGACTGTGCTCATCAATAGTTTGTAAATGAATGTCAAAATTTAAGTTGGGTTGAAATCCGTAAATAAATGCAACAGGAACAACAATGCATACAGAAATGATCAAATGAATCTTATTGATAAAATCATTCTTGGTTTTAAACATGTCGTTGTGCTTTGAGTGAAAAGACCTCATAGATTCAACGCTTTTAAGTCAGAATCTGTGAGGTCTACTCATTTGTAATGTAAATTTTTAGTTTTCCCTGATACTAAGGTGCTGTGTAATAAAGTCTTGATTCTTATTAATTATTTAACTTAAAAAGTAACTGGCTTTTCAATAGTTTTTCCGTTTCTTTCAATCTTCACAGTTGTGGTGTCACCTGCATTAAACTTTGACAATGCTTTCATATATCCCATCATATCAGTAATTGGGTTATCACCTAATTGGATAACAACATCGCCTTTATGTAAACCAGCTTTTTGTGCAGGTTTTTCTTCGCTAACTCCATCAATTCGCATTCCCTTACCATTAAACATATAGTCAGGTACAACACCTAACGTTACTTTAAAACGCGGAGCTTCATCACTTTCATTTTTAGTTTTTCTAAAAGGTAATTTACCATTATCATCAAGATCAGTAATAATGTTGAAAATATAATTAGATATAGTTTCCATACCTTTATAATTCAATTTGTCTGAATCGTCAGCAGGTTTATGATAGTCTTCATGTTGACCGGTAAAGAAGTGTAAAACGGGTATGTCATTTAAATAGAATGATGTGTGATCAGATGGGCCAACGCCAGACTCTTTAATAATCAGTTTGAAGTTATCGTTGTAAGCATTTACAATATGCTTAAAAATGGGTGAAGTACCAACACCATAAATAGCTAATGCATTATCTTCTTTTAAACGGCCAACCATATCCATATTAATCATGTAATTGGCGGAGTCAAGATTTATGGTAGCATTTTTAACAAAATAATTGGAACCTAATAATCCCATTTCTTCACCGGAAAAAGTCATGATTAAATAGTTGTTTCCTGTATTGGTTTTGGTTAATTTTTCGGCTAAGTTTAGTAAAGTAGCTACACCACTGGCGTTATCATCGGCACCGTTGTGTATTAATTTTTCTTTACCTCTATACAAAGAGCCCTCTTGACCATAACCTAAATGATCGTGATGAGCACCAATAATAATGGTCTGCTTTGCATTGTTATTGATGTATCCCAAAATGTTTCTTCCTGTAATGGCTTTGTTACTTGTCGTGTCTGAGAAATTAACTTTTCCGTGAGGATGCGTTTTAGGCGTAAAAGTAAAGTCTTGGAAATAGCCATTATTTCCTTTAGGTTCTAAGCCCATTTCTTTAAATCGCATAGCAATATATTCGGTAGCTAGTTTTTCACCTTCTGAGCCAGTTGCTCTGCCTTCAAGTTTGTCGTCTGCAAGATAAACAACGTCTTTATGAATTTGAGATTCTGTTTGTGCAGTGGTTTTGCAAACAAAAAGCAAAGTAAAAAAAGCAAAAATTAATATCCGATTCATCATAATAGTATTATTTTTGGTAAAATTAGGCAATAATTGCCATTTATTATAGCAATTATTTAATGGTATTTGAAAAAATCATAGTTTTAATTATTTGAAATTATGATTATTAGAATGTTATTTTAATTTAAGAAAAACACTAAATATAAACATATGAAATATATAGTTACGATAGTACTTACACTCGTTTTATTGTCATGCAAAACGCAAAACACATCTCAAGCAGTTGTAAAGAAAACAACAAAAACAGCACCTGTATATGTTAATTCTGAAGGACATTCTCTTGTGTTTCCAGAAGAAAAACATTTTAAATCTCTTCGTCAAGTAACTTTTGGAGGTGATAATGCGGAAGCGTATTGGAGTTTTGATGATAAACAACTTGTTTTTCAATCTAATCATAAGAAATGGGGTGTTGAATGTGATCAAATGTTTTTAATGGACGCTGATGAAACGTTAGATAGTTTAGTTGCACCTCCGTTATTAAGTACAGGAAAAGGGCGTACTACGTGTGCTTATTTTTTGCCGGATAATAAAAGTATTGTTTATGCCTCTACACATTTAGGAGGTGAAGAATGCCCTGATGCTCCTTTGCGTAAGGAAGGGAAATATGTGTGGCCAATTTATGATACCTATGATATTTTTGTGACCGATTTAGAAGGTAATATAACGAAACAATTAACTACTGAAAAAGGGTATGATGCCGAAGCTACAGTTTCTCCTAAAGGCGATAAAATTGTATTTACTTCAGATAGAAGTGGCGATTTGGAATTGTATACTATGAATATTGATGGTTCAGATGTAAAACAGATTACAGATCAATTGGGGTATGATGGAGGAGCTTTCTTTTCACCTGATGGAACAAAACTTATTTTCCGTTCTTCTAGACCTAAAACAGAAAAAGATATAAAAGAATATAAAGACTTATTGGCAGATGGTTTGGTTATGCCTACAGAAATGGAATTGTATATCTGTAATGCCGATGGTTCTGAGTTACGTCAATTAACTAATTTAGGTAATGCGAACTGGAGCCCATTTTTTCACCCTTCAGGTGAGAAAATTTTGTTTTCTTCAAACTTTGAGGCAGAACGAGGTTTCCCTTTTAATTTATATATGATTGACCTTGACGGGAAAAACCTAACAAGAATTACACATGGAGAAACATTTGATGCGTTTCCAGTTTTTTCAAATGATGGTACAAAACTAATTTTTTCTTCTAATAGAAATAATGGAGGTGGTAGAGATACCAACTTGTTTATTGCAGAATGGCAAGACTAGAAGGATTGACAATCTGAAATATAAAAAGTAAGATACCAACTTGTTTATTGCAGAATGGCAAGACTGAAGGGATTGATAATCTGAAATATAAAAAGTAAGATACCAACTTGTTTATTGCAGAATGGCAAGATTGAAAGGATTGACAATCTGAAATATAAAAAGAAAGATACCAACTTGTTTATTGCAGAATGGCAAGATTGAAAGGATTGACAATCTGAAATATAAAAAGAAAGATACCAACTTGTTTATTGCAGAATGGCAAGACTGAAAATATTGATTTTTTTGAGATATAAAATGTATTGTGTTTTATTCTTAAAAAAAGTTGTTAAAAAATCAGGAATTTTACGCCTATTATTATGATTAGGGATAAGAGCATAATTATGATAATGTTTTTAATCAATTCTGCTCTTTCTTCTTGTTTAATTTTATTCCTGATATTCTTTAATTGTTCTGGTGTTGCTTTTCTTTTCAATAATTCACCAAATTCACCTTTCAATCCTTTTAAGGGCATACTTCGTCTATCAAAGTGAATTAACTCTTTTTTTCTTGAGTTATTTCTCAGTGAGATTATCATTGATTGAACTATTCCGAAACTCATAAACTAATTTTTAAGATGATCATGTATTGTTCACTGGAGGAATAAGGATTTGATTAAATGTAATGGTTAAGATAATAATAATCAATTTATCAAACAAATTTTAAATTTTATCCACTAGCATGCAAAATTTGTATGTAATAGAAATATTCTTGTTAATATCTGTTTAATTATTTTCTACTTTATAGGCTTACCCTAAAAGAACGCTATCTTTGCATTATGCAACCGAAATTACTTTTAGTAACGCCACCGTTTACTCAGCTAAATACTGCGTATCCGGCAACTGCCTATCTCAAGGGGTTTTTGGAGAAACATAAGGTGTCTGTTGAGCACTGTGATTTAAGCATTGAGCTCTTTACAGCTATTTTTACTAGTGATTTTTTACGTTCTATTTTTCAGGAAGCTGACGATTTGGAGAATTATCATTATCCCGAGCTTAGTAAAAGGAAAGAGCACTATATTTCTCGAGTTGATGTAGTTCTTAAATTTCTTCAGCAACAGGATATTGAAACTGCATATAAAATCTTAGAAGCTGGTTTTTTACCATCAGGGCATAGGTTAATGAAGGTGAATACTGAAATAAAATGGGAAGTTGGAGCAATCGGTATAATAGATAAAGCAAAACATTTTGGTACACTTTTTATTGAAGAAATAGGAGACTTTATTCATGCGAACGTAGATGAGTTTTTTGCATTTACGAAATATGCCGAGCAAATTGGAACGTCAGCAAGCAGTTTTAATCAATTAGATGATTTTTTGCAATATCAGCCTACGCTTATTGAAGATGAAATGATGAATATTTTGGAAGAGCAAATAAAAAAGCATGATCCTAATCTAATCTGTTTTACAATTCCTTTTCCTGGAAATTTATTTGCGGCTCTCCGTTGTTCTCAGTTTATTAAACAGTTTTTTCCGGACATTTATGTTGCTTTTGGCGGAGGATATTGTAACACAGAGCTCCGTTCATTAGAAGATGCTAGAATTTTTCAATTTATAGATTTTATCTCATTAGATGACGGTGAAGGTCCCTTGCTAAAGTTGGTTAATTACCTTGAAGGCAAAAGTGATATAAACGAATTGGAAAGAACGTTTGTGTTAGAAAAGAATCAAGTTGTTTATAAGAATAAAATTCCTAATACTATTTACCATCATAAAAATTTACCCGCACCTAATTACTCAGGATTGCCGTTTGATAAATATGTTTCTTTTTTAGATGTAGTAAACCCGATGCATCGGATGTGGACAGATGCGAGATGGAATAAGCTGACCATTTCTCATGGATGTTATTGGAAACAGTGTTCGTTTTGTGATGTAAACTTAGATTATATTGGTAATTATCAAAACACAACAGCAATTGATTTAGTAGATAAAATTGAAAAAATAATTAAGGACACAGGTATTACAGGTTTTCATTTTGTTGATGAAGCAGCTCCACCTAAAATGTTACGGGCTCTATCAATGAAACTGATAGAAAGAAACCTAAACATTACTTGGTGGACAAACATTCGTTTTGAAAAGACATTTGATGCTGAGTTATGCCAATTAATGGCGAAATCGGGTTGTATTGCTGTAACTGGTGGGTTAGAAGTGGCTTCAGATAGGTTGTTGGTTAAGATGAAAAAGGGAGTTGATATCGCACAAGTTACGAGAGTTACTCATAATTTTTCAGAACAAAATATTATGGTTCATGCCTATCTTATGTATGGATTTCCAACTCAAAATGAGCAAGAAACTATTGATTCATTGGAAGTTGTGCGACAATTGTTTGAGAAAAATTGTATTCAGTCTGCATTTTGGCACCAATTTACTACCACTATACATAGTCCTATTGGTCAAAACCCGGAACAATTTGGAATAAAAATAACAGGACCTGTTTTTGAAGGATTTGCTCAAAATGATTTATATCATCAAGATCCAGAAGGAACTGATCACCCTAAATATACAAAGGGATTAAATCTTGCATTAAATAGTTATTTAAATAAGACAGGGTTTAAAGAAGATTTACAAACTTGGTTTGATTTTCCTATTCTTAAAACCAGTCACCCCAAAGACTTAATTAAAAGTTTTTTATTAAAAAGTAGCACTTTAAAACACGTCTAGTTACTTGATTAAAAGGAAGGTGTTTTGGTTTTATATAACTCTATTGCCTAATAATGATAAGTCATGTAAACTCATTTAACTACAATGACGGAAAACGACTTACGCCTTTTTCCGTCATTGTAGTTGTATTATTAAAATATAAGAATTTACTTTTTAGCCGTCTCCTAGTTAAGCCATAACTGAAGCTTTCTTTGATTTTCTGTAAAGGAAAGAATTGAAAATATTTCTTTTTCCAAAATTGTTTATTGATTTACTATTCACGAATTTGATAAATAGTTTACGATTGACTCCGAAATATTCATAAGTATTACCATCAGCAAAAGTAACTTCTAAAAGCATACTTTTATGTTGAAAATCTTCAACAGTTGAAGGTATAGTTATAGAATTATACTCTTCTAGGTTGCTTTCTTTGGTTTTTGGAGCTATACTTACTAGAAAATGATAAGCATCAATAATTTTTTGACTTTTTACTTCAGCCTCTAATTTTTTCTCTTCATCCTGGAATTTATCTGGATGCCAATTTTTTACTAAGCCTCTGTATGTCGTTTTAAGTTCTTTAAGGTCAATTTCTCCGTCTACCTCAAAAAGCTTTTTGTAATCATTAATACGTTTCATTTATGTCATTTTCAAATTGGGTGCAAATCTATTCATATTATTTGATATACGCAGTTAGTTTTTTTATACTGCATATTTATTTTTAAATTCGATAAAATGATTGTAAAATAAGGCCTTTTGGGAGGTTTGTTAAAAAGGAGTAGATTGGTAGTAGTAGGAGAACGGTTATCTTATGATAACAATTTAAAGCCAAAAACTCTTACATTCAACTTTAGATGTATACGTATAAGAAGGGAATGTATAGCGAAAAGAACCTTTGTTTAGGTCTTTTAATAGGTCTATAAAATACACATAAACTAGCTTAATTTATACTTGTTAAGTCTATTTTAAATTTCGTTAGCTAATTTAATTGCTGTTGTAATGTCTTTGACAACAAATTCTTTTTTTAAAATTGAAAACATATCATTCTTTTTAAAATCCTTTCTTAAATTTTCATTTACACCTGAAATAATTACTTTTATACCTCTTTCTTTAAAGATTTTAACAATTTCTTTTACGCTCTGATAACCAGTAGCATCAATAAGTGGAACATAACGCATTCTTATAATAATAACTTTGGGTCGTAAATGCGTATTTGTAACGGTTTCTTGAAATTGACGAGCGGCCCCAAAAAACAGAGGTCCATTTATTTCATAGAGTAATACATCTTTAGGTATATCTATCAATTCTTCATCAAAAAGATTTTCTTCATCTGTTGTTTTAGAGGTTATATTTTCAACATGAACAGATTCACTCATTCTTTTCATAAACATAAAACTGGCTAGCACCATTCCAATTTCTATGGCAATTACTAAATCGAAAATTACAGTTAAAAAGAAAGTGGTTAGTAAAATAATAATGTCCATTCTATTCCCTTTTAAAATGGATTTAAATTGTCCAATTTCACTCATGTGATATGCAATAACTACCAATATTCCGGCAAGGCAAGGAAGGGGTATTAATTTTGCATAAGGTGCAAATAATAGCATTATTGCTAATAGAACTAAACTGTGGAAAATACCGGCTAATGGCGTACGACCACCATTTTTAACATTAGTGGCTGTTCTTGCAATAGCACCTGTTGCTGGAATTCCACCAAATAATGCAGATACGATATTAGCTCCTCCCATAGCAATTAGCTCCATGTTTGAACGATGTTTTCCACCAATCATTGAATCTGAGACAACTGCCGAAAGCAGGGACTCAATACTTCCTAAAATGGCTATTGCGAAGGCAGGTTGTATTAATGCCTGTATCGTATCGAAGTTTACATTTGGTATGTGGGGTAAACTGAAATGATTTGGTATTTCGCCAAAATTACTTTCTATAGTATCCACAGGAATATCAAATACTTTTACAATAATAGTTGATAATACAATAGCAATGATTGATCCCGGAATTTTTTTTACTAATTTCTGAAAATAGATTGTTATTAAAATTGTGGATACTGCAATAGCAATGGCATACCAATTTATGTTATCGAAATTTTCAAAATACACTATCCATTTATCTATAAAATCAGCAGGGACTTTAGAGATGTGGAGCCCGAAAAAATCATTAATTTGTGACGAAAAAATTATGAGTGCTATACCACTTGTAAAACCTACAATTAAAGAATAAGGAATAAATTTTAATAAATTACCCAGACGTAAAAGTCCCATTCCTATCATTAAAAATCCTGCTAAAAATGTAGCTATGATCAACCCATCTATACCGTAAGATTGAATAATACCGTAAACAATGACAATAAATGCACCAGTAGGACCTCCAATTTGAACCCTACTACCACCAAACGTAGAAATGATGATTCCTGCAATAATAGCAGTTATGATTCCTTTTTCTGGAGAAACACCAGAAGCTATCGCAAAGGCAATGGCTAAAGGCAGTGCTACTATGCCGACGATTATTCCTGAAAGGAGATCTTTTGTAAGTGTTTTCTTTGATATCCCCTGTTTTAAAAGAGAGAATAGTTTGGGGGTAAATTCTTTTTTCATTGATTGGTTAATCGCTTAGAATAATAGCGAAATTAGAAGAAAATATAGTAACAATCAAACAATATTCTATAAGTTAGTAACCAGATTATAAACCAAAAACGCTAATGATATAAATTGAAAATCTTAATGCCTTATGTTTTCTGAGTACTAAGTGTTTTGTGTACATCATCAAAAATTAGGGGTCTATCTGCAAGAACAATTAGCGTGTCTTGGGCTTCAATTTTTGTGATACCATTAGGTATGATATAACTATCACCCCTTTTAATCATCGCAATTATTGCATTCTTAGGAAAGCCTAATTCTACAATTTTCATGTTTACTGCATAGCACTCTGAGGTGATTAAGAATTCTTTCATTTCAGCCTTAGGGTTTTCTGCTAAAAGTAAATCAGTTGGGTTTAATTTTTTTGCTTCTTCTGGTAATCCAACATTTAACCATTTTGCAACAATGGAAAGTGTAGTTCCTTGAATTAATATGGATGTAACTGAAATGAAAAAAACAATGTTAAAAATCATGTTTGCTTTATCTATTCCAGCTAATAGAGGATAGGTAGCAAACACAATTGGTACTGCACCACGCAGTCCAACCCAAGAAATATAAAACCTTCTTCTCAATTTCATTTTAAAAAACATAAGGCTAATAAACACACCTATAGGACGAGCAACAACAATTAAAAATACTGAAATGAGCAGTCCAATACCCATATATGGAATTATTTGAGAAGGAAAAACGAGTAACCCTAAAGTGAGAAACAGCACAATTTGCATGAGCCAAGCTAAACCATCAAACATTTTAAAAATGGTTTTTTTGTGGATGAGGTCTTGATTACCTAGGTACACCGCACAAATATAAATGGCAAGAAAACCATTGCCGCCTACAAAGTTAGTGGCAGAAAAGGTGATGAACATTAGGGCGATAACTAAAACAGGGTAAAGCCCTTCAAAGTCAAGTTTAATTTTGTTAATAATATACTTACTAAGTACTCCAAAGGCAAAACCTAAAATACCACCCAAAATCATTTGTTGCAAAAACATGGGTATTATAGATAGAAAACTTTGGTCTTGATTAATTACCAACGTTAAAAATGCAATAGTTAGTACATATGCCATGGGGTCGTTACTTCCGCTTTCCATCTCTAATGTGGGTCTTAGATTGGTTTTTAAGGCTAGACTTTTTGAGCGAAGAATCGAAAATACGGCAGCCGCGTCTGTTGAAGATACAATTGAACCTAATAATAGACTTTCATAAATGGTAAAGTCAGTAACTAGCCATACAAAAGTGCCAAGAGAAGTTGCTGTCAATAAAACGCCTAATGTAGATAAGGCAACTCCTTCCCAAAGAATGGGTTTAACGGCGGTCCAATTGGTATCAAGTCCACCAGAGAATAAGATAAAGTTAAGAGAAACGATACCAATGAATTGAGCAATTTTAGGATCGTCAAAACGGATGCCTCCAATACCATCAGAACCTGCTAACATTCCAATAGCCAAGAAGAGCAGTAAAGTTGGAACGCCAAACTTATAAGAGGTTTTACCTGCGAAAATACTTACAAGAAGTAATAAGGAACCTATTAATAGTATGTTTTCAATCGTTAAATTCATTGTTTTTTTCTTGAAATTTTATGCTGCAAAGGTATTATTTCTCAATGAGGAAGTTGAATAAGTGTTTATGTTATTTTCTTAAATCATTATCTTCTTTTAATGTGAATTTATAGTAGTTTAGTTAGGGTGAAATCAGCTAACTTATTTTTAATTTTCAGTATCAATTTTTAATTCAATATTGGTTAAGTTGAGTTGATTGGCTCGCATATCTTTTAAAAGAATATTTTTTCCCAATACATCATCACCAAATGTATTTCCACTAATTTCCACATTTTTACAGGCATCTAAAAGAAAATTATGTTTTTGAGAGTGCCATGGTTCAAAATCATAACTTCGAGTAATTGTGTTGTTTTTAAAAAACAAACCATCAACAGATCTTGCATAAACGATTGGGTAGTCTGAAGGATTGAAACTGTTGTTTTCTATTGTAATATTCTTGTGATAAGGATTCAAGGAATCTGAAGATGGAATTTCTGGATATATACTTATTATGGCATTGCAGAATTGATAGGCTGATGAATTCGATGCGGCTTTGAATTCATTATTTTTTATAGTAACATTTTTTACTGAACCACTTTCATACCAATAGTTAGCATCTCCTGCAATAAGAATTGCAGATCCACTCGTCTCGAAAATATTATTTTCAATACGTACTTTACCAGGAGTAGAAATTAAATAGCCTCTTGCTCTATTGCTACCTACATAACAATTGGTTATGGTTGCGTTAGGTGTCCAACTTAAATTTTCAAGAGAATAGTCGTCAGATAAAAATTCGGGAAGCTTGTTATCAAATGCCAATGAAAAACGTTTACTATCAGTTTGAGAAAAGCGGTTAACTATTCCAATTCCAACTGTTTTCATCGTTTTTTTGTCGATATACCCAATAGAATCTCCCTTTTTTGCCCAAATAAGTCCAAGACTCATGTCGTGTGCATAACTACATTCTAAGACGGTGTCGTTTATTCGTTTGACAACTGGTACATAGGTTCCGTGAATATTTATGGGGTCATCCATAAGTCCTTGAGCATCGCAATCATTTATAATTATCTCACCTTTACATCCCATAAAATGTAAACCGTCATCATGACCACTTAGATATCTGTTTTTATTAGGGTTAGGAACCATATTTACTTTCTGCATTTCAATGTTTTCACAATATTGAGAAAGAATTCCTAATCCAGATGTGTGATAAACATTTATATTTTCAAGTTTAATGTCTTTGCTATGAAATAAAAACATACCTGCATGATCTCTAGTGCTATGTCGCATAATTAGATAGTTGCCTACAGATGGTGTTTTGGTAAAACTAGCAGTCATTAGCACCAACCCTGGTTTAATTTCTTTATAAATAACGTTTTCTAAATCTCCGTTAACAGTACCATGATCTCCAGTAAATGGTGGGATAATGTGGTTTTTATCAATTTCAATTAGCCAAGATCCTCCGGTTAGTTTCCATTCGGCTTTCCAATCATCAGCAGCAAACGTGATCCCTTTGTCATGAACGGTATACGGAAATTGAGCGGTGTCAATTTTAATTAGAATGTGCGTCGAATCAGCTTCGATTACCTCTGATTCAGCAGTTAGTGGTTTGTCCCAATCTATATTTACATTTTTTACGTTGATATTTTCAGAATTATCTAAGGTAAAGGGCTGAATATGTCCATGGTAGATAAAATCTGAACCCTGAGCATCAATAGTAATGTTCTTTTTTTTCTCTAGTAAAATTGCCAATCTTTTTGGGTTAATATCATAAGTATTGGTTTCAAAATAAGTACGGAAATAACTAGTGTCAGGATAAAAATCATACCGTCCTTTCGGAAAAATGATGGTAACCGTTTCATCCGGCAAATTATCTATGAGTTTGTTAATTTTCGAAGTAATACTTTGCTTTGTATTTGGAGTAATTCCGTGGTCCTTGACATTGATTATGTTGGGTTCTGATTTTTTAATACAGCCACCAAGTAAAAATGCAATTATAATATAGGTAAAAGAAAATTTCATTATTTAAATATCTGAAGCTTAAAATAAACGTCGAATTTATTAATAATTTAATAAAGACCTAAAACAAAAGTATATTAAAATAAAAATAATTTGTCTTTTAACAAACTAATTTATAACCATATCCTCTTACATTCAAAATTTGAATAGCCGGATCTTGATTTAGTTTTTTTCGAAGCTTTGTTATAAATACATCCATACTTCTAGAACTAAAAATATCATCAGTACCCCAAAGTTTTTTAAGAATAACAGAACGGTCCAACACTTCATTTTTATTTTTATATAAATTAAATAATAAATGAGCTTCTCTATGGGTAAGTTGTAGTTCCTTTTCTGTTTTATACTGTAATATTTGTCGTCTAAAATCGAATGTATAGAGGCCTAAGTTTATTATTTCTGCAGTTTTTTGCAAATTTGTTCTTTGTAATAGGCTATTAATTCTTACTATTAATTCTTCAATAGAGAAGGGCTTTTTTACATAGTCATTACCACCAATAGTAAAGCCTTCAACAACATCTTTTGTTTGTGACTTCGCAGTTAGAAATATAATTGGAATTTCATTGTTCTCTTTTCTAATTTCTTTTGCCAACGTAAAACCATCTTTTTTAGGCATCATTACATCTAAAACTAAGAGCTTAGGGTCATTCTCTTTGTATTTCTTTAATGCAATTTCACCATCTTCGCATAATAAGACCTTAAAATTTCTTGTTTCTAAACTGTCTCTTATTATTTGCCCTAATGCAGGTTCATCTTCCGCTAATAATATGGTCACCTTTTCACTCATTTGGTAGTGTTATTTTAAATGTGGTTAAATTATTACTTAAGTGAACATCGATTGTTCCATTATGTTTTTCAATTATTTTTTTGGCATAATATAGCCCAATTCCAAACCCTTTTACATCATGTGTATTTCCTTTTGGGACTCTATAAAATTGTTCAAAAATTTTGGTTTTATTGGCTTTTGATAGCGAATTGCCAGTGTCAGAAATTGAAAGTTCAAATTTGTTTTTTACTTGTTTGGTTTCAATGATAATTTTATCTCCACCATATTTAATAGCGTTATCAATTATGTTGTTAATTACATTTTCAAAATGGAATTCATCTGCTTTAATGTGTAGATCTGAATTACTATTTTTAAATTCAATAGTCTTGTTTTTTAATTGAAAGTTATGTTTCGTAATTATACTTTGAATTAATGCTGTGCTATTTATTTCGTCAAAATTTAAATTAAGATTATCACTATCTAAAGAGGCGGTTTCTAATAATTTTTCAACCATTATATTTAATTTAGACAATTGGTCTGTAGACATGTTTATATATGTCTTTGTCTTTTCTTTATCGTCAATAGCGTTAAAGCTAGTCAAACTTTCTAATGCTACACCAATAGTGGCTATCGGTGTTTTAAACTCATGCGTAATATTATTGATGAGGTCATTTTTAACTTCGGCCAATTGCTTTTGTTTGTATATTGTTTTCAATAAAAAGATTAAACTTGATACTATAGCCGCAGATAATAACAATGATAATAATATACTTGCTAATGATTTTTTTAATAAAATAGCCACTTCATTTGTAAAGCGTAATTCCAGTTTTCCTCTTCTGGGTAAAAAAGTGGATTTAGAGGTTGTTGTTAAGTGATTCTTTGGAAAATTTTCTAGGTATAAATTTCTCGAGGCTGTAATAATACTGTCTTGCGAATCACGTTTTGAATAGTCATAAATTAAGGCATATTTTAAATTCAGATGATGTCGCTGGAGTTCCTCTGAAAGGTAGCTGTCTAATTTTTTCAGATCCATACTATCTCTAGAAATAGAAATAAAAACTTTTGAAATTAAACTATCAATATTCTGTGGTAAAATTTTGTCGGAAGTATAAAATGGATAATTACTGTTTCTATAATCTTTTATTAAAATGGGTTTTTCATTTTCTAATTTAGAAATGTTTTTTAAAGTGCTATCTATTTTAGTTCTTAGCTCATTTTTTGAAGGGCTGTTAATGGTGTCTGTTCGTTCTTCAAGGTTTACATTATATTTAATAATACCGGTCCTTGTAATATTGGCAAAATAAGCTTCTACAGAATTGTCTAAACTCCGTTGTACTTTACCAATAAGATGTTTTTTATTACCCTGATATTCTTTAAAATTCCAAAACAATTGTACTCCAATTGTAGTAAGAATTGTCAAGATAATAAAGCCGACTACCCATTTGTAGTTTTTTTCATTCATTAGTCAATGTTTTTTTTGTTCTCAGGCTTATTAATTCAATGTCAAAACACATGGCTATTTTCATGTTTTTAAGAAAAATAATGAATAAGTTAATAGCTTGATAAACATTTTCATAAATCAAATTTAAAGACAATTATAGTGTAAAACTAATCGGTTAACACTTGTTAACATTAGTTAACCTATGTTTATACTAATAATATCTAGTTTTGTGTTGTAATAAAGAATAGTCCTCTATGGACAAATAGAAAACTCATTTTTTAAATCGGTTAATTTAAGAACTCTAAAATATAAAATTATGAAAACAAATATAATCTCAGTAATTGTTGTCGCAATGACACTTTTATTTACTACGGCATCATTGGCTCAAAAAGACTTTCAAGGTAAGGCTTATTATCAAAGTAAGACGACTATGGATATGAATTTTGGAGATAGACAAGTTAGTGAAGAACGGAAAAAAGAAATTGCGGATAGAATGAAAAGCTTTCTTGAAAAAAGCTATACGCTTGCTTTTAACAAGTCAGAGTCCATGTATAAGGAAGATGAAAAGTTAGAAACACCAGGACAGGGTGGAGGAAGAGGGGCGAGATTTGCTGCTATTATGGGGGCTGCAAATGGTGCTGAGTATAAAAACATTAAAGACAGTTTGTTTTTACAAGAAAATGAATTGTTAGGTAAAAACTTTTTAGTTAATGATAAGTTGGCAGCATTAGATTGGAAAATGAGTGGAGAAACAAAACAAATTGGTCAGTATACGGCTTTTAAAGCAACAGCAATGAAAGAAGCATCAGCTGCAGGTTTTGCACCTCGAGGCCCACGAGGCCCGCGTGGAGGTAATAACGATCAGGCTTCTAAAGATAATGATAAACCTGAATCACCAAAAATGATTGAGGTTACCGCTTGGTATACCATGCAAATTCCAGTCAATCAAGGTCCCGGTAAATTTTGGGGATTGCCAGGTTTAATACTGGAAGTTCATGAAGGAAATACTTCTATTTTATGTACAAAAATTGAGATTAATAGTGAAAATACAGAAACTATTAAAAGACCCTCAAAAGGTAAAAAAGTATCTCAAGACGAGTATAATACAATTGCCAAAGAAAAAATGGCAGAAATGAGTGAGCGTTTTAGAGGGGGAAGAAACCGTGGTGGTGGTGGAAGAAATTAAAATTTCTACTAAATCAAATTTTGAAAATAAAAGTATAAGTAAAATTTCCATCAAGAATTAAATACAGACAAATGAAACAAACTCTTATTGCCCTATTAATGCTAACAGGTATAACACTATCTGCTCAATTAAAGTTAGAGGGTTTTGTAAAAGATAGCCTCGGTGTACCACTAGAACTGGCAAACGTAGTAGCTATAAATCAGGCTACAAAAGCCTTAGATTCCTATGCTATTACCAATGATAAAGGGCGTTACAGATTAAATTTAAAAGAGAACGTTAGCTACAAATTACAAATTAGTTTTATTGGGTATAAGACAATAGATATCATACTAAACACAGTAGATGCAGATATTGATAGAAATTTCACCTTAAATGAAGACAATAACTTAGATGAAATTAACTTGGTATATGAGATGCCTATTACCATAAAAGGTGATACTATGATTTACAATGCAGATTCTTTTAAAAATGGAACAGAACGTAAATTAGAGGACGTAATTAAAAAAATGCCTGGTTTGGAAATTAATGATGATGGGCAAATTCAAGTAGAAGGGAAGACAGTAACAAAATTAATGGTTGATGGTAAAAATTTTTTTGATGGTGATACTAAATTGGCCACTAAAAACATACCCTCAAATGCTGTAGATAAAGTTGAAATTCTAAAAAATTACGCCGAAGTTGGTCAATTAAGTGGAGTGCAAGATAATACAGATAATATTGCCATTAATATTAAACTGAAGCAAGGAAAAGGGAATTTTTGGTTTGGAGATATTAAAGCGGGTGCAGGTATAGCAAATGAAGATAGTCAGTATATATTTCAACCAAAACTATTTTATTATAGTCCTAAAACAAGTGTTAATGTCATTGGCGATTTAAACAATTTAGGAGAAGTTGCTTTTACAAGACGTGATTATAGAAATTTTACTGGTGGCTTTAGATCTCCAAGTAGTAATAGTGGTACAAGTATTGACTTAGGAAGCAATGATTTAGGTTTTTTACAATTACAAAATAATAGAGCTAAATCTATAGAAACGAAGTTTGGAGCTGTAAACATTAGTCATTCGCCAAACAAAGCATTAGACTTAAGTGGGTTTCTTATTTATTCAAATAATGAAACCGAAATGGAGCAAAATAGAGAGATACAATATGCTGAAACTGCTAATACGCCTTCTTCATATGCATTTACTGAAACAAATACCAAACAAGTTAGTGATTTAGGTATGGCTAAAATTAATTTGAAATATATTCCCAATTCTAACAATGAGTTAAACTATTATGCTATTGGTAGACTTTCTAAACAAAGACAGGATCAATATGTAAGTCAATTGGTAAATTCTAATGCTAGTGAAATAAATGAAGTTGAGAGTTCGTCACCATTCAGTTTAAGACAAAACTTAAATTATTATTATACCCATGATGAAAACAATATTTTCTCATTAACTGCACAGCATTTATTACAAGATGAAGATCCTTTTTACAATGCTATATTGCAAGATGATAATTTTGATGGTAGTGCTGATGAACTTGGATTTGATTCTACTCAAAATGTGTATAATTTAAGCCAAAACAAACGTGTAAAATCAAACCAATTTGATGCTGCTCTTGACTATTGGCACATATTAAATGAAAAAAGTAATATTAATGTAACTTTAGGTTCTGTTTATAGCAACCAAAAATTTGATTCTGATATCTTCCAAATTTTAGATGATGGAAGTACATTAGATCCTTCTACCAATACAAGTTTATTCGAAGTTGGAAATGATGTAGATTATACTTTTTCTGATATTTATTTAGATTTAAAATACAGATTAAAAGTAGGTATTTTTACATTTACACCAGGTGTATCTGCTCATGCTTATGGTACTAAAAGTGTACAATATGGCACAACATATGACGATAGTTTCTTTCGGTTTTTACCGAGTTTTAATACACGAATGGATATAAAGAAAAGTGAAAATATATCGTTAGACTATAGAATGACTACACAATTTACTGATGTAACAAATATTGCTCGTGGTATAGTTATGGGAGATTACAACTCTTTTACTTCAGGTACACCTGATTTGGAAAACTCGTTAAGACACAATATTCGATTAAACTATTTTAACTTTAACTTGTTTAGTTATACCAACATTAATGGTAGCCTTACCTATAGTAAAAACATCAATCAAATACGTAATGAAGTTGATTTTAATACAAATGCCAATGTTAATATTACCAAGCCGATTAATTCTGATTTTTCTGATGAAAGTGTAGGTTTTAGTGGACGATTTCAACGTACTTTTGGTAAGCTAAGAGCAAGTTTAAGCGGTAGTTTAAACTATAGTAAATACAGCCAAATTTTTAACGGAAATACATCTATAAATGAAAACTATACACAAACCTATCGATTGGGTGTGAATAGTAATTTCACAGAAGCTCCAAACTTTGATTTAAGTTATAGCTTAAGAATTGCTGATAACGATCAAGGGTCTAGTAGAACGACCTATTATACACATTCACCTTCTATTGATTTTGATGCCTTATTGTTTAAAAAGTTAACTTTCCGTACGGAGTTTAGTTATAATCTATATAGAGATGAAAACAGTACATTAAACACCTATCAGTTTTGGGATGCTTCTTTAGCATACAGAAAGGATAAAGATAGTAAAATGGAGTATGAGCTAAAAGCCACAAACCTTTTAAATGCAACATCTCAAAGTCAGGCAAGTGCAGGTACTTTTTCAGTAAGTTCATCGGAATATTTTATTCAACCGAGATATGTTACCTTGAGATTGGTGTATAACCTATAATCCCTTTTTTTGATAACCCTTCTTTTTTTATTATTACTATATCTATAGTGATACTTAGAAAAAGAGGGGTTTTTTATTGTGTAAAAAATTAATTGTAAATTCAACCTTTCAAATAATAAACTAAACAACTCCTTAAACATGAAGAAATTAAGTAAATTATCTTGTATTGTGGCATTGCTAATTAGTGTAACGTTAATAGCTCAAGAAACCAATCCCATAATTGAAGGTATTGTTAAAGAAGCCAATGAAAATTCTCAATTAGAACGTTTGGCTCATGAAATGTTAGATGTTATCGGCCCACGATTAGTTGGTACACCTCAAATGAAACAGGCCAATGATTGGGCAGTGGCTCAATATGGTAAATGGGGCATTTCAGCAAAAAATGAAAAATGGGGAGAATGGAGAGGATGGGAACGCGGTATTACACATATTGATATGGTGTCACCACGTATTCAAAGTTTAAGTGGTATGCAATTGGCATGGAACCCTAGTACTTCAAAAAAAGGAGTTACAGCTGAGGCAATTGTATTGCCCACAGTTAAAGATTCAATGGCTTTTAAAAACTGGTTGCCTAATGTGAAAGGTAAATTTGTGATGATTTCTATGAACCAACCAACAGGTCGTCCAGATTATAATTGGGAAGAATTTGCTACGGAAGAGTCTTTTAAAAAGATGAAAGAAGACCGTGATGTCTTAAATGAAGCATGGCGAGAAAATATGAGAAATACAGGTTATAATAGCCGTTCAATTATTGAAGCTTTAGAATCAGCTGGTGCTGCAGGTATTGTAACGTGTAATTGGTCTAAAGGTTTTGGTGTTAATAAAATATTTAGTGCAAGAACAAAAAAGATTCCAACGGTTGATATTGAGTTAGAAGATTATGGGATGCTTTATAGATTGGCGTCATATGGAAATAAGCCAGAACTAAAAATAGTAGCAGAGTCTAAAGAGTTAGGAGCAGTACCTACTTTTAATACCATTGCTGAAATTAAAGGAACTGAAAAACCAGAAGAATATGTAGTTCTTTCTGCACATTTCGATTCTTGGGATGGAGGTACAGGAGCTACGGATAATGGTACAGGTACATTGGTGATGATGGAAGCAATGCGTTTACTAAAAAAATATTATCCAAATCCAAAACGTACTATTATCGTAGGGCATTGGGGGAGTGAAGAACAGGGTTTAAATGGTTCTAGAGCCTTTGTGGAAGATCATCCGGAAATTGTAAAAAATATTCAGGCTGTATTTAATCAAGATAATGGTACCGGTAGAGTAGTGAATTTATCAGGACAAGGATTTTTACATTCCTATGACTTTTTAGGACGATGGCTTGCTGCAGTACCTAATGATATTAGTAAGCATATAGAAACTAGTTATCCTGGTGCTCCTGGTAGAGGCGGTTCAGATTATGCTTCATTTTTAGCGGCTGGTGCACCTGCTTTTAGTCTAAGTTCTTTAAGCTGGTCGTATTGGAATTATACATGGCATACTAACAGAGATACCTATGACAAAATTGTTTTTGATGATGTACGTAGCAATGCTATTTTAACGGCCATTTTAACGTATATGGCTAGTGAAGATGAACAGTCAACGCCTAAAGATAAAATTGTATTACCAGTAAGTAAAAGAACTGGAGAACAAATGGATTGGCCTACACCAAGGTCTCCAGAACGCAAAGGAATGCTTGAAGAAAAAAAATAAGTAGATAGTAGTTGTTAATTTATAAGAAAAACCTTCTCGTTTTGAGAAGGTTTTTTTTGTTTTGTTTAACGTTTTTTTAGTCTCGCATTTTTTTCAACCTATTCAATGCTTCAATATAATAGTAATCAGCATAGATTAAGGCTACATCAATTTCCCAACCTAATGATTTTGCTCCAGTAGAATGTAAAAGAAATGAATCGGCTTTACCAACGGCAGAGTACTTATCAGAACTTAAGGAACTTAACATTTTTACTGCAGCATTATAATATTTTTCTTTACTGTTTTTGTCCTCCAAAAAAGTACTTAACTCTAATAGAGCAGAGGCTGCGATTGCACCTGCAGATGCGTCTCTTTCTTCATTGTCGAGATTTGGTACGTCAAAATCCCAATGCGGTATATAATCGTCTGGTAAGTAGTTAAGATACGCATCAGTTAATTTTTGAGCAAAATCTAAGAATTTTTTATCACCCGTTTCTCTGTATACCATAGTATAACCATAAATGCCCCATGCTTGGCCTCTTGACCATCTGCTATCGTCTGCATAGCCTTGTTTGGTATGTCTATTTAACACCTTTCCTGAAATAGAATCATACTCTAACACGTGCCAAGAAGTAAAATCATCTCTAAAATGATTTTCCATAGTAGTTTCGGCATGTTTTATAGCAATATTTTTATAGTTAGAATCTCCACCATTTTTGGCTGCCCAAAATAAGAGCTCTAAATTTAACATGTTGTCAATTATAGTAATATGCTGTTGCCATCTAGGATGTAATTCGTTAGACCATGATTTTATGGTACCTACATTAGGATTAAACCGTGATGCTAAAGAAGCAGCTGAGGTTAGTAAGATTTCTTTGTATTCTTTTTTGTCTCCGAGTTCAAAGCCGTTTCCATAGGCAGGAAACATCATGAAACCAATATCATGGTGTTCGGTAATAGTCTTAAAATCTTCAAAAACTTCGGTTCTTTTTATGGCTTCCTGTTTCCATTTTTTATCTTTTGTCAAATTGTACATGTACCAAAGTATACCAGGGTAAAACCCAGATGTCCACTTTAGTCTATGATTGGGCACCTCTTCCCATTCGGTTTGATCCGTTTCTATAAGTCTCGGATGCTTTGTTAGATCGGTAAGTTTAGGGACGGCTATTTCCAATTGTGATACACAGTTTTTAATAGCTTCATCTAAATTGATGGTCGTTATGTCATTAACAACATTCGCTTGATTATTTTTCTGAGAATTCTGACAAGATACAAGTAAAAAGACTGTGCAAACTAGGAACAATTTCATTATTTTCATTATAATTTTTTTAATTATTGGTAAACGAAGGTCGCCTATATTTGTTAAAAAGTCTCTATGATCGAGATAAAAAAGCTTCAAAGTCAATTTACTATGAGGCTTTTCATAGGAGTTCTTTGTTGTAAACTGGTTTCTAATTGTTATATATCTACTTAATATGATTATTATTTTATTGAACATAATATTTCTTCAATAATTAAGATTACTTGTAAAAACTTAAAATAGTACTGGTACTAGTACTTAATTCCTACCCCCTAAATATCTGGATTTTATCATTTTATTTGTTCATTTGGAGCAAAATTAAATACCTTTTTTTGATCGGGCTGAATACTGAAATGTCAATACATAATCACTGTATTTCTAAAAAATCTTAAAATTCACATCAATGAATATTTTAATGATGTTAAATTTCAATTATAAAAAGTGGAATAATATACTGGGATGGATAGTGTTTGCAATTGCCATAATAACGTATACACTTACTTTAGAACCAACTGTGAGTTATTGGGATGTTGGTGAATATATAGCGACCTCAGTAAAATTGGAAGTTGGACACCCACCAGGAGCCCCTTTATTTCAAATGATAGGTGCATTTTTTGCAATGTTTACATCAGATATTGAACATATTGCTATGATGACCAACTTTATGTCAGCATTGTCTAGTGCTTTTGCCATTCTTTTTTTGTTTTGGACGATAACCATTTTGGCAAAAAAAATCATTCTAAAAAATGGTGAGGAGATTAATCAAAGTAATGCTATTGCCATTTTAGGCAGTGGTTTAGTAGGTGCTTTAGCATATACATTTTCAGATAGTTTTTGGTACAGTGCCGTTGAGGCAGAAGTATATGCCATGTCATCTTTTTTAATGGGGCTACTTTTTTGGTTAGGCCTGCGTTGGGAAATAGAAATGGATAAACTCAGAGGGCATAAATGGTTATTATTAATTGCTTTTATTGTGGGTTTATCTTTTGGAGTTCACATACTTTCTTTATTAATAATTCCATCCATTGTGTTTATTTACTTTTATAAAAGATATCAAAATATTACATTCGTAAAATTCATAATTGCGAATATAGCTTCAGTACTGGTTTTAGCGTTTGTTTTTAAGTTTTTATTCCCTTATACGTTGGCCTTTTTTAGTGTATCAGAGTTGTTTTTTATAAACACAATGGGTATGCCTTTTAATTCAGGTAGTATAATTTCAGGTTTAGTTTTAATCATTATCTTTTATGTTGCGATACGTTACACCCGTAAAAAGAATTTGATTCATGCGAACCTAATTATTTTATGTCTGTTGTTTATAATGATAGGTTTCTCATCATGGATAATGTTACCTATCCGTGCCAATGCGAATACAACTATTAACGAAAATAATCCATCAAGTGCAAGAGAATTATTAGCTTATTATAATCGTGAACAGTATGGCGATACCAGTATTTTTTACGATTCTTATTATTCAGGAATAGGCATACAAGATTCAAAGAACCCTTATAAAGATGATAAACCAAAGTACGAAAAAGATGAAAAAGCCGGTAAATATGTAATTGTAAATCGCTATAAAGATGCCCGTCGAAATTACACTGACAAACACAAAGGCTTTATTCCACGTATGGTTGACCCTTCACCAAATGTAATAGCCAATTATAAAAGTATTTCAGGTATACCAACAAAAAGTAAACGAAGACCCACTTTTGGAGAGAATCTAAGTTTTATGGTTGAATTCCAATTTGGGTATATGTACGGTAGGTATTTTATGTGGAATTTTGCAGGTAGACAAGATGATATACAGGGTAATATGGACAATCATGGCAATTGGTTAAGTGGAATAAATTTTATTGATGAAATGAGATTGGGTTCCCAAAGTAACTTACCTGTTGAAATAAAAGATAATAAAGGTAGAAATACCTACTTCTTTTCACCATTAATTTTGGGTATAATCGGGTTGCTATTTCATATTAAGTTTGATAAAAAGAATTTTTATATACTATTTCTCTTTTTTGCTTTTACAGGATTAGCAATTGTATTTTACACTAACCCAAAGCCTTTTGAACCTCGCGAGCGTGATTATGCCGTCGTTGGTTCTTTCTATGTTTTTGCTATATGGATAGGTTTTGGTGTACTCGCTCTCTATCTGCAATTCAAAGATAAAGTTAATCCTAAAATATTGGCAACATCCATCAGTGTTTTTTGCTTATTGGCCGTACCTATTTTAATGGGCTTTCAGAATTGGGATGACCACGACCGTTCTGGTAAATATGCCACTAGAAATAATGCCAAGGCCTATTTAGATTCTGCACAAGAAAATGCCATTATGTTTACCATTGGAGATAATGATACTTTCCCTTTGTGGTATATGCAAGAGGTGGAAGGTTATAGAACAGATATTAAACTGGTATGCACCAGTTTATTTGCTACGGATTGGTATATCGATCAGCAAAAAAGAAAAACTTATTTGGCGGAACCTATTCCTGGGCAATTGGTGCATGACGATTATAAAACAGGATCTTTAGATGTTGCTTTTCACTATCCAAATCCTGCATTTAAGAATACCGTAATGGATATTAAAGCTTTTATAAATTGGTTAGCAAGTGATGATACAAGAACTTTTGTAAATTATGATGGAGACGGATTTCCAGATAAATACTACCCAACCAATAAGTTAAGAATCTCCATTGATAAAGCAGCCGTGCTGAAAAACAAGATAGTACCTTTAAAAGACGCTGACAAAATTGTGCCCTACATTGATATTAAAATAGATAAAATTGGTATTCAAAAACACCGAATTTTAATGTTAGACATTTTAGCCAGTAACGATTGGACTAGGCCTATTTATTTTACTGGAGGAGCCTATGTTGATGATGAATATATTTGGCTTAAGGACTACCTTCAACTGGATGGGTTAGCCTATAAATTTGTACCTATTTTAAAACCTAGCAAGAGCCCCAATGGACAACCTAAAAGTGTATTAGGTATAGGTAGGATAGATGTCGAAACGATGTACAATAATGTAAAAAAGTGGGATTGGAGAAACAGCAATGGAGATATTTATGTTGATGTTGAAACCCGTAAAAATGGGATTACTTTTAGAAATAGTTTAATTCGTTTGGCAGAAGCATTAATACAAGTAGGAAAAAAAGATAAGGCGGAAGAAATATTAGACCTTTCTATGGATAAAATGCCAGTAAAACAATATGGTCATATCAGTTTTGTATTGGGTTATCCCGAAGCTTACTATATGATTGGTGGAATAGAAAAAGCACGAAATGTTGCCAAAACCTTAATTGATATTTTTCAAGACCGAATAGAATTCTACAGCGGTTTAGATAATAATGGCATCTCACAATATTATGATGATATTGAAACAACTTTTATAATGTATAACAATGTCGTTGTAACTGCTGATGAATATGATAAAGAGTTTGCAACTCAACTTAAAAAGGGATATATCACTTCTATCCGATCTTTAGAAGGTGTTATAGAATGATAATTTAATTTATGTATATCCGAGCTACAAGGTGAAAATAAATTTATGTTATTTTCAGGAAATTATAACCATCGTTTTTTGTAATACACCGTTTTTAATTTTTTTTTTCAGGAATACAGTATGAGGATATTGTTTCAATCTCATTTTTATCGTTAAAGTGGTAAATGTCACAAGCAGAGATAAAATTCATTCGTTTCCCGTCTCTTTTAAATTCAGCTGTTCCGATTACGACTACTTTGTTGTCTGAAACAAGAACTTCATCTATTTTAAAATCCGTTTGTACAGATTTAAAATATTCCGCAGTCATTTTGCAATTTTCAATAACTGCTTTTTTTCCATCAAAAGAGTTTTCTCCAACAACATTCCAAACTATTTCGTCACTTAAAAAATCCATTATTTCCTCAAATTTTCCGTTCGAGAAAAGTTCCGCTATTTCTTGATTTTTTAAAGGTTTCATACTTTGTTTGGTTCGTTCTGATCAAATGTTGCACAACTTAGGGATATATGCATCATTACTTATTACCAAATATAAGAAATATAGTTAGTTGTAGTTTATTTAGACTTCAAAAACCAAGGTTAAAAAAGATCAATAATTCTTTCGGTGAATTCAACATAACAAAGGTTGGTAAATTTTATGGAGAAGTCAACAGTGCATAGATAAAAAAAGCCTCATAGTCAATTGACCATGAGGCTTTATATATTAAAATAGGTTTGCTTAAATATTAAAAGCTTCCTTTACTTTATCTACAAAATCTAATTTTTCCCAAGTAAATAATTCTACTTCTTTTTCCACTTTACCTGAATACGGGCTTTCAAATACTTTTGTAATTGTTTGTGGAGCTTTACCCATATGTCCGTAGGCAGCAGTTTCTAAATATATTGGGTTACGTAATTTTAAACGCTCTTCTATAGCAGCTGGTCGCATATCAAAAATTGAAGCAGCTTTCCTCGCAATTTCACCATCTGTCAAACCTAAAGTTGAGGTTCCATAAGTATCTACAAATATTGAAGTAGGTTCCACAACTCCAATAGCATAACTTACTTGCACAAGTACTTCGCTTGCAACACCTGCAGCTACTAAATTTTTTGCAATATGTCTAGAGGCATACGCCGCACTTCTATCTACTTTACTTGGATCTTTTCCTGAAAATGCACCACCACCGTGAGCTCCTTTGCCACCGTATGTATCTACAATAATTTTTCTTCCTGTTAAACCGGTATCACCATGTGGACCACCAATTACAAATTTACCTGTTGGGTTAATATGATACGCAATGTCATCATTAAATAATGCCTGTACATGAGCAGGGAACAATTCTTTAACTCTAGGTATTAATATAGAAACGATATCACTTTTAATCTTTGCCAACATGTTTGCATCATTATTGTCAAAATCGTCATGTTGCGTGGAAACTACAATGGCATCTATGCGTTGAGGTTTGTTATCATCACTATATTCAATAGTAACCTGACTTTTAGCATCAGGTCTTAAATATGAAATTTCATAATTTTCTCTTCGTAATTCGGCCAATACTTGTAATATTTTGTGAGAAATATCTAAAGCCAAAGGCATGTAATTTTCAGTTTCGTTGGTTGCATAACCAAACATCATTCCTTGGTCACCTGCACCTTGCTCTTCTTTCGTAGCTCTATCAACACCTTGATTAATATCTTGAGATTGTTCGTGTATCAACGAAATTACACCACAAGAATCACCAGAAAACTGATACTCACCTTTGGTATAACCAATTTTATTGATCACCTTTCTTGCAATTTCTTGAACGTCTAAATAGGTCTTACTTTTAACCTCTCCTGCTAATACAACTTGTCCAGTGGTTACTAAAGTTTCACAAGCTACTTTAGACTCAGGGTCAAAGGCTAAAAAATTGTCTAATAATGCGTCGCTAATTTGATCTGCGACTTTGTCAGGGTGTCCTTCCGAAACACTTTCTGATGTAAATAAATATGCCATAATGTTATTTTAAATGGTAACGATTTTAAATAAAAAAGATTGCAAAACAGACTAAAGGAGTAGGATTACTGCTTTAGCATTTTTAAAGAGGTTGCAATCAGTCAAATTAATCCTCTGTATTATAAAATTGAATAATCAATTTATTCAATAACGGGGGCAAAGGTAGAAAAATAAAAGTCATAACATATAAAGTAATATTAAAATTTTGGTAATTTTTATTTTTCTGTAAGCTTCTGTAAATTGTTACGACAAAAACAAAAACTATAAATATGCGAAAGGTATTGATATTGTCATTTTTAATGGTGTTTTTTTTGAATTGTTCGTCTTCTGATGGTGAAATGAAAGCCGAACAAGAAGAGATGGAAGAAGTTGAAATTCAAGCTGGAGATTTTGTTTCGGGTGCTCATGCTACAACAGGTAAAGCATCGGTTAGCACGGACCTAAAAACGTTAAATTTTACCAATTTTAAAACGGATAATGGACCTAAGTTATTAGTGTATCTTACAACTGCTGTTGGCTCATCTGATTTTGTTTCTTTAGGAGATTTAAAAGGTATTTCTGGCAATTATTCATACGCAATTCCAGAAAATACAGATGTGTCTAAATATAAAATTGTAGATATTTGGTGTGTAGATTTTTCAGTAAGTTTTGGACATGCAGAACTTAAATAGGATATTTGTTTCAAGACGATAGAAGAAAAATAATAGTTTATATTTTGCGTTATTCATATTGAATTCTAAAAAAAGTAAAGAAAAAGCTTTGATATATTAGAATTGTTTTGCAATATTTGCAACGTAAGTTCAATTACTTATTGAAATTGTTATCAAGAAAGGCGGAGGGATAGACCCGTTGAAGCCTTAGCAACCCTTTAATCTTTAAAGAAGGTGCTAAATTCTACCAAAAAAGTATTTAAGCTTTAGGATAGATAACACAGACAAAATTACATTCAGTAATTTTTATGTATTTCTTAATAACATTTTTCTTGTAAGTACGCCACAAAAATGGTGCATTTGACTTTTAACTTTAATCATTATTAATTTAAAAAGTAAGAAAAATGAGTACTCCAAAATTAGCAACCAACGCGTTACACGCGGGTCACGACACAACAACAAATGGTGGAACAAGAGCTGTTCCTATTTATCAGACATCATCATATGTATTTAATGATACAGATCATGCTGCAAATTTATTTTCATTAAAAGAACTAGGTTTTATTTATACACGTTTAAATAATCCAACAAATGAAATATTACAAAAAAGATTAGCTGCGGTTGAAGGTGGTATTGGAGCGGTAGTTTTCGCCTCAGGATCAGCGGCAATTTCAACAGGTCTTTTAACGCTTTTGAAATCTGGAGATCATATCGTTGCATCAAGCAGTTTGTATGGAGGAACCTATAACCTTTTAAACGTTACCTTACCAAGATTAGGAATAACAACTACTTTTGTAGATGCATCTGATCCTGAAAGTTTCGGTAAAGCAGTTAAAGAAAATACAAGAGCTTTTTTTGTAGAATCTTTGGGTAATCCAAAATTAGATGTGCTAGATTTAAAAGCAATATCAAAAGAAGCTAAGGCAGCTCAAGTACCTTTTATTGTAGATAATACCGTTGCAACTCCAGCTTTATTAAATCCAATTGATTATGGAGCTAACCTTGTAATTCATTCACTTACAAAATATATTGGCGGACAAGGAACTTCATTGGGTGGAGCAATTATTGATGCAGGAACTTTTGATTGGACAAATGGTAAATTTCCTGAATTTACAGAGCCAAGTGCTGGTTACCACGGTTTAGTGTATAGCGAAGCTTTAGGTGCTGCAGCATTTACTTTTAAATTAATATTGGAAGGTTTACGTGATTTTGGTGGAGCGTTAAGTCCATTTAATGCTTTTCAAATTATACAAGGTTTAGAAACATTACCAGTTAGAATCAAACAACATAGTGCTAATGCTCTTGAATTGGCAACTTGGTTAGAAGGTAGAGACGAAGTTGTTTGGGTTAATTACCCAGGTTTAGAAAGTAATAAATACAATGCATTAGCGAAAGAATACTTACCAAAAGGTCAAAGTGGATTGGTAACTTTTGGTGTAAAAGGTGGATTTGAATCGGCCAAAAAAGTTACTGATGCAACCAAAATATTTTCTTTGTTAGCAAATATTGGTGATACAAAATCGCTAATTATTCATCCAGCAAGTACAACTCATCAGCAGTTAACTGCAGAACAGCAAGCTGATGCGGGTGTAGGTCAAGATTTGATTAGATTATCTGTTGGTTTAGAAGATATAGAAGATTTAAAAGCTGATTTAGAAGAGGCATTTGCCGCAATTGATAAAAGTGTATTAGCTTAATCTCGTAATAAAACATGCTTTCAAAAATCAGCATACATAATTATGTAACTCAGTCAGGGGTTTCTTACGAAGAAATCCCCTTGAGTTATCAAATTTTTGGTAAAGAACTTCATTCGGCACCAATTGTTTTGATTAACCACGCTTTAACAGGAAATAGTAATGTTGCTGGTGAAGGTGGCTGGTGGACAGATTTAGTAGGAGATGATAAGGTTATTGATACAAAAAAGTTTACCGTGCTGGCTTTTAATATTCCAGGAAATGGCTATGATGGTTTTGTAATTGAAAATTACAAAGATTTTGTAGCAAGAGATATAGCACGTTTATTTTTATTGGGATTAAAACAGTTGCAAGTGAACAAACTGTTTGCTATTGTTGGAGGTTCTTTGGGTGGTGGAATTGCATGGGAAATGGCAGTGTTATCTCCTGAAATTACTGAAAATTTAATTCCGGTAGCTTCAGATTGGAAATCGACTGATTGGTTGATAGCCAATTGCCAAATTCAAGAACAATTTTTATTAAATTCTAGCAGTCCTGTGCATGATGCCAGAATGCATGCCATGTTATGTTATAGAACTCCAGAATCTTTTAAGGAGCGGTTTCATCGTTCAAAAAATGAAGAATTAGATGTTTTTAATGTAGAGAGTTGGTTGTTACATCACGGTAAAAAGTTACAAGAACGCTTTCAGTTATCAGCATATAAATTAATGAATCAATTGCTTAAAAGCATTGATGCCTCTAAAGATAATTCTGATAAAATTTTAGATACTATTTCTGCTAATATTCATTTAGTAGGAGTAGATTCTGACATGTTCTTTACAGCAGAAGAAAATAGAGAAACACAACTAAAATTGGCATTAACGCATCCCAATGTTACCTATAATGAAATTAATTCGGTACACGGGCACGATGCTTTTTTAATAGAATTTGACCAATTAGAAAAGATTATTGAAGGTGTATTTAGGCCTTCATCTGAAACAAAAAGAATGAAGATATTAAAATTTGGAGGTAAATCACTTGCTAATGGAGAGGGCATCAATAAAGTAGTTTCCATTATTAAGGGAAAGGTAGATCAAGGTGATAAAATTGCTGTGGTGGTTTCTGCTCGTGGTAATGCGACAAATGAATTGGAGTCAATTCTTGAAAAAGCAGTTAAAAATGAAGATTATCATGAAGCGTTAGATACTTTTAAGAAATACCAACGAGATATTTATGAAAACATTGATTTTACTGATGAGTTTGCCATACTCGATAAACTTTTTAATGGGGTTCAATTATTAGGAGATTATAGTCAAAAAATAAAAGATCAAGTGTTAGCTCAAGGTGAATTACTCTCTGTAAAGTTACTTGCAAATGTGTTAAAGGATCAGGGTGTTAATACAAATATTACTGATGCTAGAACCTTAATAAAAACAGACGAGAACTTCGGGAATGCACAACCAGTTGGTAAAATCTCTAAAGAGAATGTAATAGAACACTTCAAAAAATTTAATGGTACAACGGTAAATATCGTTACTGGGTTTATTGCTTCTAATCAAAAAAATGAAACCACTACGTTGGGTAGAAATGGTAGTAATTATACGGCTGCTTTATTAGCCAATTATTTAGATGCTGAAGAGTTACAGAACTATACGCATGTGGATGGAATTTACACTGCAAATCCTGATATGGTTGCTGATGCAAGAAAAATAAAGGAACTTTCTTATAGTGAAGCCAATGAGTTAGCAAATTTTGGAGCAACAATCTTACATGCTAAAACGATTATTCCGTTAATTGAAAAAAATATAAATTTAAGAATACTTAATACTTTTAACCCTGAAGATGAAGGTACTTTAATTACAGCTAGGGCAAGTTCTAAAGGTATTAAATCACTTTCTGTATTAGAAAATACGGCATTAATTAATTTTGAAGGTCGTGGTTTATTAGGTAAAGTAGGTGTAGATGCAAGAATATTTAGAGCGTTAGGTAATCATGATATTAGTGTAAGTATTATCTCTCAAGGTTCTTCAGAGCGGGGTATTGGTTTAGTAGTAGATGCAGAAAAAGCTACTCAAGCTGTTGTTGCTTTAGAGCGTGAATTTGAAAGTGACTTCTATTCTCAAGATGTAAATAAAATAAGTGTTATAGATCAGGTTTCCGTTATTTCTTTGATAGGAATTGATTTGAGTTCTTTTCATAAACCTTTTAACTCTCTTGTTAAAAATCAAGTAGTACCTTTATTATTTAACAATACTATTTCTGGAAAAAATGTGAGTATTGTGGTTAAAAAAGAGCAATTACACAAAGCTCTTAATGTGATACACAGTGAGATATTTGGCATTTCTAAAAAGATAAATATAGCCATTTTTGGACATGGCTTGGTTGGTGGAACTTTAATCAATCAAATTATAAATTCTAAAGACGGTATAGAAAAACGAAAAGGTATAAAACTTAATATTTTTGGTGTTGGTAATTCTAAGAAAGTCTTACTTGATAGAAATGGCGTAAAAGAAACTTGGCAATCAGATATTGTAAATGATGGTATATCATATACTGTAGATGATATCATCACTTTTGCGAATCAAAATCATTTGGAAAATTTAATCGCAGTTGACAATACAGCAAGTAAAGATTTTGTGGCTAACTATATCAAGTTGGCGGAAAATGGATTTGACTTAGTGTCGTCAAATAAAATTGGAAATACAATTGGATTAGATTTTTATGAGGAACTCAGAGAGGTATTGTCAAAAAATCAAAAAAATTATTTATACGAAACCAATGTTGGTGCAGGTTTACCTCTAATTGATACCATTCAATTGTTACACCTTTCAGGTGAAAATATAACTAGAATTAGAGGTGTCTTTTCAGGATCTTTAAGCTATTTGTTCAATCATTTTTCAGTAGAGGATAGGCCATTTAGCGTTATTTTAAAAGAGGCCATTGATAACGGGTATACAGAGCCAGATGCTAGGGAAGATTTATGTGGTAATGATGTGGCTAGAAAATTATTGATTTTAGCACGTGAATTAGATTTAAAAAATGAATTGGAAGATGTGCAAATTCAAAATTTGATTCCAGAGAATTTAAGAGCAGTTTCTTCTGATGAATTTTTAACTAGAATTGCCGAATTAGATGACGTTTATACTACTGTAAAACAAGATCAAAAACCCAACCATGTACTTAGGTATGTAGGTGATTTGTCTGGTGATTTATCGAAAGATGATGGTGCTAAACTAAATGTGCAACTAGATTCTGTACCAGAAGATAGTCCATTAGGTCAAGTAAAAGGTAGCGATTCTATTTTTGAAATTTATACGGAATCTTATGGAGACCAACCTATTGTTATTCAAGGTGCAGGTGCCGGAGCAGCAGTTACTGCAAGGGGTGTTTTTGGTGATATTTTAAGGTTGACGGAGAAGTTGGGGTAAAATATCTTTGTTACTAAAAAAAGTTTAAATTTAATAATTGTCCCCTTGAGGGGACTTTAGGGGTGTTCAAGTAACTAATATAACTGTCTCTGTTCATTTCAAATCTAAAACATTATGCATGTCTAAACAAAAAAACTTCGAAACAGAAGCCATTAGAACTCAAACTGAGCGTTCACAATTTTTAGAACATTCTAATCCAATATATTTAACGTCTAGTTTTGTATTTGAAGATGCTGAAGATATGCGGGCTTCTTTTGCTGAAGAAAAAGAACGTAATATTTACAGTCGTTTTACAAATCCAAATAATTCAGAATTTGTAGATAAAATTTGTAAAATGGAAGGAGCGGAGCAAGGTGTTGCTTTTGCAACAGGTATGTCTGCCGTTTTTTCAACGTTTGCTGCGTTGTTAAATGCAGGAGATCATATTGTTTCGGCACGTTCTGTTTTTGGTTCTACTCATGGTTTATTTACAAAGTTTTTACCAAAATGGAATATTACTACGAGTTATTTTAAAATTGATGAGTTAGATAAAATTGAAAGTTTAATTACGAAGAATACAAAAATTTTATATGCCGAGAGTCCTACCAATCCAGCTGTTGATATTTTAGATTTAGAGCTGTTGGGGAGTATTGCTAAAGAGCATAATATATTACTTGTAATTGATAATTGTTTTGCCACACCTTATTTACAGAATCCTATAAAGTTTGGAGCTGATTTGGTAATACATTCTGCCACTAAATTAATTGACGGACAGGGTAGAGTAATGGGGGGAGTTACCGTGGGTAGAGCTGATTTAATAAGAGAAATTTATTTATTTGCAAGAAACACAGGGCCAGCATTGTCTCCCTTTAACGCTTGGGTGTTATCAAAAAGTTTAGAAACGTTGGCGGTTCGAGTGGATAAGCATTGTGAAAATGCTTTAAAAATTGCAGAATTTTTAGAAAGCCATGGGCAAGTTAATATAGTAAAGTATCCTTTTTTAAAGTCGCACCCGCAATATGTTCTTGCTAAAAAACAAATGAAGGCCGGTGGTAATATTGTAGCTTTTGAAGTTAAAGGAGGAGTAGAAGCTGGTAAAAAGTTTTTAAATGCTTTAGCAATCTGTTCGCTTTCTGCTAATTTAGGTGATACGAGAACCATTGTTACGCATCCTGCCTCAACTACACATGGTAAATTAAGTAAAGAAGATAGATTAGAAACCGGAATTACTGACGGTTTAGTAAGAGTTTCTGTAGGATTAGAGAATGTAAATGATATAATTCAAGATTTAGATCAAGCACTAAAAAGTAGTTAAAAAATTTAGTACTTTCGCAGTACAATGCTTTCGAAAAAAACAAAATACGGACTTAAGGCTCTTTCCTATTTGGCAAGAGAAAAGGATAGAACACCAGTTCAGATTGCCACCATTTCTGAAAAGGAGAATATCTCTCGAAAATTTTTAGAAAGTATTTTATTGACTTTGCGTAAAAGTGGATTCTTAGGGTCAAAAAAAGGTAAAGGTGGTGGTTACTACTTATTAAAAAATCCTGAAGATATAAAAATGTCTGACGTTATCCGTGTTTTAGAAGGTCCCATTGCTTTGACGCCTTGTGTTAGTCTTAATTTTTATGAAAAATGTGCAGACTGTGTTGATGAGGAAACATGTGAAGTCCGTCATCTCATGCTCGAGGTAAGAGATAGTACACTAAAAATATTTGATCACAAAACACTCGCCGATCTTATTTAATACTTCTTTTTTTCCTTTTCAATCAAAATCCATTCACTATTATTTTTCGTATTTTTAAAAGGCGAAAAAAATAGCTTATTTTTGATTTCTAGAATTTAATAAAATGCAAAAACGAACTGTGTTTAAGATGCTCAACGAGGCATCAGTTACCTATAAAGATAATAGTTATTTAAGTCAAAAAAACGATTCAGGTTGGGATAGGATCACCTTTAGTGAGGCAAAAGAAAGAGCATTAAAGTTAGCATCTGCATTTATTGAATTGGGCGTAAATGCTAAAGATAAAGTCGCTATTTTATCTGAAGCGAAAATAGATTGGGTAATTTCAGAATTTGCAACCCTATATGCAAGTAGTGTTATTGTACCACTGTCTATAAAATTATTGCCAGAAGAGGTGCCATTTCGCGTTAACCATTCTGGAGCTAAGTTTTTTGTAATCTCAGAAAATACCTTAGAAAAGGTTATTGGATCTTGGAATTTATATGAAAATTTAGATTTGAAGATTATAGTATTGGATAAGCCTTCTGCTAAAATTAGCGAAATTTGTAAAGCCGCTAATTTTGATGAAAAACAACTTCTTTTTATCGATGATTTGTATGAACTAGGTGTTTCGAAATTAGAGGTAAATTTAAAGAAAATCGAAGAAAATGAAAACAATACTCAAGAAAATGATGTTGTTACAATCTCCTATACTTCGGGTACAACAGGTAACCCAAAAGGGATAATGCTGACTCATTTAAATTATTTTTCTAATAGTAATGAAGCCGTAAATACTTTTAAAATTGGAGAGTTAATATCTACATTGATTATTTTACCGACAGATCATTCATTCGCTCATACTATTGGTTTGTATACAGCATTGGTCTGTGGTATTTCTATTCATTTTGTTGATGCTCGTGGAGGTGGTATGAATGCATTGAAAAACATACCTATTAATTTAGTGGAAGCCAAACCTAATTTTTTATTGACAGTACCGGCCTTAACTGGAAATTTTATAAATAAGATAAAGGATGGTATCAAATCAAAAGGACCGTTTATTGAAGGAATTTTTAGACGTGGTTTAAAAGCTGGAATTCTCAGAAATGGTGATGGTTTTACCAAACCAGGTACAATGACTCAGGTGGCAACATACTTTAATTATATGATTGCAGAAAAATTAATATTTAAGAAACTACGGTTAATTTTTGGGTCCGAAATTGAATTTTTTGTGGGTGGTGGTGCTTTATTGGACATTAAACAACAGCAATTCTATAAAGCGATTGGCATACCTGTGTATCAAGGATATGGACTAACAGAGGCATCACCAATCATTTCAACTAATACGCCTTTTGCCCATAAAATGGGAACATCGGGTATTATTTTAAACAATATGTTATGTAAAATTTGTGACGAAAATGGTGTCGAACTCCCCAAAGGACAACGAGGGGAAATCTGTATTAAAGGTGATAATGTGATGAAGGGATATTATAAAAATGAAGAGGCTACCAAAGAAACTATAAAAGAGGGCTGGCTCTTTACTGGCGATTTAGGCTTTATAGATAAAGACAACTTTTTAGTTGTGGTAGGTAGAGAAAAAGCATTGCTGATCTCAGAAGATGGTGAAAAATATTCTCCGGAAGAAATTGAAGAGGCTATTATTAATGTTTCTCCTTTAATTGAACAAATTATGATTTATAATGATCATAAAAAATATACCACGGCATTAATTACATTAAATAACATGCATGTTCAGTCGTTTATTAAAGCTCACAAAAAGGTTGATGCCGATCAGCTACTTCAGAAATTGAAAAAGGAATTATTAGCATTTAGTAAACAACCTGAGTTTAAAGGAAAATTCCCATCCAAATGGATTCCCTCTAATTTTCAAATCATAAAGGAAGAATTTTCAGAAGCAAACTTTCTAATCAATTCTACCTTAAAAATGGTTCGACATAAAATCACCATAAAATACCAAGACCGTTTGGATATAATGTATGGAAAAGATTCTCAAAATACAGCTGCCGAGAAGAATAAGGAAGTGATTAGCCAAATGTTTCCTATTAATTGAGATTAAAAAACTTCAAAAAACCTTATTATTTCTTTTGTACTTTAAAGAAATAGTTTAGATTTGCCCTTTAGTCTAGTAAATCTATAGGAAATAAGATAGCAAATGATTTTAGAACAGGTCTTTAACCGAAAAACAGAGAAACAAGTATCTGATTCATCAGGTGAGAATATTCGCAGAAGTGCAGTAAAAACAATAAGCTGGAGAATCATAGGAACTTTAGATACGGTTTTAATTTCATGGTTTATCACAGGTACTATGACGTTGGCATTATCTATTGGAGGTATAGAATTAGTATCAAAAATGATCTTGTACTTTTTTCATGAAAGAGCATGGAACAATATAAAATGGGGGAAATAATGGAATTGAATTTAGAAGAACTTAATAAAGAATTAAGTGCGAAAACACCTGTGCAAATAATTGAATGGGCAATAGCTATAGCAAAAGCACCTGTGCTTACCACAAACTTTAGACCTTATGAAGTTGCAATTTTACATGCAGTATCTCAGGTTAAAAATGATATTAAGGTTATTTGGTGTGATACAGGCTACAATACACCTAATACTTATAAACATGCGGAAGAGCTGATTGATAAATTGGAATTAAATATAGCGTTGTATGTGCCTAAACAAACTTCAGCTCATAGAGATGTTGTTTTAGGTATTCCGAATGTAGACGATGCGAAGCATAAAATATTTACAGAACAAGTAAAATTAGAGCCTTTTAAAAGAGCGATGGCTGAACATACGCCTGACGTGTGGTTTACAAATTTAAGAAAAGGGCAAACTGCGTTTAGAGATAGTATTGATATTTTATCGCAAGATGCGAATGGCTTATTGAAAGTGAGTCCGTTTTATCATTATAGTGATGAAGAACTGGATGCTTATTTGGAAGCAAATAGTTTGCCAAATGAATTTAAATATTTTGATCCAACAAAAGTGCTAGAGAATAGAGAATGTGGATTGCATTCTTAATAAACAGCAACAAACTAAAGAGAAATGGAGACGATAGAAAAAATAGAACATATAAAAGGTACAGCAGTGATTAATAATACAGCATCAATAAATTCTTTAGAAAATGAAGCAATTTATATTTTTAGAGAAGTAGCAGCACAATTTGAAAAACCTGTGTTATTATTCTCAGGAGGTAAAGATTCAATTACGTTAGTAAGGTTGGCTCAAAAGGCTTTTTATCCTGCTAAAATACCTTTCCCTTTAATGCATATTGATACCGGGCATAACTTTCCGGAAACTATCGAGTTTAGAGATAGGTTGGTTAAGGAATTAGGCCTGGAATTGATTATTAGAAATGTACAAGACTCTATTGATCAAGGTAAGGTAAAAGAAGAATCTGGAAGATATTCAAGTAGAAATCAATTACAAACAACAACGTTGTTAGATGCTATTGAAGAATTTAAATTTGATGCATGTATTGGTGGAGCTAGAAGAGATGAGGAAAAAGCAAGAGCTAAAGAAAGAATATTTTCTGTACGAGATGATTTTGGACAATGGGATGAAAAAAAACAAAGACCAGAATTATTTGACATGTTAAATGGTGAAATTGAATTAGGTCAAAACGTAAGAGTTTTTCCAATTTCAAATTGGACTGAATTAGATGTTTGGTCTTATATAGAAAAAGAAGACATTGAAATTCCATCTATTTATTTTGCTCATACAAGAGCAACTTTTGTAAGAGATGGTATGATTTGGACAGCAGATGATGAAGTCGTATTTAGAGATGATAATGAGGAAGTTGTTGATCGTGTAGTGCGTTTTAGAACAGTTGGTGATATGAGTTGTACCGCAGCAGTACTTTCTGATGCAGCAGATATTACATCTGTTGTTAGAGAAATTAGAGCATCTACAATTTCAGAAAGAGGAGCAAGAATAGATGATAAACGTAGCGAAGCAGCTATGGAAAAACGGAAACAACAAGGGTACTTTTAGTAGGTAAGGCAAAAGCCAGTTATAGTAATCAGTTCATCAATAATAAGACTGAAAAATAGAATACAAATTAGATTATGGAAGTTTTAAAAATAGCAACGGCAGGTAGTGTAGATGATGGTAAAAGTACCTTAATAGGAAGAATACTTTATGATACAAAATCTTTAACAGATGATAAGTTAGAAGCCATTGAAAAAACAAGTAAACAAAAAGGATATGATTATCTTGATTTTTCTTTAGCCACTGATGGTTTAGTTGCAGAAAGAGAACAAGGTATTACCATTGATGTGGCTCATATCTATTTTTCAACGGCTACTAAAAGTTATATTATAGCAGATACTCCAGGTCATGTTGAGTATACTAGAAATATGGTTACAGGTGCGTCAACATCACAAGCGGCAATAATTTTAATTGATGCTAGAAAAGGTGTGATAGAACAAACCAATCGTCATTTTTTTATCAATAACCTTTTAAGAATTAAAGAGGTTGTTGTAGCTATTAATAAAATGGATCTCGTTGATTATTCTGAAGAAAAATACAATGCCATAAAAGCTGATTTTGAAGCATTAATGAGTAAAAGAGATTATCAAAATCAAAAGATAACTTTTGTACCCGTTAGTGCACTTAAAGGTGATAATGTTGTACGTAAGTCAGAAAATATGCCTTGGTATACGGGACCTTCTATTTTAGATCGATTAGAGGCATTGGGTAAACAAGACATTTTTAATGTGGGTACACCTAGGTTTCCAGTACAATTTGTAATTCGTCCTAAGACTGATGAGTTTCATGATTTTAGAGGATATGCAGGTAAAGTATATGGTGGTGAGTTAAGTGTAGGTGATGATGTTGTGGTATTACCATCACAAACAAAATCAAAAATAAAAGACATTTATTTCTATGATAAAAAGTATCAAACAGCCTCAAGAAGGTCTTCAGTAACCATAACATTGGAAGACGATATTAATGTGAGTAGAGGAGATATGATTGTTAAAGCTGGTGAAATACCTACTATTGATAAGCAATTTACGGCTCAAGTATGTTGGATGGATACGAAAGAGTTGACTGCAGGTGCTAAGTATATTGTTCAGCATGGAGTGAATAAAGTATTGGCAAAAGTTGACACTATCCATCATAAAATAAATCCAGATTATTCAGGTATTAATGAAGATGTTTTAGGGTTAGGCGTTAATGATATAGCATCTGTTTCTTTTAAATTAAACAAGCCTATTTTTTACGATGCCTTTAAAAATCATAGAACGAATGGTTCATTTATATTAATTGACACACAAACCAATAATACAGTAGGGGCTGGTTTCATCAGTCAGAATTAAATTGAATTAATAGTAATTTAATTCAAATTCAATTGAATTTTAAGGTAGTTAAATAAGTTTATTAAAAAACACGTTTAATAAACTACTATTCCTATAGGATATAGGTGTTAATAAGAAAGGGAAATTATAAATTAAATACTCTCAAAAATCCATACGAGAGTTCTTTTCCTCCGGGAAGGTAAGTTAGGAAAGCAATTATGCAAAGTTTTAGAACAGAATTAGAAAATCCAGTTGTTGAAAAAGATATCATAGAATTAGCGAATAAAATTGAGCTATTTCATAATGGTAAAATTGATGAAGAAAAATTTAGAAGTCTTCGCTTAGCACGTGGTGTTTACGGTCAGCGACAAGCAGGTGTTCAAATGATTCGTATTAAAATACCTTTCGGTAAATTAAAGAGCAATCAGTTACGCAGAATTTCGGCAGTATCTGATGAATATTCTCGTGGACGTTTACATATTACGACACGTCAAGATATTCAAATTCATTATGTTGATTTAGATAGAACTCCAGAGTTATGGGCTGAATTAGAAAAAGATGAAGTTACAGTTCGAGAAGCTTGTGGTAATGTTGTTAGAAATGTAACAGCATCTGAAACAGCTGGAATAGATATTAACGAACCTTTTGATGTGTCGCCATATGCTGATGCCATTTATAAATTCTTTTTACGTAACCCAATTTGTCAAGAAATGGGGCGTAAATTTAAAGTGTCTTTCTCATCTACAGATGAAGATACGGGGTTATCTTACCTTCATGATATAGGTTACATTGCTAAAATTAAAAATGGTGTTCGCGGTTTTAAAGTTGTTGTGGCTGGAGGTTTAGGTTCTCAACCACGTCATGCTGATGTATTATATGATTTTGTTGCTTCTGATAAAATTATTCCAATCATGGAAGGTGTTTTAAGAGTTTTTGATCGTTACGGTGAGCGTAAGAGTAGAGCCAAAGCGAGGATGAAATTCTTATTAAAAGATATCGGTTTAGATGCTTTTAAAGAGCTTATTGCTCAAGAGCAAAAGGCAATTGAGTTTAAAAGTATTGCTATTGATGCAGATCGTTATGTGGCTTCAAAACCAGTTTCGGTAGAAGCACCTGAAGTAGAAATTAAGGATCAAGACGCATTCAATTTATGGAAATCTACTAACCTTATTCGTCAAAAGCAAGAAGGTTATGTAGCCATAGGTATCAAAGTGTTATTAGGTGATTTTTATACAGATAAAGCACGGTTATTAGCAGATTTGGTAGACACATATGCCGCTGGTGAAATACGTTTAACATTACGTCAAAATATAGTTATTCCTTTTGTGAAGGAAGATTTAGTTCCCTTTTTCTATCAAGAATTAGAGAAATTAGGATTTGTTGAAGCGGGTTATAATAAGGCCATAGATATTACAGCGTGCCCTGGTACAGATACCTGTAATTTGGGTATTGCAAGTAGTACAGGTATAGCGGTAGAGTTAGAGCGTATGCTTAAAGCTGAATACCCACAGTATTTAAAGAATGAAGATTTAGTCATCAAAATAAGTGGATGTATGAATGCTTGTGGTCAGCATAATATGGCGAATATTGGTTTTCAAGGTATGACCGTAAGAACTCCAGATAAATTAATTGCTCCAGCATTACAAGTATTGTTAGGTGGAGGTAATTTAGGAAACGGTAATGGAGCCTTTGCAGATAAAGTAGTTAAAGTTCCAAGTAAAAGAGGACCAGAAGCACTTAGAAGAATATTAAATGATTTTGAAGCAAATGCTAACGGAAAACAATTTGTTGACTATTATAAAGAGAAAGGTGAAAAGTATTTTTACGATTTCTTAAATGACTTACAAGACGTAGATAATTTAGTTCAATCTGATTTTATTGATTGGGGTGAGGAAGAAAAATACCTTAAAGAGATTGGTATTGGTGAATGTGCAGGTGTTGTTATTGATTTAATTGCTACCCTGTTTTTAGAAAGTGAAGAGAAAATAGAAAATGCAGAAGAAGCATTTGATAATCAAGTATATTCAAGTGCTATTTATCATGCTTATAGTTCATTAGTGAATTCAGCGAAAGCAATGTTGTTAGCTGAAAATAAAAAAACAAATACACATGCTGGCATTATTGCTCAGTTTGATGAGTTTTTTGTTGAAAGTGATAGAATAGTTTTAGGAACGTCTTTTTCTGATTTGATATACCAAATCAATAAATTTCCTCCCACTAAAGATTTTGCTACCAAGTATATTGAAAATTCAAATCAGTTTTTAAATAAAGTTAGAGCGTATAGAGAAGCTCAAAAACAATTAGAAGCGAAAGCTGTATAAAAAAATAGATATGAGTTTAAAAACACCAAAATTAACTGTTGTAGGTGCTGGTCCTGGAGATCCAGAACTAATTACGTTAAAGGCAATTAAAGCAATACAAGCTGCTGATGTTATTATGTATGATGCACTTATTAATGTAGCACTTTTGGAATATGCATCTGCTGGTGTTGAAAAAATATTTGTAGGCAAACGAAAAGGATGTTATCGTTATCAGCAAGAGCAAATCAATGAAATTATCGTGAATAGAGCGAAATCTGACGGACATGTAGTCCGATTAAAAGGTGGTGATCCTTACATATTTGGTAGAGGTTCTGAAGAAATAGAATATGCTCAACAATTTGGTTTAGAAACTGCTGTGGTACCCGGAATTTCCTCAGCAATGGCGGTACCTGCTTATCAAGGTATTCCTTTGACCAAAAGAGGAGCGTCTGAGAGTTTTTGGGTAATTACAGGTACTACAAAATCTCATCAAATATCTACCGATGTTGCGTTGGCAGCAAAATCATCTGCAACCGTCGTTATTTTGATGGGTATGGGTAAACTAGGTGAAATTGTCACTTTGTTCTCTGCTGAGAATAAGCAAAAAACACCAGTAGCTATTATCCAGAATGGTACAACTGAAAATGAAAAATGCGGTTTTGGAACTATTGAAACGATCAGTGAAGTGGTAAAAGAAAAACAACTGTCATCTCCAGCTATTATAGTTATTGGTGACGTGGTAAATCAAAGAAATATTTTAGATAAAGTTCAACAAGAAGTTCAAATAAAACAAGAGGTATGTTAGGAGATAAAAATGAATTGTATCCAATATTTTTAAAAGTAAATCAACTCAATATAATCATTATTGGAGGAGGCGAGGTTGCACTTGAAAAACTTTCTTTTTTATTAAAATCGAGTCCAAATGCAAAAGTAGGATTAATAGCATTAGACTTTTCTCCTGAGCTATTAGCATTAGCAAAAAAGCATGATATATTAACGATGCAAAGACCTTACACGCAAAACATTTTACACAAGCAACATATTGTTATTGCCGCCACAAATAATAAAGATGTAAATGCTGAAATTTATAGGGACGCAAAACAAAAACAATTATTAGTCAATGTAGCAGATACACCTGAATTGTGTGATTTTTATCTGGGTGGAATTGTTACCAAGGGTAATGTAAAGATTGCAATTTCAACCAATGGAAAATCGCCAACAGTAGCTAAAAGATTACGTCAATTTTTCGAAGAAGTAATTCCAGATGATATTAACGTAATGGTGGGTAATTTAAATTCATTTAGAAAGACTATTAAAGGAACTTTTAAGTCAAAAGTAGATGCCTTAAATAAGCTTACAGAAACCTTATTAATTAAAAATTAAATTGATTTTATAAATCGGAATATCAAAAAATATTAAAATGATTAAGACAGATATATTAATAATAGGAGCGGGTCCAACAGGATTGTTTACGGTCTTTGAAGCAGGATTACTAAAGTTAAGATGTCATTTAATTGATGCTTTGCCAATCGCAGGTGGACAATGCTCAGAAATTTATCCAAAGAAACCTATTTATGACATTCCAGGATTTCCTGAAGTGTTAGCTGGTAAATTAACAGATAATTTACTAGAACAGGGTAAACAATTTGAACCAGGATTTACCTTAGGTGAACGTGCAGAAACTATCGATAAACAAGAAGATGGTTCTTTTATAGTAACTACAAATAAAGGGACAAAACATCAGGCTCCAATTGTGGCAATTGCAGGTGGATTAGGAAGTTTTGAACCGCGTAAACCATTAATAGAAAATATCGCTTTTTATGAAGATAAAGGGGTTGAATATTTTATAAAGGATCCGGAAGTATATAGAGATAAAAAAGTTGTGATTTCAGGTGGTGGAGATTCTGCTTTAGATTGGGCAATTTTTTTAGCAGATGTAGCCAGTGAAGTTACTTTAGTTCATCGAAGAAATGAATTTAGAGGAGCTTTAGATTCTGTTGATACCGTTCAGGAATTAAAATTATTAGGAAAAATAAATTTAGTAACACCTGCCGAAGTAATCAAGTTACATGGCGATTCTAAAGTAGAGGCCGTATCAGTGTTAAAAGATGGTCAAGAAGAACGTATTGAAACAGACCATTTTATTCCACTTTTTGGATTATCACCTAAGTTAGGGCCAATTGGCAATTGGGGATTAGACATTGAAAAAAATGCTATAAAAGTCGACACTTTTGATTACCAAACAAATATTCCTGGTGTTTTTGCTATTGGTGATGTAAATACCTATCCAGGTAAATTAAAGTTAATTTTATGTGGATTTCATGAGGCAACTTTAATGTGTCAATCAGCATATAAAATTTTAAATCCTGGTAAAAAATATGTAATGAAATACACTACAGTTAGTGGTATTAATGGTTTTGATGGTAGCCGAAAAGAGTCACCAAAAGCAGTAGTTAAAGCAATAGTATAGCGGTGGTTGATGTAAAAATAAAAATAAAAGACAGAGAAGGTGTAATTCATGAGGTACTTGCACCGACTGATATGGCAATGAATTTAATGGAAGTTTGTAAATCATACGAACTTCCTGTAGAGGGAACCTGTGGTGGTATGGCTATGTGTGCATCATGTCAATGCTATATTTTATCTGATCATAGTTTGTTAGAAATGCAAGACGAAGAGGAGGCAATGCTGTCTGAAGCGTTCTATGTGAAAGAAAATAGTAGACTTGGTTGTCAAATACCCATAACAGAAGAGTTACATGGTTTAGAAATTGAATTGGCACCAGAATCTTAAGTTAAGATTATTTTATAAAACCTTTAAAGAGGTGGTGTTGTAAATGCTTAAACTTAATACCTTTGCATTAAATAATTTTATAGTCAAACACTTTAATCTGTTTTTAATTTATGCAATTACATTCTCAGGAAAAGCCACAACTTAGAAATTACAATATCTGTCTAAAAGATACTGTAGAAGTATTTACCAAAAAACTTTTTTATAGTTTGTTTGATAGCGTTTTTAAGGCTGAAAATTATGAATTTTTAAAAAGTACATTTTTAAAAATTACAGATAAACTAAATGTGATTGGTAATCCGCAACTTTGGGAAGAATTTCAATCGAAGTTTGAAACCATTCAATACAAATTGAACTTAGATGCCAAGACTATAGAAGAAAATGACCCTGCGGCAGAAAGTTTAGAAGAAGTGTATTTAGCATATCCAGGTTTTCATGCTACTGCCATTTATAGATTAAGTCATGAGCTTTATAAATTAAAAGTCCCCATTTTACCAAGAATGATGAGTGAATATGGGCATGGGTTAACGGGAGTAGATATCCATCCTGGTGCCACTATTGGTGATTCCTTTTTTATAGACCACGCCACTGGAATTGTAATTGGTGAATCATCAGTTATAAAAAATAATGTAAAAATATATCAAGGTGTTACGCTGGGTGGAATTCAAGTAAAAAAGAGTTTGGCGAGAACGAAAAGACATCCTACTATTGAAGATAATGTTATTATTTATGCCAATGCCACTATTTTAGGAGGTGATGTTGTTGTAGGAGCTAATAGTATTATAGGTGCAAATGTATGCCTTACCGAATCTGTACCTGAAAACTCAATTTTAACCTATCAAAAAGAATTTAAAATAAGAACAAGAGATAATGATTCAAAGTAAATCTATAATTGATATTATTGGTAATACACCATTGGTTGAAGCAAAAAATATTACTTCAAATAAAAAGGTACGTCTATTCTTAAAATTGGAAGGGAAAAACCCTGGAGGTAGTGTTAAAGATCGTGCGGCTTTTAATATGGTTAACGAAGCATTAAAACGTGGTGACATTAGTAAAGGAGATACGTTGGTGGAAGCTACTAGTGGAAATACGGGGATTGCTTTAGCTTTTATTGCAAGGCTTTTGGGATTAAATATGGTATTGGTTATGCCCGAAAATTCAACAGAAGAACGAATTAAAACCATGAGGGCGTATGGTGCAGAATTAATTTTAACACCAGCAGATAATGGTATTGAAGGAGCTCGTGATTTATCCCTTCAACTAGAAAAAGAGAAAGGATACTTTATGCTTAATCAGTTTTCAAATGACGATAATTGGAAAGCTCATTACAAAACTACAGGTCCGGAAATCTGGAAAGATACAGAAGGAGAAATCACACATTTTGTTTCTGCAATGGGTACAACTGGAACTATTATGGGGGTTTCTACCTATTTGAAAGAACAAAATGCAGCCATAGAAATAGTGGGTGCTCAACCCGCAGATGGAGCAAAAATTCCCGGTATCAGAAAATGGCCAGAAGAATACTTACCTGAAATCTTTAACAAATCAAAAGTAGATACCATAGTAGAGGTTAGCGAAAATGACGCTAGAAATGTAGCAAATAGATTGGCAAAAGAAGAAGGTGTCTTTGCTGGCATGAGTAGCGGAGGTTCAGTTAGTGCTGCCTTAAAAATTGCAGAGACTATTGAAAAAGGAGTGATCGTTGCTATAATATGCGATATAGGTGACCGATATTTGTCTTCAGATTTGTTTCAATAAAATTGGTTTTAAGTTATTTATTGCTTTATTTTGTGCCTAAGTATTAGTTCTTTAATATATGTTATCAAGAAAGGTGGAGGGATTAGACCCTATGAAACCTTAGCAACCCTTTTTCTGATTTCTCAGAATAAAGAAGGTGCTACATTCTACTCTTCCTAGAACCATAGTTGTTTTAGGGTTTTTAGTGTCAAACTAAAAATTTAGGCTAGATAACTACGAGATTTTCAAACTCCACGATTCTTGCGAACACATATATTATAATTATCCTAAAAAGGAAGGATAAACCATGAACTGATATAAAAAAAATGCAGATGAAAAATATTCGACAAGAATTAGAAAAAAGAATTTTAGTATTAGATGGTGCCATGGGTACCATGTTACAGCAATATAAATTTTCAGAAGAAGACTTTAGAGGAGAACGCTTTAAAGATTTTCACTTACCCTTAAAAGGGAACAATGACTTGTTGTCAATTACCCAACCACAGGCAATTAAAGATATTCATGCCAAGTATTTTGATGTTGGGGCAGATATTATTGAGACCAATACATTTTCAGGTACCACAATCGCTATGGCGGATTATGATTTACAAGATATTGTATATGAACTGAATTTTGAATCTGCGAAATTGGCGAAAGAAGTTGCTGATGCGTATACAGAAAAAGAACCAAATAAACCAAGGTTTGTGGCGGGATCAATTGGGCCTACTAACCGTACGGCAAGTATGTCGCCAGACGTTAATGACCCTTCGTTCAGAGCAGTGACTTTTGATGAGTTGCGTATTGCTTATAAACAACAAGTAGAGGCTTTAATTGATGGTGGTGTAGATTTGTTGCTAGTAGAAACCGTGTTTGATACCTTAAATGCTAAAGCGGCTTTATTTGCAATTGAACAAGTTAAAGAAGAGAAGAACATAGACATTCCAATTATGGTATCTGGCACAATTACTGATGCTTCTGGGAGAACGTTGTCAGGTCAAACTGTTGAAGCTTTTTTAATTTCAATTTCTCATATTCCAATCCTAAGTGTTGGATTTAATTGTGCTTTAGGAGCAGATCAGTTAAAACCTTATATGCAAAGGTTATCTAGAACAACCTCTTTTCTTACCTCCGCTCATCCAAATGCAGGTTTACCAAATGCATTCGGTGAATATGACGAAACTCCTGAAGAAATGCAGGCCTTAATTGAAAGTTACCTTAAAGATAATTTGATCAATATTATTGGAGGATGCTGTGGTACAAACCCTGAACATATTAAAGCCATTGCAGAAGTTGCAAAGAAATATAAACCAAGGAGCGTTTTAGAACAAACCTTATGATTTTAGAAGTGGCTATTTTACATATTAAAAAAGGATTGTCTAAAGATTTTGAGATTAGTTTTAACGAAGCTCAAAAAATAATAGCATCTAAAAATGGATATGTTTCTCATCAGCTTAAAAAATGTGTTGAGCAAGAAGATAAATATATATTATTAGTAAACTGGAATACTATAGAAGATCACGAAGTTGGCTTTAGAAAATCACCAGAGTATCAAGATTGGAAAGCATTATTACATCATTATTATGAGCCTTTTCCAATTGTAGAACATTATAAATAAATGAAAGACGAAAATAAATATTTAACCTTATCTGGTTTAGAACCCTTAATTCTTACGCCAGAAAGTAACTTTGTAAATGTTGGTGAACGAACTAATGTTACAGGTTCTCGTAAATTTTTGAGGTTAATTAAAGAAGAAAAATTTGATGAAGCCTTAAGTGTGGCTAGAGATCAAGTAGAAGGTGGTGCTCAAATTATCGATGTAAACATGGATGAGGGCATGTTAGATGGTGAACAGGCAATGGTAAAATTTTTACATCTTATTGCTTCAGAGCCGGATATTGCTAGAGTTCCCGTAATGATTGATAGCTCAAAGTGGCACATTATAGAAGCCGGACTAAAAGTAGTACAGGGTAAAGGCGTTGTAAATTCTATTAGTTTAAAAGAGGGTGAAGAGCAATTTATTCATCATGCAAAATTGGTAAAACGATATGGTGCGGCGGTAATAGTAATGGCATTTGATGAAGATGGACAAGCGGATACTTACGAACGACGAATTGAAATTTGTAAACGTTCTTATGATGTTTTGGTTGACAAAGTTGGATTTCCAGCTCAAGATATTATTTTCGATCCAAATATTTTTCCAGTTGCCACGGGATTAGAAGAGCACAGATTAAATGCACTTGATTTTTTTAAAGCTACAAAGTGGATTCGTGAAAACCTACCACATGCAAATGTAAGTGGTGGTGTAAGTAATGTCTCTTTTTCGTTTAGAGGAAACAATCCCGTAAGAGAAGCTATTAATGCTGCCTTTTTGTACCATGCTATTCAACATGGAATGACGATGGGTATTGTAAATCCAACAATGTTAGAGGTTTATGACGATATTCCTAAGGATTTATTAGAGCGTGTTGAAGATGTGTTATTTGATAAACGAGACGATGCTACAGAACGATTATTAGAATTTGCAGAAACCGTAGTTGGAAAAGATAAGGTAGATGATGTTACGAAAAATCTATGGAGAAATGACCCGTTGCAAGATAGAATTACACATGCATTGGTTAAAGGAATTGATGCTTTTATCATAGAAGATGTAGAAGAAGCGAGACTAACTGCTGCAAGACCGATAGAGGTTATTGAAATTAATTTAATGACCGGAATGAATGTGGTCGGTGATCTTTTTGGCAGTGGAAAAATGTTTTTACCGCAAGTGGTAAAATCAGCAAGAGTAATGAAAAAGGCAGTAGCTTATTTACAGCCATTTATTGAAGCCGCAAAAGATCCTAAAGCTCCAAAAGAAGGGATAGGGAAAATTTTAATGGCCACTGTAAAAGGCGATGTACATGATATTGGTAAAAATATTGTTGCTGTTGTTTTAGCGTGTAACAATTATGATATTGTTGACTTAGGTGTTATGGTGCCGCCAGAAAAAATTATTGCTGAAGCTATAAAACATAAGGTAGATGCTATCGGTTTAAGTGGTCTAATTACACCATCTTTAGACGAGATGACGTTTTTGGCAGAAGAAATGGAAAAGAGCGGGATGACCATTCCTCTATTGATAGGAGGTGCAACAACTTCAAAGGCTCATACGGTTGTTAAGATTTCACCAAAGTATAATAATACAGTAGTGCATATTAATGATGCGTCAAGGGCAGTAACCGTTGTTGGTAACCTGTTAGACAAGAATAATGAGGCGTTTAAAAAACAAATCAGAGATGAGTACGATAAATTTAGAGATAATTTTTTAAGTCGTAAGAAAGCTAAAGAATACACCACCTTAGAAGTTGCAAGAGAGCGGAAGTATAAAATAGACTGGAAACATACAACAATTACAACCCCGAAAAAATTAGGTGTTACAATTATTGAAGATTTTGATTTAAGTCTTTTGAAGGATTATATAGATTGGAGTCCCTTTTTTAGAAGTTGGGAACTTCATGGAAAATTTCCTGATATATTAACGGATGCTGTTGTGGGTGAGCAAGCCACGGTAATTTATAAAGAAGCACAGATTTTATTACAACGTATTTTTGATGAAAAATTATTAGCTGGTAAAGCTATTTTTGGGTTGTTTCCTGCAAGTGCAATAAATGACGATGACATTGAAATTTATGATGAAAATGGGAAAGCTGTAAACACCTTTATTACGTTAAGGCAACAGCTTAAAAGACGTGAAGGGATTCCTAGTTACGCGTTAGCTGATTTTATAGCCCCAAAAGAGAGTGGGAAACAAGATTATATGGGATGTTTTGCGGTTACAACAGGTTTTGGAACGGATGAGATTGTTCAGGAGTTTCAAGATAATTTAGATGATTATAATGCCATTATGGTAAAGGCATTAGCGGATAGGCTAGCAGAAGCTTTTGCAGAATATGTACACGAAAAAGTTAGAACTGACTATTGGGGATATGATGCTAATGAGCATTTATCTAACGAAGAGATGATAAAAGAAAGTTACAAAGGTATTCGTCCGGCACCAGGCTATCCTGCATGCCCAGATCATCTTGAAAAAAGAACCATTTGGGAGCTTTTAAATGTTGAGGAAAATATTGGAATGCAACTCACAGACAGTCTTGCTATGTGGCCAGCGTCAAGTGTATCTGGTTATTATTTTGGTAATGAAGATGCTAAGTATTTTGGTCTAGGAAAAATAAAAGAAGATCAATTGGTGAGCTATGCAAAACGTAGAAATATACCACTTGATGAAGCTAGAAAATGGTTGAATCCTAATTTAGCAGAAGATTAAATATAATGAAATTTATTGAATTAAAGTTAGGAAGTCATATCGTTGTACATGGTTACGACAAAGAAAATAAAGAGGTAACTGAGCAGGTTATTGTTGAAGGATTTTCAAGAAAATTGGTTGCACTTTCAAGAATTAAATCGGTAAGTGAAAAATATATATTAACCGATTATATAGATGGTCGATGGATTTATTGGGAATATGATGGCACTTTTGAAGCCGTAAATGAATTACTAAAAAAATGAAAATAACAGAACACATAGCACAAGCAAAAGGGAAAACATTATTTTCTTTTGAAATTATTCCACCACAAAAGGGTAAAAATATTCAAGAATTATATAATAATATAGATCCTTTGATGGAGTTTAAACCTCCCTTTATAGATGTTACAACGTCTAGAGAAGAATATATTTATATTGATAAAGATGGACTGTTAGATAGAAAAACGACTAGAATGCGTCCGGGAACCGTTGGTATTTGTGCGGCTATAAAACACAAATATAACGTTGATACGGTTCCGCATGTTTTATGTGGAGGTTTTACGAAAGAAGAAACGGAATATCTGTTGGTCGATTGTCATTATTTGGGTATTGAAAACGTTATGGCTCTGAGAGGAGATGCTATGAAACATGAGCAATATTTTAAGGCGACCAATGGTGGTCATACTTTTGCAACAGAATTGGTAAGTCAAATTCAAAATTTAAATGCAGGTAAATATTTACATGATGTAATTGATGCGGATGACAAAGCAGATTTTTGTATTGGTGTAGCGGGTTATCCTGAAAAGCATTTGGAGGCTCCATCTTTAGTAACCGACTTAAAAAGGTTAAAACAAAAAGTAGATGCGGGTGCAGATTATGTAGTAACCCAAATGTTTTTTGACAATAAAAAGTATTTTGAGTTTGTTGCTGCTGCAAGAAAAGAAGGAATTATGGTGCCTATAATTCCCGGAATTAAACCGATAGCTGTAAAACGACATTTACAATTGTTACCGCAAGTATTTAAAATTGATTTGCCAGAAGAACTGATAAAAGAAGTTGATAAATGCAAAGATAATAAAGCGGTAAGACAAGTTGGTGTAGAGTATTGTATTCAACAGTCTAAGGAGTTGTTAAAGGCAGGTGTACCAGTATTACATTATTACTCAATGGGTAAATCAGATAATGTTAAAGCGGTAGCTCAGGGCGTTTTTTAAGTTATTTTGTAAGTAAATAACTATTTTAGATACTAACATAAGCAAAAGCAATTATAGTTTATTCTATTTGGTAAAATAATTACTATTTTTGTAGTGTAAAAAATAATAACAATTATAAAAAAATAATATGGCAATAGAAGTTACAGATGCTACCTTTTTGGATGTAGTATTAAAATCAGAAAAACCTGTTTTAGTAGATTTTTGGGCAGCATGGTGTGGCCCTTGTAGAATGTTAGCTCCAACAGTAGAAGAATTAAGTACCGATTTTGAAGGCAAAGCAGTTGTTGTAAAAGTTGATGTTGATGCAAATCAAGAATTTGCGGCTAAATACGGTGTTAGAAATATACCTACTATCTTAATATTTAAAGGTGGTGAAGTGGTTGATAAACAAGTTGGTGTAGCACCAAAAGCAACATACACTGAAAAATTAGAAGCTTTAGTATAAAGAAAAGCTAGTAAAATTTTTAAAAAGGTTTGTTTCAGACGTAGTCGGATACAAACCTTTTTTTATTATATCTTGTGTCAATGTCAGTTAATGAAGCAAAAAATATAACCGGAATAAAGAACTTAGAGCTGCTTGCTAATCAAGTGGTAGAAGGTTTTATTACCGGTATACATAAAAGCCCATTTCATGGGTTCTCGGTTGAGTTTGCAGAACATCGCTTATATAATAAAGGAGAAAGTACCAAACATATAGACTGGAAATTATTTGCAAAAACGGATAAGCTATTTGTAAAAAGGTACGAAGAAGAAACAAATCTAAGATGTCAGTTGATCATAGATAATTCTGCTTCGATGCATTATCCTCAATTGAAAAATTCAGGATTAGAGCAGTTGAATAAAATTGGGTTTTCAGTGGTAGCTTCAGCGGCCTTATTAGAGATTCTAAAGCGTCAACGTGATGCTTATGGGTTAAGTGTCTATTCTGATGTAAATGAATATTACGCTCCAGCTAAGGGGAGTGAACGCCATAGGCGAATGTTATTGAATCAGCTCGAATTATTACTTGAGCAAGAGGCAAAGACCAAAACAAAGACATTTACAGCATTGCATGAGATTGCAGACAAAATTCATAGACGCTCTTTAATTTTCTTATTTACTGACATGTTTCAGTCAGATATAGAAGAAGAGAGTTTATTCGAAGCATTGCGTCATTTAAAGTATAATAAGCACGAAGTAGTACTGTTTCATACGTTTGACGGTAAAAAGGAGCTAGATTTCGATTTTAGCAATACTCCAAAAAGATTTGTTGATGTAGAAACAGGAGAACATATTAACTTATATGCCGATACAGTAAAGGAAGGGTATAAGGATATTGTTGAAAAATATTTTAATAATCTGAAAATGAAATGTATGCAATATAAAATTGACTATGTTCCAGTAGATATTAATGAGGGTTTTGAACAGGTACTTACTACGTATTTAGTCAGTAGAAAAAAGTTTTTATAATAAATTTGTAAAAACATTTTGCTATTAAATAAATCGCGTTTATATTTGCACTCGCTTTAAGCAACGGTCTGGTAGTTCAGCTGGTTAGAATGCCGCCCTGTCACGGCGGAGGTCGCGGGTTCGAATCCCGTCCAGACCGCTAAAATTTCTAAAGTTCGAGAAATTTTAACGATGTTGTGTTGTTTTTAGTAGTTTACATATAAAACTACTCTAACTGAATAAGTTAGTCGATGAAAAGCTTCCCAAATCGGGATGCTTTTTTGTTTTATAAGCATTTTTCTTCCTATTTATTTCTGTATTATATTCAATAGTATTACAATTTTTAATAAAACATCTTTTAATAAAGGTTTGGACATATGATGTTCAATTGTTGTATTTATTCAGATTAGGCTCTATTATTTTTCGAAATTTTCTATTACTTGGTTGTATTGAAGTGTTAAATTTTGTTGGAATTTAATAAACACTATCATAAAACCTTAAAATTTACGTTATAGGCACTAAACCTTTTTGAAAATCTAAGGTGATTGTTAATTTGCACCCGTAAACATAATCACATTGAAAAAATATATTCCAGTTACATTGATAGCACTAATAGTTGTTTTGAGCAGCTTTATGTTGGTTGCTAAGCCTGAATCTACCAAGAAAGAAACAATTGAGCCGTTAGTAACATTAGCGACTCAAACCGAAGAGGAAAATCCCATTTTAATAGAGCAGTATCCTCAGGTGGAAACGAAAAAAGTGAGCCATAAATTAGACTCTTTGTTACAGCGTATTAATAAAAAACAAGATTTTCACGGATCATTATTAGTCGCAAAGCATGGGAAAATACTATATGATAATTATGTGGGTTATGCAGATTTTAAAAAGAAAGAGCCCTTAAATGAAACGTCTGTATTTCAATTGGCCTCAGTAAGTAAACAATTCACTGCAGCCGCTATTATGTTATTATACGAGCGGAATCAAATTCAACTTACTGATACAGTAAATAAGTATTTTCCGCACTTCCCTTATGAAAATATAACTATTAAAAACCTACTAAATCATACTTCTGGGTTGCCGAGATATTTTTGGGTTGCAGAGCATGAATGGAAACAAGAAAAAGCACCGACGAACAGTGAAATGATGGCGTTGCTCGAATCTAGTAAAGCACAACGATATTTTAAACCAGGGCGAAGATTTGATTATTCTAATACGGGTTATTTTGTATTGGCATCTATAGTTGAGAAAGTTTCAGGTACTAGTTTTAGTAACTTTATGAAAAAGAATATTTTTGATCCGCTAGATATGAAAGATTCTTTTGTTCTTAGTTCTGAAAACGAAAATAGCATTGAAAACCATTTGGACGGATATAGATTGCAAAGAGGTTATAGGCATCTAAAAATTAATACTACAGTTAATGATGCCATTGTAGGTGATAAAAATGTGTATTCCTCTAGTAAAGATTTGTTGAAGTGGACACTTGGACTAAATAGCGGAAAACTACTTTCAAAAGAATCTTTGAGCCTTATGTATTCTAAAGGAGAAACGATCTACGGAAAAGAAATTCCATACGGTTTCGGTTTGCGGATTAATACCAAAGACCAAAACACTATTTATCATTACGGTAAATGGAATGGTTTTAGAACGGGGCTTACGCAATATCAGAAAGACGATTTGGTAGTTATTATTTTAGAACACACCAGTTATAACTCTATTGCATCATTGAACAAAAAAGTAAAGAAAATTATTATTGAAAATTTTCATTCTTAAGATAATCTAGGTTACTCGAGTGCTCTAGCCTTCCAAAACCGATTTTAAAATTTGATTTAATAATATTACAGATGAAACCACTCTAACGTATGTTAGTTGATGAAAAGCTTCCCAAATCTGGATGCTTTTTTGTTTTGTGGAGGTATGTCGTATATATTATTTCAACTGCATATTTATATTGATTTTTTAAAACTTAAGTTGATAGTCAGAAATTTCTGCAGAATAAACCATTCCGTCAATGCCTTTGGGCATACCCATTTTGTATGGAGAAGGAGAAATCCATTCGCTTTTTACACCTTCTATTTGCATAGTTCCTTTTGAATTTAAGCTAGCAAAGGCATATAATGGGTCTTTATAACCTGCTATGTGATGTAGGTTTCCATATTTTTTATATAATTCTTCTGAAAAACGATCTGTACTACTGTATTTATCAGACATCCATTGGTAAGACATACTGTTTATTTCAACATAATCGATACCGTTTTGATGATGGTGATAGTCTAAATGATTATGGCCATTTAAACAACAAATTATTTTATCTTTTTGTTTTTCCATTATTTTTTGAAGTGTTAGTCGGTTTTTTACACCCCATTGGTAGTGCCATAAACTTTGATGAGAAAACACAATAGTTGGTAAATCGGTAGCTTCTAAATCTGATGTAAACCATTCAATTTGTTCATTGTCAATATATGTTCTAACACTATCATTCACATAAAAATTAGCATTTTTGTAATCTGTAAATTTTCCGTCTTCATACAAGAAATTGGCATCTAACACAACAAAATGATAGCTTCCGAAATCATAGGAATAATAGGTTTTTGGCATTCCCCAGAAATCTAAGATCTCTTCTTTAGAGTTTTTATCCATATCATGATTTCCCAAAATATGATATTTAGGTCCTTTAAACTGCTCCCAAATTTTTAAAAAGTCTTTATTTTTAGACTCAACCATACAGAAGTCTCCCATCTGAATAATGAAATCTACATTTCGTTCTTGTGCTTGATGAATAAATGTTTCTAAACGTTGGTTGGCATCTGGCATTAAATCTTTATGCACATCAGTAACAATACCAAAATTTAAAGTTTTATTGGTTGTGTTATTTTTGATTGATGGTGTAAATGATAATAGGGTTGTAGGTACTAAGGAAGCTGCTGCTCCTAAGCCTAATTGATTTATAAATTTGCGTCTCTCCACCTTATTTAATTTGTTAATTTTTTTTATACATGTTTAAATTTCTGTTTTCAAAGTAATACACAAATAAGTATTTGAATTACATGAAATTATCCTTTGTCTGATGCTTTTTTGCGATTATAAAACTGTTTTACTAAATTATAATATTTTTTAATGAATGGGCTCGTATAAATTAGAATGTTTTTGTTTTAAAGAAGTATATAAATTTAGTAATTGGAAACTGGTTTGGAGAGAAATGGAGACGAAAACATCCAAAGCATTTTTGGATCAAAATTTTATAGGATTTTAGTATTCATCGTTTTTTAAATTAATAAAGGAATTTAAATTTAACGTTTAAACATAAATAATAAGACCAATCCGTAAAGAGGTGTAAGTTCAAACCATTTATACTCACGTATTTTATAAGAATAACTTTTAAAGTACTTTTCTCTTAGTTTAGTAAGGTTAGTATAAAAGGATTCTCTAAAAGATATAGCATCGTTTTGCGATTTTAAGGCAGAATATTTAGTTTTTACCTGTTCTATTCTAATGCTTTTTTTACTGTTGTTAGCATAAAAGTTTATAGCAGCAAACCACCGTAAATCGGATTGAACGGAATATAATTTTTGTTGCTATTTCTAATGAATAAGTCAGTCTAGTATTAGACTGTTGAAAAAAGCGACCAATTTCAAAATCGTAGTTGTCGTAATTTTTAGTTTCGTTCTCTATGCTGTTTGTCCATATGTAAAAAACTAAATTTATTGTTAGTAGTGTAATTAATAAAATATTGCTTTCCGTTTATTTTTCATACTATGTGCCTAAAGAATTAGATGGCCTTGTAATTATAACCGAGCCATCTATTCGTGTTATATTTTTATAATTTCTATTACTTTATTTTAGAAGTAAATAACGTCATTACATAGACGATCAAATTTTATTACACTTCTAAAGTGATAACCATTTCTGTAATTAAATACGCTATGTATTGAATTATTATCAGAGCTTTTACCTCCTATTAAAAAATGATAATTTCCTTATTATAAAGTAGGTCTTATTAAAAATTATAATATAAATGATCTTTCCATTGATCAATGCCTAATAAATTCCATTTTTCTTGTTGGTAATATGCGATGTTATTTTCAAGCTTACGGATATTGTCTTTGACAGGTACTTTCTTTTTTGAAAATAGTTTAACGAGTATTCTACCCACAAAGTCATTATTATCTTTTAGATCTTTTAAATAATTTTTTTGGCTGGTCAGCTTTTCTTCAATTTCTAAAACAGCTTTATAGAACGATTTAATCTCAATATCTATATTTTTTAAATTACTATAGAGTCTTGTATTTTGGTCGTAGATATTTTCATTTTCCAAATCAAAAATTTCCCCAGGTTCTAAAAGTCCATATTTTTCGGTCTTAGAAAGTGAAACTCTAGTGTTTTCAATTTTTTCATTAAGTAATTTTTCATCAAATAGTCTTTTAGATTTTAGTGTTTCTAAAAAATCAAATAATTTACTTTTTCCTTTTTCTAAATTACCTGTTAAGGCTATTTTTTGTTTGTTATCCCATATAATGGAATTGCACATTTGAGTTTCTTGACTGATCAGTATTTTATAAGCTAATGGAATATAATACTCGCTTTCTGACACTCCAGAAATGGTCTTTTTAATTGCTTTTTCTAGTTTACATTGGTTGTAATTAAGGGAGTATAAATAACTTCTATTTGCCATATTATTGATGATTTACCTCTTTTAAATATTCAGGAAGGGGTATGTTTATAGTATATGAAACACTACTGTTTTATCTTGTATTTTAATTGCTTTTAATCAAATGTAGGGTATAGTAACGCTATAAAAAGGGGTGAATCTATATTTGGGTTGATGTAAACAATATTCGCATACTTTTGAATATTTCACATCGTAAAAAGATTAAATTTCCCTATGTTGGTATTGGGATTTTTCTGTTTTAATTCAGACAGAAATTGAGTGAAATTTCTATTCTATAAAGTGAAGTTGTGTCTGAATTTAAATTCAACTTGTTCATTGTTGTGCAGTGCAATTAATTTCCAAATTCGTCTATTGTTTTCTTTAGATAGAGTGTGTTTAATCTCCATGATATTAGCAAAAGGTATGGAGATTACTTTTTGCTCATTATTCACTATATAAAAAACGTCATTATGATAATAGTGATTTTTCGTGGAGATTTTTTTTAAGGAACTAAAGTCAGTTGTAATGTCTTCTGAAAATTCAATAGTATCTATTTGGTTCTTTCCATTTGAAAAGGGTGATAATATATAACTCCCTATTACTAGGGAGATAATAAACGAAAGTAAACCAATAGTCCAAAAAGGCATTTTGTTTAGCACCATTGTTAACAGTAAAAGTGCGAAAATTAGAGTAATAAGAACAGTCTTTAAAATTTTAGGTTTCATTATTTTTCAATCAACTCTCCTTTATAATTATAGCTTTTTTTACCATAATCAAATTTATAGATTCTCTTTTTGTTATCATCTTCACCAAAAAAATTGATATAATCTTCTTCTGTATCTACTAATACTTTCGCATTTACATCAATCAGTTTATAGGTACCATTAAATTTTACTGCTGTTAATCCATCTTCAAAATCTTTGGCATCATCATATTTAAATGGAATTACTAGTTTACCTTTACTATTCATAAATCCTATTTTCCTGTCAGTATTGCTAACCATTATTCTATCATCAGATTGTTTATCATAAACTTTAGTAACACCTGGTAATAGCATTGCATTAGCATTCTCATCTAATATGAAATGTTTATCATCAATAGTAATTCCAAATACTATATTTCCAACTTCTTGAAGAAGCCAATATGAATTAGATCCAATTGGTATGTTGTTGGAAGTAACAAGTGTATAATGTTCGTTTTCTTGTTCTGGTAGTATCCCAATAAGACCATTGCTCAGAGCTTTTATATCATAAACTAATAATGTGTCTAATTGTTTTTCAGTCCTGTTTAAATAATAAAAATGATTATAATCTTCATAAAAATTACCACCTATATTTTCTAAACCATCAAATCCATTTAATGTAATTACTTGTTCACCTTTGTTATTTAAAAGTACAGTTGCATCTTCAGTTTCCATTGCAATTAAATCATCACTGTCTTTAAAAGGCTTATAGTTTCGTGCAGTGAATATAATTTCCCTATTTTCAGAATCTTTTTCGAAATATAACTTTAAGGATTTTACATTTCCATGATAATAGTACTGTCTGTGAAAAATGCCATCATTGTCATTAAAGAATTCTAAGTTGGATAAGTTGTCTTTCAAATATTCTTGAAATTCAGCCGTATTTTCAAAGTCATCATCGTTTAATTTTTCTTGTAACTTTTTTAAGTAGCTTAACATTTCAGTAAATACACTTTCCATTTCACCGGGAGCCACGCCATTGTTAGAATAACCACTTCTATCTAAAACCTTACCTTCTTTGTTATAACCTTGTATTCTAACAGGTGCCGGAAGTGTATCGCTCATTGTAAAATAAATATAATTACCCTCTGCTTTAACCAAGCTAATTTCTCCACCGTTATAACTGGCAGTTGGATTGTCTACAGAGATTTCAACAACATCATAATCTTTTACATAAGTTACTTTATAAGTAATATCAATACTATCAATTGGTTTTGTTTTTCCCCAGCTTTCATCAAAAGTAAAATCTACGTCATAGTTTGATATACTATCCGTGCGTACCTCGCCATCATGATAGTAGATTTTATTTGGTATAAATATTTGAGACACACCTTCTCCTAGGTTCATTGGTTTAGAAGAATCTGAGTTGTTTTTTGAAAATTCTAACTGGCTTTCATAATCTTCATAAGTTTGCACAAAAACAACATCATTAAATTGGTGAAGAGCTTTTCCAAAACCTGAGGTATCTATTTTAAATTCTTCTTCATATTTTTCATCTTCCTTATTAATTATTTCTATATCATTGGAAAATGTACTTTCAAAGAATTTTGAAAAAGATTCAAATTGTTTGACATTGCTATTCATTTCTTCTTTAATCTCTTCCAATGATTTATCGTCAAGTTTTGATATAAAATGATCTAGTTCTTCATTGTCTATAGGTTGTGATTTAGAACAACCAACCACAATTAATAGTACTGGTAGTATAAAAAATAATTTTTTCATTATCTGATTATTTTGAGTTCGTTAGATCCTTTTGGTTGGTATAAGTAATGGTTGAATGTCGCATTATAGCCTTTTCCAGTAAAAATGATCATATCTGATTTATCCTTGGCATAGGTGTAAATTAATTTTCCTCCATCATTAAATTCAATTTCAAAATCATTTGCTAGGGTGTACTTGTAGCTGGAGGTTTGAATAGCTAAATAGGCTTCCCATTCATTTCGTGCGGTTTCAAAATTAGTATCAAAATCTAATTGTTGCATTTCGAAATCTTTTTGATAGAATATATCGTTAATTGCTTGCTTATCTTTCGCTAAAATGGCCTTTCCTAATTTATCATATAATGCAATTACTTTATCCTTTAAATTTTTGTCATTTATTAAATTGACACCATCAGTCCATGCTATAGGGTAGTAGGGTAGCGTAGAATTAAATTCAGCATTAAATACAATAGAATTACTACCATTTAGAGCTGTTCTTACGATTTCTTGAACAGGTTCATTATTACTTTTATTAATAATGGTAGCCGAAAAATAAGCTTGTTCATTAAATGTTTTTGAACCCTCAATTTTACTAGGTTTAACTATTATTTTTATTGAAGAATTAGGCCCAGTAATGTAGTTGTTTAAATTAAATTCAGTAATATTAGTAGACTCTGTAATGATTATGCCGTTAAGAATTATATCATATAGGCAATCATAAGCTCTTATATTTAGTATGTATTTAGGTTGGTTTTCAAAAGTTTTAATCTCCTTATGAAGGTTTGCTAATGGTATAGTGTAGGTTGGTTTATAGTTTATAGTTAACTCAGCATAATCTTTATCTCCAAAAGCCGCTAAATGTTTACCATTAACTAGTTTGATTTCAAGTTTTTTATTTTCAGTTTCATCTTTCCATTCAAATTCGATGTTATTACTATAGGTATCTGACATCGCTGTTAATCCTTTTTCAGCCTCTATAGCTTCCAGTAAATTTTTGGCAGAAAAGTTAAGGGTGTCTGTGGTCAGTAAAGTGTAATTATCAGTAATAAGAGCACTTTTTACAGGTACTCCAGCATAGTGCATCCCTTTTAAAGTGATTTCTTGAAAATTGGAAGTACTGTCAACGTTTTCATCTTTATTTTCAAGTTGCATTTTTGTAATTAATGCTTTGGTTTCTGCCAACGACTTTATTTTTGAAAAATCATATTTAAGCGTGTCACTACCACATGAAGTAAATGTGAAGTTGATAGTTAATATGAGTAAAATTATAAGGTTTTTCATTAGTTGAATATTAAATATTTATTCTTGTTTTAAGACGATTGTTAAAGAATCAAAATCTTTAAATACACCTTGAACTGTTTCTTCTTCTTCTTCTTCTTCTTCTTCTTCTTCTTCTTCTTCTTCTCCTTGTAGGTTTATACTTAATGATATCTGTTTGTTGTCAGTTTCCCATTCATAACTAATTCTAGTTGTTCTTTCGCTAGTTTCTGGTTCACCATATAATTCAAATAATTTAGCTTTTATTTTTTCATAGTCTGCGTTTTCATTAAACGGTTTAATGTTTATCACTTTACCGCTCCAACTATCACTAAATGTTACTTTATTAACAATAACACCGTGAAATCGTAAGAAACGTTCATCATCAAATTCAATTTCACTATATTCTTCACTAAACGGTATACCTTTAAAATGAGCTTTTATATCGGTTTCATAGGTGATGTCTTCTACGTTTTTGATGAGTCCTTTATAATCTATTTGGGCGTAACCAAATAAGGAGGTAAATAATAGGAGCATGGTTAGTCTTTTCATAAGTTTTTTTGCTGATTAGCTGTTGTATTTGTGATTTAATACCGCAAACATATTATAATTTAAAATTGATTGAAATGACTAATATATATTCGTAGTAGTTTGGTAAATATTTGAAATTCGACCGTAGTATTTATTATATTTCTTAATGAAATTTGCCTTTTACCTTATTATTTTAAGCTCGTCAGATCCTTCTGGCTGGTACAACATGTAAGACATTTGGGTATCTATTGTTTTTCCATTGAAGATGAGCATATCTGAATTGTTTTTAGGGTGTATGTATACCAATTTTCCGTCAGCATAATATGTCATGTTAAAACCTTCTGATACGGAGTAATTTTTTGCAGGTTCATTGAGTGTAATAATTTCTTTCCAAAGTTTTCTCGTCGTTTCAATTTTGGTATCAAAATCTAATTGTTGAATTTCATATTCACGTTTATAAAGTAGGTCATTAATGGCATTTTCATCGTTCTCTAAAACTGCTTTACCTAGTTTCTCGTAAAGAGCAATTATTTTTATAGATAACTTTTCATCCTTTCGTAAATCAACGCCATTTTTCCAAGCTTCGGGGTAATATGGTAATTTAGAATCAAACTTAAATTGAAAAACAACTGGTTCATTGCCTTCAAGTAAGGTATTTTCGAGAGCTTTTATAGAATAAGTAGCATGTTCTTCTATTATCATGGCAGATAGGTTTGAATATTCTCTAAAACGCTGAACCTTTCTTTTACTGATAATTCCATTTTCAGGATAAGATATATATCCAGGATTTGCTATTATTTTGATAGAAGAAACCTTATCTGTAATATAATTGTTTAAATCATAATTTTTTGTGCCATAAGTAGGCTTGATTTCAATACCATTTATGTAAACATTAACTTCACATTTTTGTGAATCAATAATTAGTTTATATCGCTGTTGGTTTTTAAATGCTTTTAATTCAACAGATGTGTTGGTAGGCGGCTTTAATTTAGAAACCTCATGGTTGTCTTGACTATAAGAAGTTGTAAAAATACTTATTAGCGTAATAATTAAAATTATTTTCTTCATACTGTTTTTTATGGATTGCGATTAAAGGTGTGAATTTTCAAATGAGGATACTTTTTTTTAAGTATATCAATTTCTACAAAACCTATGTCATTATGGTAATTGATGGTTTTAATTGTTGTTTTCTATTTCGGTACTTTCTATTATACCACCATTTTTTATAAAATCTTGGGTTTCTTCCTCTGATAGTACTTCTATTTCTACTATTTCAGGGTATTTGTTTTTGACTGAATCATCTTTTACCTCCTCTTTTTTTACTTCCTCTTCCTCTGTATTTTGAATAATTCTTAATGCTTGCGAATACTCTAATTCCATTTTTTTATTAGTATACTCAGATAATGAGGACAGTAAATATAAATAACACCCTACCCTCGTGTCTAAATTGGTAAATAAGCTACTTGGTAACTCTTTTTGTAAGGCTTCAAACAAGCTTAGGTTGGGGTGTTTCTCTTGAAGTATTCCAGAATAAATTTGTTCTATAAGCTGTCTGCTTGTATTGTTTAAAATATAGTAATTACTATTCTTAAATCTTTCTTTAGTTGCTGCATTCTCTAAACATTCTTTAGCCTTTTTTTCAAAATCATCTTTTGTTTTAATACTTTCTTTAAAAATTGTAGCTATCCATAGTTTATTTTCATAAAACTGTTTATCTACCTCCCCAGTATATACCGTAATATAATCATGATTACCTAACTGACTGTTGAATAAATAGTTTAAAAAGAAATCTCTATAGGCACTAGGTGAATTATTTTCTAGAATTTTTGCCTCAATTAACTTATTATCAATCGTCCTAAGAGATGAAGGTCCATTTTCGATATTTTCAATAATGCATTCGGCAAAATAATTAGTAGTATCTAATGCAATTGAACTATTTACTGCTGATGTTGGTTCAGCTGAATTATTTACTTCAGTTGTTATGTCAGAAATTTTTGTCTCCTGTAATTCACTTTTTGATATTGTATTATCTTCTATGGAATTATTAGAGGCCTTCTTATTGCAGCTATACAAAAGAATACTGCATATAATAATAGATACTATTTTTCTTTGGATCATATTTTAAGTTTTAACGAAGTTCGAAATCAAATTATTTAATTAGCACATTTGTAATGTCTCATTTTAAGTAAAGAATAGTATGTACGTTAAATAACCAATTAGGGATATTGAGTAGAGTGTTATTTTAGCTAAAACACCACTATCAGTTTGCGTATGCTTATTTGTAAAAGCATCTAGAATGGCATAAAGTAATATGATTAATAACGGTATGCCAAAAAGTAATTTGTAGTTTTTGTCTTCTAAGACAAAAAAACTAATTAATATAATCATCATACCAAAACCTGCTAAATTCATTTCTACATATTCATTAAGTTTGAATTTAGTTCGATAATTAATGACTCCAGATTGTGTATTCTTTTTGATGGTTGATACCACCTCGTGGTAATCTGTTAACTCTTTAGGAATAAAAATTTGTTTTTTTACAGCTCTTAACCGTATTCCGCTTTTAGTCTCACGGTAACTTTTTATATCTCTATAGCTTATTTTTGTGTTTTTAGCATTGGGTACTTGTTTCTCAATAGAGGTATCATCAAGTACATATTTTGTGGCTACAAAAACGCTTTTAGCTCCTTTTTTAGCAGAGAAAAACCCAGCAATTAAAAAAAATAGCCCAATGCCTGCCATAATGAGAGCAAAATTTTTATCCCTAAAAAGGTCGCCATCTTTAACGGCGTTGGCTATTACAAAACTTGTAAAAACCAAACAAATCAACATAGGATAAAGGGCAATTACTTTTTTAGTAGCCAACTTGTTAATTGCAGTATCTGAAAAGGCAAAAATATTCATAGATTTTAATTTTGAATTATTTTAGAGAATGCTTTTAATGTTGTAGACTTTAGCTTGTATTTTTTATAAAACTCCTCATGGGTCATTATTAATTCATCCCAGAAGTAGTAACCAAATTTATCTTTTGCATAAGGTCCAGCACCTATTTCTGAAGTGAAAGTTTTGTAATCTACATTTTTTAGGACTCCTGCTCGCTCTCCGTATATATGATGTTTGTCTTTTGCATAATGATCGCCTATGACATGAAAAGTAGCATAGTCTTTTGAATTGTAAACAGTAAACCTACCTCCATAGGCCATATCAAAATAATGATAAATATTGTTTTTGTCTTTATAAAATGTACTGCCTAAATGTATAAAAGAAGCGGTGTCTATTACTTTATTTAAACTTTGGTCGTTGTCAGTGAAATTTGAAATATAGTATTTAGTATTGCCTACTTCGGTAGCATAATCTATTTGAAGACCTAATTGCCCTTTTTTATTAATATAAAGATTGTCTTTAATAAGTTTCCATTGAAAGGAGGCGTTTATACTGTCTAATTCAGTTAGTATATTTTTGATTTTTTGATCTCTTGAAATGATATTGGTATCTTCATCTTTTGCAATATTATCATTTCTAGAATATGTTGTATCTAAGGCACTAGTTTGATCATTATTTGTTGTAATTTCTCTTTCTAAGAAATTAAAGCTGTCAACATCTGGACACCCTAATAGCATTAAAAAGGTGAGTAATGGAAAGAGTCTCGATAAATATCCAACGTTCATAATTTATTAGTTTTTTAGAAGTTTCTTTAAGCGGTAAAAATCTTTTGTGGCTATGGTATTTTGATATATTGTTATTTTTTGACCATTATCGAATGTCAACTTTACTTTTTGAAAATTTCGATACTTGTCGGTGTTTTTAAACAAGCTTATGAATATAAACGGACTTGTGCCTGTTTTATGTTTTTTAATTTGTTTTTGTTTCAACTTTTTTAAATCAGCAGTTTTAGTAAAAATACCCCCAAAATTTTTCTTTATTATTTGAGCATTTTTTATTTCATAACTTTCTATTTTCCAACAGCCAAAACATAATGTTGTAATTGATAAAGCAAGCCAGAAATAGCCCAACGGATGTTTCTGTAAAGAATCGGAAAAATAATAACCAATTAAAAATAAAATTCCTAACAAAATAAGTTCTGTGGCAATGCTATTATCTGGTTTTGCTTTCAATTGTTGTAATTTGATACTGTAAAAGTATAAGGTAATGTATACATATAAATAGGACAATTAATATTTGAACACTTTTGGTTAATATTCGATAAAATGCTGGAATACAATGTTTTTTAAGATTTTTTTGACTGTATCACTGTTGAAATTTGAATTAAACGGAAAATACTATAGCTGTAGAACATTATATTACTTAATCCGAGAATAATTACAGTAGAAGAAAAACCTTCTTTTATATAACCTCTATAAGTAATGTAGGTGAATAATGGAGCTAAAATTAAGACAGCGATATGTGGAGTTAATGATTTTTTGGTAATAATTTTTACGTTTGGATAGTTGGGTGTATTTTTCATCCGATCTTTCATTTCTTTTGCATAAAACGAAGAGAGTTCCTCAAATTCAGTTGAAAATCCTGTACCGCCTGCTATTAAATCATGGCGTACTAAATGTGTTATTCCCTGAAGGTTTTGTGTTTTAATAATTTTAATTTCGTCATATAGATTGGATATTAATTCGCTAATGCTAGTAAACCCAGCAATTTCTAAGATATCCAATAATAAATATTGATTGGGCTTTGTAAATTTGGAATGAATAAAGGAACGAAAATCGTTAAATATAGGGATGCTCTCTGGTGCATAACTTTCTAGAAACAATTGTGTTTTGTGTATGTTTTGAAGAAATGATTTTTTCTCAACTCTAAAAGATCCTGTATTGGGATTATTACGAAAATAATCTTCAATTTTATCATCATCTTCGGAATTTAAAAGTTCTTCAATTTCCAACCAGACAGGTTTTACATTATCTAATATCTCATCATCCAGTAATCCAATCCAAAAAAAAGGTAATGAATTGTTTGCTTCAAATAATAATTCATTTGAGTCTTTTTCTGTTTGAATGCTTAAATACGCTCTGTTACCCATAATTTAATAATACTCATTAAAAGTCTTTATGTCTAACCAACCTTGTTTGCCATCTCTAGATATCTTATAAAAAGAGCGAGTAATTTGCTCAATAGAATCAAATTGTGTGGTTTTATGATTTGGGTAAATTCCAACTTTACCTTCCTTGTATAAATAGATTAATCCATCTTTAGTATTCATTTCAATGTTGTCATAAACCAATGGGAGTACTTCGGTAACTTTTACATAGCCTTTTTTGTCCAAACCAATTGGTAAGGGTTTTAGAATAGAATCACCAGATTTTGTTATAAAATATTCGCGAGGTGCTTTAAAAGCAACTGCTTTTTCTGAATCATAAGTAAAAATACCTGTTTTACCGTTTTGAGTTACTTTTAGTAGTTTCGGTTGTATATTTATTTCACCAACGTAGCTGCTGTTACCATCCCACGAGAAGTGATTAGAATTATCTAAAAAACTGACCTTACTATTTTTAGGTAAATTTCGCAATTGTAATGTTTCTCCATACAATATTCCTCCAAAAGAACCTCTTGAAGTGCTAATGCTGAATGGTGTTTTAAGTTCTTTGTTTTTTTGAATACGATACTCGCTTGAGGATACCGTGCCGCAAACAAAATAGGATACAGGGGGCAATGTTAGTATTTTATTACCTTCACTATCAAAGTAATAAGCTCCTTCAGCATCTAATATTTCTATGCCGGAATGATAAAAATACACCTGTTGCAACGAAGGAATTTCTATCGACTTTAAAGCGAAATTATAAATTGAAGTACTAGATGAAGTTTTACCAATGATATATTGTGGGCTAATTAAGATGGAGTCAAATGCCTTTTTAAGTCTATCAGTTCCATAGTTGTTAACCAATCTATATTGGTGTGAATCCTTCTCTAATTTGTAAAAGTCCTCTGGATTAAAATAGGATAATAATTCTTTGTTTCTGAAGTTATAACGATCGTCATCTATAGAGATGTTGCTGTTTGTCATTGGTTTGTAATCATCAAACACCAGTAAGTTTTTATTTTTTAATGGAAGTAAAATTCCAAGTATAGAATTTCCTTGAAAATAAAGGTTGATATATTTGTGATTACCTAAACTTAAAATAAGTGTCGTAAGAAATTCTCTATCTTTTATGCTCCATTTTTCTGTTTTATCATCGTGTTGACTTTCAATTGAGCCTCCTAGACCAATACTTAACTGAGTTGTATACGTAAGCTCATTTATGCTGGTTATGTCTTCGGTAATAGGTTTTAATAAAGTGGTATTTTTTTCATCAGTTTCTGAATTATGCAGCATCCAATTGTTTTCTGATAATAATTTTTTAAAATCTAAAAGCGTATAGGGTGCTAATGCTGTTGTGTGAACAATATTATCATATTTTTCTTGAATTTCATGGAGTGTTTTTACGCTATCGTCTTTTTGTATTTCAAGTGAAATCACCTTGTTTTTATTCGTGCTTTTATCTAAATAAATTTCAATAAAATTACCATTATCATCTTTTTGAAACAAATAGTAATAGGCATCATTATCATATGCAATCAAATCTATAGTTGGTATTTTTATGACATCTTGTGCATTAATGCTTATCGATGTTAATAAAACAATTACTATAAAAAGAAATTTATTCATATGACTATACATTTACCTATTCTTTTAATTGAACACCTTTAAAATTAAAAACTTCATATTTAGAATTGGATTGTCCCTCAATGCTTCTACTGGTTTTAATTTTATTGCTAAAGATGTTTATACTTTTGTAAATTTCAGGTAATATTTGCTTTCCGTTTTTGTCATAGAGACCTGATTTATTATCAAAATTTCGGACTGTAAACAAGCCATATTCAATATGTATGTAATTATATTTCATAGGAATAACAGTTTCGCCTGTTTTAGCATTTATTACCCCAAATAGTTTTCTATGGCCTTCATTAGTGTTAGCTATTATCAGGTTGCCCTTGTGTATTTTTAGTTCATCTAAACTATAGAATACGGGTTTTAATTTGTTCTCCTTTAAGTTAAGGTGATGCAATTGATTCTGGTTATCATCGTAAGTCCCACTATAATAGTAGTCATTTTTAAATTTTAAATCTTCAAAGTTGGGTTGTATTTTCCATTTACCATCAATGCCTACTAAACCGTCTTTCCCGGAAACAGTATCTGTCGAAATATAATAACCATATGTATTCTCTTCAAGTTTTCTATATGCGTTTTTTTCGATTAAAATATTTCGTTTTCCAAAAATATTTTGTTCTTTTTTAATAAATAAATCAATTGAAGAAACATTTCCGTTAAAATAATATGTTCCTGTAAATAATTGTTGTGTACTTGTAGGTTCATTAGGTACGTTTTTTTTGATATATGCATCTAGTTTCTTTTTGTTCTTAAACTCATTATCTTTTAGTTTTTTAAGGGTGGATTTCTGAATAACCAATACTTTTTCAAAAAATAACAATTCTTTTTTTGAGGGTAAGGTATTACCAGACATGCCTTTTTTCTTTAATACATTTCCATCTTTATAAATAGCATTAATATCAACTATCCGCTCTTCTAACATCTTAGGCATAATCAGCGTAACTTCGTTTTTGTTTATTTTTTTTAAGATGATATCTCCTTCGGGTAAAGATATTTTGTTATTGACTATACCTAAGCTAACCTTATTAATAATTGGATATTGGTACTGCACTTCAATTGCTAATTTAGCTGCAGGTTTAGAAGATTCAATTTGATTACCTTTTCTAGAATTGCCAGGGCTATAAACCATAGTGTCGTTTACAGCAAGTGTTGTTTTATTTTTAAAAAATACTTTTTTTAATAAAAAAATAGGTTCTTCCTTTGTAGGAGTAGTATAGTATCCAGATTGGCTTATTTTTTTTCCGAAATCATAACCATAATAATCCAACTCAAGATAGTTAGTAGGGTAGAGTAGTTTTTCGACAAATTTTATAGAATCTAAATAGTTATTTATATGTTCTTCAATTACCAATGTGTCTTTTAAACCAAAAGCATCACGGAAATCAGATACTTTCAAAGTGTCATTTACTTCATGATCTGCTGGTGTCAGGATGATACTAGAATCCATAAAAGCAAGTAATGACTCGATAGATTGCACTTTTTTTTCAAGTTCAATTTGAGCTTCTTGTAGTTCCTTGTTTTGAGGTTTACAAGCAATACTAAATAGCAATAAAGATAATATGTAAATGTATTTTTTCATGAGTGATAATTTTATCTTCATTGGTTTAATTGATGAAGCTAAAATACTTTTAATTGTTAATTATCAATTATAAGAATATATATCTGCTAAGCTGAAATTTATATTCGTTACAGATTAAATTGTTTGTGTATTCAGTATTCTTTCCATTGCTATAACTTACTCCAATACTTCTATTTTATATATAATAAATTCAATATGAATTTCTATAAAGAAATAAATATAGTAGGCGTATTAATCTTAAAATTGATTTTATAATGTGCTTTTAGAAAGAAGAAAATAGAGTTTTAAAACATTGCTAAACCTAACCTCTGTTAGATGAGATAGAGATTGTAAGAAATGATATTTTAGGTTGTTATTATCTAAATATAGTCATTATAATGGTCGGTAAAAAAAGAAATAGTATAAGTATAATACCAGACCAAAACCAAAATGGTGTTTTGATAAAAGAATCTATTTCATCATATTTTCTTTTTAATGAATTATCCATTTCTTTAGGTGAAAGCGTTTTTTTACAATGTGTACATTCTGATACTCCAGTTTTACCAATAGGGAAAAATGGTATCCAATACAGATGTGCGTATTTACCAAAAATAGTAATATTGATAGGGGCCTGATTTTTACAGTGCTGACAAGTAGGACCTGTAACCCTTTCTGTTTTTAAATGTTTACTTCTACTTCCGTAAAATATCATAATATTAAAGTTTTTTAAATTTATAAATGGGGTACCGTTTGTGATATTTATTTGGTCAAAATCTTTGTTTAAACCTTCCTTTAATTGGATTAAATGAAGCAATTTTGTGGTAGTTTAGCCCATGTATTTTATTCTAAATGTAGATACTTAAATGGTTATGATATTATTTTTAACTTGCCATAACAAATTCAAATGTATCTCTTATAATAAGAATACTCTACCCTATATGAGGATAGAGTATTCTAAAATTTTATAATCCAATTTTTAAATGATGGTACTTTTCTCCTAACATACGTTTAAAGTGTAAGCCTATTAAGTTTTGCTTAACTAAATCTTTGTTGTACTCAGTACTCATCGCATTGGGTATGCCTTGTCCAACAACTTCTGTTATATAATCTTTTAAGATTAGGACAATTGGTTCATCTTTCATTGTAAAAGTCAGCTGGTATTCATTATGAACTCCAGCACCAAACTTCTTCTCTGTTTTTGCTGACTCAATTTGAGAAATTGTAGCACCGTTAATTTTATCTTTAGTAAAGAGTGTGTGACTATCAATTTTATCCTCAAAATAAGTGAGAAAATGAAGGTCATCACCACTCAAAACAAAGTAACACATTGCATCTTCTCTGGTGTACCTGGCTTTTACACCAACTAACCTCCAAGCTGCAGATTTTGCAACGTCTGTTGCAAGTGCTTTTGCTTTGTCTCCTAAAGAATTTGGAATTCGGCCTGCAGAAAAAGCATCAATAGGAGCGTTTTTCATTTCATTCTTTAAAAATGAGAATTTCCCATTTAAAAGTTCTTTGAAATATATAGAGGTATTCTCTTTTTGATTTATAACATTAAAATCCTTCGTTACGTTGGCCGTTTTCTTTTGTTGCATAAAATACCAACCAAAGGAAAAAGCACAAAGCACGATTACCAATATTATTGTTCCTGTTGTTCCCATAAATTTAAAAATTATTTCATTTGAGCTTTTAACTCTTCAATAGTTTTTGCCATAACAACGCCTGGTAATTTTATTGGAGAACCAATTTGAGCTAAAAATGTACCTTTTACTTCACCTTTTTTGTAAGTAGTAAAACCGATTCTATATAAACCTGTTGTCAATGCTCCTGTAGGGTCACCTACTTTACTTTTATATCTTAATAATGAGTTATAAGAGTTTCCACTAGGTTGCTTATATATTTCGCTAGTATCATCATTACTAGCTAACTTATGCCAAGATGCTGTTTTGTAAGTGTCAACTTTATCTTTAGAAATAATATCAGAACGCTCTAAAGTAATATAAGTATCAAAGAAATCTTTAGAAGATGCATTAGCATCATAAGTAGCTCCTTTTATAGGATCTTTTACTTTTACTTTATTAGCTGGAGAGATCATTCTAAGTCCCAATTCAGGTGCTACAGCAGGAATCCATACATAGATGTAATAGAATTTTTTACCATCTCTAACTTCATCTTCAGTATCTACAGCGGCATGGCCTAAATAACTAACGACATCGGTATAAGGAACTTTTTTTGTAACTGGGCCTACCTTCTTTTCAATAGAACTACCAAAAGCTTTAAGTTTTTGTGCACTTGCAGTGTTAACGGTGAAAGCTGCAATGGCAACTAGTAAACTGATTTTTAATGTTTTCATCTTTAAAATTTAAATTGATTAATTATTTATTGTGATTATTTGTATTCACTTGGCTAAAATAAAAGAACTTTGGAGCTTAATAGTGGAGCGATGTTTATTCGCGGCGGTTTGATTGATATTCGTTTTTTTTTGTTGTTTTGAAATAAAAAAACCTAATTCACCTGTGTTGGAATTAGGTCCATTTAATGTTTTTGTTCGTATGTCTTATTAAACAGTAAAGTTCTTTTTATACTAAATCGAAATAATTGTTATTCTCTATTGGTAATATTTGTACATACTTTTTCTAAATAGGTTTTAAAGTCAATATATTTCGAATCAGAGTCAAAGTTTTCTGCAAAAAATTCAAATCTATTTTTGCTATCCTCGCTATATAAAATAATGGACTCTCCATCGTCTTTATCATCCTTTACCCATAATTCGTTAATAGTACTGTAATTTAATAGTACGGTATCAGAGGAGCCTTTTGGAAAACTCATTGAAGTTTCGCCTAAACTTATTGGTTTTTGATTTTGTTTAGACTTTGAAGCTTTTATAAATTTATAAAATCCATAAGCAATAAATAGTACTCCAAGTATTCCTGGTACATAATAACTAATAGGATAGTCTAAGACCATATTACCTCTATACGAAAAACTTACTTTTTCAATAAAGGCATATATTGCTACCGCAATAAAAACAGCCGCAGGTGTGAAAATCCAAATTGAAAATTTTTCTTTATAATTGAAGGTTTTAGTGTTCATGGTTAGTTGTTTTGAATTTCTAATAAATAGTTTTCTACTTCGTTTGCTACTTTATTTTGTGAGCCAGAAATAATAGCGTGGATAAGCATCGCTAAAATACCTCGCTGAGTTAGTGTATTGATATAGGTACTTGGTGCAATAGGTCTTATATCAACAATGTTATTTTCTTTTAATACTACTTTTGCACCTGCCGTACCACTTTTTTTTATAACTATACATTGTTTACCTGCCGTTAACATCATTTCACCATCGTCAACCCATTGATCTTGTTGTATAGAGCAATCCATTGAAGTTTTAGTCTTTAAAAACTGTTTGATATTTTCAAGTGAATTGTATTCTGGTTGTAACTTACGTTTCATCTGTTATTGATTTTAAATTCAATTCCAAAACTAATAACGAACTAAGTTTAAATAAAGTGCAAATGTATATTTGCAATGATTATTTTAGTATTTGTTTAAGATGAATTTAAATTTGATTTATCAAATAAAATAATTATTTATTCTCCAAGTAATTTGGAAACAAACTCTTCTTTTCTTCGTGAAGCTACAGGTACTTTGACTCCTGATTTTAAATAAATATAACCTGTTTTGTCATATTTATCGATAAAATTTAAATTAACAACATACGATTGATGTGTTCTGATAAAATTTGAAGTAGGTAACTGTCCTTCAAATTCTTTTATAGGTTTAGAGGCGATATATGATTTGCCGTCAGAAAGGTAAAATGTAGTATAACCTTTGTCTGATTGGCAATATACCAATGCATCAAATTCAATAACTTGATAACCTTCTTGTAGTCTTAAAACTAATTTGGTTTTAGTATTGTCTATCAATTGACTTTTAACAACCTCTAATTGCTCTTTTTGAGTAACTACTTCAGTCGTTACTGCTTTATCAATAGCGGCTTCGAGCTCATCAATGTCTACAGGTTTTAAAATATAATCAACTGCTCCATTTTTTATAGCTTGTAGTGCATATTGTTCATAAGCAGTAATGAAAATAACTTTAAATGAGAGTTCCGTAGTTTGATCTAAGAAGTCAAAAGCATTGCCATCTGTTAAGTTAATATCTAAAAAAATAAGATCAGGTTTGCAAGCTTTAGTTACGGTAACGGCATCTTTAACCGATTCACATTCGCCAATAATTTCTATGTCTTTATTAAGACTTTCTACCATAGAAATTAAACCTTTCCTAATATATAATTCGTCTTCTACTATAAGGGCTTTAAGCATCTTTATTAATTTTATAAGGTAATATTAAGGTAACTAGCGTCCCTTTTTCGTTAAATTGTTGTCGGTCTTGCACATGAACACCAGATTCCATTTTAAATTCTCTTGATATGATTTTTAAACGCTCTGAGGTAATTTTTGTTGCTAACGATTTCTTTTTGCTGTTCGATTTATTAGTGTCAGAATCTACTCCAATACCGTTGTCACTTATTATACATGTTAATTTATTATCTTTAAATAAAATGTCTACATCAATTTTAGCATTTATAAAATCTTTTTTAAAGCCATGTTCAATGGCATTTTCAACAAAGGGTTGAATTAACATAGGTGGAATAAGTATGTTTTGAGACGGCAATTTATTTTTAAATGTTAAGGTGTAAGTAAATTGATTCTGACTTCTCATATTTTGTAAGTCTGCATAGTGTTGCACAGCATTTAATTCATCTTCAAGTTGGACTAATTTTTCTCTAGAATTTTCTAAAATTAATCGTAACAATTTTGAGAATTTAGAAAGGTAACTAACTGCTTTTCTATCCTCTTTATTTAAAATCATACCCTGAAGAACAGACAGTGAATTGAAAATAAAATGTGGTGTCATTTGCGATCGCAATAGTTTTTGTTCTACTAATACATTTTCATGAGCTGCCATTATATTTCTGTATTTGTATATAAAAAGCGTAGTAAGTAACCCTATAATTAATAATAATGATATAACGGCACCCCATAACATTTGACGTTGCGATAATTGTAACTGATCATCTATAACTTTTACTTTTTTTGTTAATGATACTTTACTGCTATTTGCACTTTCTAGAGCTTGTAATTTTTCATTTACTTTCTGATTGAATATATCTTGGTTAATTTTTTCTATTTCGTCTAACGTAAACATTGCTTTCTCAATGTTATTTTGTTTTTTAAATAGTTCAAAATAATTGTTATAAATAGCCTTTCTTGCGATTAAACTGTTGCCCTTTTGTAATGATTTCACGGCGGAATCTAAATGAATTTCAGCTTGTTTCCATTGCTTCAAATTTATATAAATATTAGCCATGTTAGATAGATTGATACTTGTGTTTTTACCCGTACTGTTATCTAAGGATATTGATTTTTTTAGATACTTAAGAGCTTCATCCCATTTTTCAATTCCCATTAAAGTCAATGCATAATTGTTGGTAAATAGAGACAGTTCTCTATATGGTTTGTGTGTAATTTTATTATAAACATCATACGCATCTTTAAACTGTTGGGTGTGATACAGCATCATGCCCCATTTAAAACATAACTTCTGATATTCTAATGAATCTTGTGTTCTAAATACAGTACTCGCCTCTTCACAAAATTTAACGCCTATTTCATATCTACCTAAATCAATTACGTTTTCAGCTTTTAAGTTCAAGGCTCTCACTAAATTTGTGGTATCTTTTTGAGCTAAACAAATGTTTTTCATCCTTTCGGCATACACAAGTCCATTAGAGTATTGCCCCATCCTTCCGTATGCTTTTGTTAAATAGAAAAGTTCATCTAAACTAAGCTCTCGCTTTTCGTCTTCAGAGCTTAAAATATCAATGACTTCTTGATATTCTCTATCTTTAAAGAGTTGAGGTAGGTCTTTTATTTCTTCACTCTGACTAAAAGTTGAGGTTATTGTAAAAAACAAAAATAAGCTTGTGAATATGTGTTTTGTTTTGCCCATTAATAGTTGAAAATAAACATATTTATTTTAGTTAACGATTAATTTCGTTTACTGTTGTTAATGAAGAGTACATTGATTTTTGTAATTCATCATATTTAACGAGAAAAACCAAGGTGTCTGAAGTTTTTAATACAGACTTCTTTTTATTAAAGTAATGTGTTAATTCTTCTGAAAATTTTAAACGTATGTCTTTATCATTTTCAAATTTATTGGTTTTTAAATACAAAGGTACACCACTTTCAATGAAATACTTGGTGTCCTTTTTTATTAAGAATTCATCCTTTTCTTCGTTAAAAAAGTCCATGTTCATTGCATATATATTTGTCGGAAAATTTTCAAATTGAAGATAGTAATAATATTTTTTTGAATAGTTTTTCCATTTTGTAGTATCCGCAGGTATATTGTATTTAAAGATACTGTCTAACTGACGTGTTTGAGACCTGTCAAATAAACGTTCCGTTAATTCATCTATCGATTCTTGTTCAGTTGCATTTTCTATATATTTATTTGTGGTTTCCGCTTTAAATCGAGCAATTTCTTTTTGATATTTGTAATTGCCTTCTATCCATAAAGTGATATACCCATCTGGTTCTATGCCAATGATAAATGTATAGGCAAAGACATCACCTTTGCCATAAATATCAAATACACCTCTGTTCGGATTACTCATTTTAAACAAACTATCAATTTTTTGATAAGGCAATTCAAAGGTGCCTTTAAAAATTTTACGTTCTCTGAGGGCCACCCAATGGGCAGATAATGAATCTGGTAATTGCATGTATTCTAAATCTAAGTTATAGGCTCTACCCCAATAACCAAAATCTTCATTGTTGAAAAGAGTGAATTTCTCGCCGTTTTTTGCTTTTAAAGTGAACACACCATCAATGGGGTGGTATTCCGCAAATCCAACCGCAGCGGTATAGTAATGTCGATCACTCTTCCAAGACTGAAAGTCATTATATTTATTTATGTTTAGTGCCACTAGAATAATACTAATAATTATAAACACTAATATTAGTTTATGAAGTCTCATTTTTAATTTTTATATGCTCTTGCCATCCCAATTGTATATGCTTCTAAAAAAGCCAAAATCAAGTAAATAATTAAACTAATGATTGTTAGAATTATAAATAACTTCTTTTTATTAGATTTTTCAAAATAGGATATAAGCCCTAATTGAATGGGTATAATAATAAAAAAAGAACTAGCTACCCTTTCGTCGTTGCCATATCCATAGAGGAAATTATAAAATAAAATAGTATTTGCTATCGCTAGAAAAAATGCTAATGTTCCATTAAAATTTGTTTTTGTTTTCAAGTTTATTTGCTTTGAATTGTTGCAGTATTATTTTATAAAAGCCTCTTGTTCAATAATGCTTTTTTGATAGGCTCTGTACGCAAAGTAAATAAAACCACAAGTAACAACACTCCCTAACAGCAGTACATTTGTTGACCCTAAATATTCTGAAATTTGCAACAATATTTTTTTTAAGCCTCTTCTGCTCCCAGAAACTTGAACATTTTCACCTGCTTCAAGTTGCTTGGCAGACATGTATATTGCAAATGTTAATATAGCGGGTATTAAGGTGTATATAGCTGGTTTTATCCAACCTCTGGTCCGAATTTTAACATCACTTTTCTTTAAGTTTACCTGTGACAAGATAGCATCTAAAACTTCATTATACTGTTGTAATGTAGCAAGATGTAATAGACACATTTCTTTTTTATCATTCTCTTTAAAGTAAACTTGATAGGCTAATTCATCTTCATATAAAACAATCTTTTCTATGTTTTTATAGACAATGTGATGTCGAGTATCTAAAATTCCTTTTTTACTATTGTTGAATTTTTCTAAAAATGCTTCTTTCGTTTTATAATCTTCATCAGTTACTTTTATAAAATCTTCAGAAATTAAAATATTCTTTATATAAGTGGCATTCGTATTTATAATAAATGTATCCATGAATTGTCATTTTGAAGCAATAAAAGTAGATTAAAAATGACAACAATAAATAGGAAAACGATATTCGTGTAGTTTTAATTTATATCCGTTAAAGGAAGTGTTTTATTAGCACAATCCTATAAAATGGAAATTTTTTGATTAAAACTCTTTGAATCTTACTTGTAATTTAATAGTTCCCTTTGACGATGTGTTAACTTAAAATGAAGTATTATAAGAATTAATAGAAATATATAAGTTGCTTAAATAGAGGTGTTTGTGGTTTAAAATGTTAATTAGTTGAATGTTAAGGTAGGAACTTTTAGTAACGAATTGTTTTATAAGTGTAAGTGAAACATAAAGTAAACTTTTTAAAAGTCCCTAAAAAGAAACATTTGCAGAAATTAATCAACAGAAAAAGAAATATCTCGACGGAGATAAAAAATAATTCAATCCAATTTACATGAAAAAAGACTTTCCATTTAGGGAAGTCTTTTTTGCGTTTATGAAGTGCTAGTGAAGTAAATCTGATTATCCAATAAGTAATGACCAATTGTCATACACTTTACTTATAAAGAAAACCAGAAACACCATACTTATTATAAATTTTACTGTTGTTGAGAATAGAAAACCTAAAAAAGATCCGAAACTAGCTTTAAGGGCACGTTTAGTATCTGTACTGTCAAAAACCATTTCTCCAATAAAGGCTCCAACAAATGCTCCGATAATAAATCCTAAAGGAATAGGGGAGAATAAACCTATTATCAACCCTATCGTGGTGCCAATTGCCCCTGATTTACTTCCACCAAATTTTTTAGTGCCCATTGCGGGAATTATATAATCAAGCACCCAAATAAGTAAAGCAACCCCTAGGGTGATCCCTAAAAACGTCCAGTTCATAGGTATGGCATTTGTTAAATGTAAAACCAATAAGCCCAACCATCCCGTAAGTGGGCCAGGTAATATCGGTAAAAATGAGCCAATTAAGCCTAGTAGCATTAGGCATCCGCCCAGTATAAGTAAAAGTATATCCATTATTAATTTAGTATTTATATGCAATATAGCAATAAGTGTGCTAAAGTTTATAACTAAAAAATTAGTTTAAACTAATTTTTTAGTTATATTTGTCATGTGGGAATTTATAAAAGTAAAAAAATGAAACAACTAACAAAAGCTGAAGAGCAAATTATGCAGATTATGTGGCAATTAAAATTGTGCACAGTAAAAGAAATGATTGAAAAGTTTCCGGAACCAAAACCAGCCTATAATACGGTATCTACCATAGTAAGGATTTTGGAAGATAAAAACTTTGTAGATCATGAAACTTTCGGAAAGGGATATAAGTATTTTCCTTTAGTTAAAAAATCTTCCTATAGTAATCAGAGTTTACACAAATTAATGGATGGTTATTTTGGAGGTTCATTTAAAAGTATGGTATCCTTTTTTGTGGAGAAAAATGATGTCAGTGTAGGTGAGTTGGAGGGAATATTGAAAGAGATTAATAAGTTGGAAGACCAGAAAAAAACTAAGTAATAAAAGTAAGAAAAATAACTTCGGTTCACGGTCTGCCGTCTTCCGACTAATATTTTAATCATGCTAGACTACATCATCAAAGTCCTATTATTTCAAACGCTATTTCTAGTAGTGTACGACTTGTTTTTAAAACGAGAGACTTTTTTTCAATGGAACCGCTTTTATTTGATGACAACTTCAGTGTTGGCTTATGTTATTCCGTTGGTGAAAATTGACCGTGTACAAGAAATCATTCCCCAAGAGTATGTGGTACTATTGCCTGAAGTGGTGTTGAATCCTTCTACAGTAATTAAAGAACAATTGGGTCAGCCAATTACATTTTTTTTAGTGTTAAAAGTAATTTTTTGGCTTGGTATTGCCGTTGCCAGTATTTTGTTTGCATTAAGGCTTTATAAGTTATTCAGATTAATAACTACCCATGATAAGGAATTCAAACCTAGTTATTACTTGGTATGGTTACATAACAATAAGGCATTTTCTTTCTTTAACTATATTTTTTTAGGAAAAGAAACCAATAATAAAACGCAAATTATTGAGCATGAATTGGTGCATGTAAAACAAAAGCACAGTTTAGATTTATTGTTTTTTGAATTACAAAAAATTGTGTGTTGGTTTAATCCATATAGTTATTTATACCAAGCACGAATATCTGAATTACACGAATTTATTGCCGATTCAAAAGCGATAAAAACGGAAAATAAGGCTACTTATTTTAACCATTTATTAGCAGAAACTTTCGGCGTACAAAACATATCATTTATCAATCCATTTTTTAAACATTCATTACTAAAAAAACGAATACTTATGTTAAACAAAAGTAAATCAAAACAATTATTGAAGTTAAAATACTTGTACACACTGCCAATTTTAGCTGGGATGTTAATGTACACTTCATGTAATACTTCTGATTTTCAGAATAATCAAGACAATGATTTAACTCCAACTTCAATGCAAATTAAATTAAAAAACACATTGGTTGATTTAGTAAAAGAGAGAATTATAAAGGGTACCGCAACTAATGATGACTTAAAATATATTGAGAAATTAAGTTTCTCACTGACCTTTCCAGTAACAGAGAAAGACTATAATCAGAAAGATAGAATTTTGGATATGTTTTTGAATATGAAGAGAAGGACTAATAGATCAAAAGAACTTTACACTAATAATAATATTCCATCGATGACTAGATTTGAGCTAGACGGTTTTATATTTAATAAAAATTACAATAATTTAAAAAATGAGGACATACCTAAAATTTTAAAAATTATAAAAGATTCAGTTAAAAGACATGAACACGATAGGCAATTGGTTATACAAAGGAAAGTAGATAACTACTTAATTAATAAAAGTAAAGGATTGAATTAAATTTTAAATAATTATGTTAGACTACATCATTAAAGTCCTATTATTTCAAACGCTATTTTTAGCGGTGTATGATTTGTTTTTAAAACGAGAGACTTTTTTTCAATGGAACCGCTTTTATTTGATAACAACTTCAGTGTTGGCTTATGTTATTCCGTTGGTGAAAATTGACCGTGTACAAGAAATCATTCCCCAAGAGTATGTGGTACTATTACCTGAAGTAGTGTTGAATCCTTCTACGGTAATTAAAGAACAATTGGGTCAGCCAATTACACTTTTTTTAGTTTTGAAAGTAATTTTTTGGTTGGGTATTGCCGTTGCCAGTATTTTGTTTGCATTAAGGCTTTATAAGTTAGTCAGATTAATAACTACCCATGATAAGGAATTCAAACCTAGTTATTACTTGGTATGGTTACATAACAATAAGGCATTTTCTTTCTTTAACTATATTTTTTTAGGAAAAGAAACCAATAATAAAACGCAAATTATTGAGCATGAATTGGTGCATGTAAAACAAAAGCACAGTTTAGATTTATTGTTTTTTGAATTACAAAAAATTGTGTGTTGGTTTAATCCATATAGTTATTTGTACCAAGCACGAATATCTGAATTACACGAATTTATTGCCGATTCAAAAGCGATAAAAAAGGAAAATAAGGCTACTTATTTTAACCATTTATTAGCAGAAACTTTTGGAGTGCAAAACATATCATTTATAAATCCATTTTTTAAACATTCATTACTAAAAAAACGAATACTTATGCTAAACAAAAACAAATCAAAGCAAATACTGAAATTTAAGTACGTAGTGCTAGTTCCTGTATTAATGGGAATGTTATTGTACACTTCTTGTGAGAAAAGTGAGCCAATATTAGAAAATGATAATGAGCTGGAAGAATTGTTGGAGCAAGACCCAGAAACCCAAAAATTTATTGATGAGAGATTAGATAAAATCATTGAGGAATTGAATAAGATGAATAATTTAACTGATATAGATTCAGAGAAAAAAAACGAATTAAAAGAACAATTTTATCAGTATCTACTTAAAAAGAGAGAGCAAACAAAAATTTATGGAGTAGTTGAAACACAGCAAATTGGTGAAGTAGTTGTTGAAGAAGGTGTTCCTTTTGCAATAATTGAAAATTCTCCCGTTTTCCCGGATTGTGAAAATGCTGAAGACACAAAGGAATGCTTACAACAAAATATTTCAAAGTTTGTAGGTCAAAAGTTTAATACGAATTTGACCAAAGGTCTAGGGCTAGATCCAGGTAAAAAGAAAGTGTATGTAATCTTTAAAATTGATAAAGAAGGTAATGTTACTGAGGTAAGAGCTCGTGGGCCACATGCAGATTTAGAGGCAGAAGCTATTCGTGTTGTAAAAAGTCTGCCTAAAATGATCCCTGGTGAATATCAAGGTGAAAAAGTAGCAGTGAAATATACCTTGCCTATTACGCTAATAGTTGAATAAATTAATCTAAAATGCTTAGAAAAGTTTTTGTATTATTTTTTATTTTATTTATTTCCAAAACCGATGCCCAAACATCGGTTTTGGCTGTTACTGACGAATTTTTAGAAAAAGGGAATTATCAATTAGCATTAGAGCAATTGCAAACTGAAGAAAATCCTTCTATCGAAGTGCTTAATAAATTAGCAGATATCTATCAGAAAACAGGTAACTACACTAATGCAATTAACTACTACAATCAAGTTTATGCTATAAAACCAACCGATAAAGTCAAAGAGCAATTGGGCAAGTGTTATCAGTATACTGGTAATTCTAAAAAAGCGATGCAATTGCAAAGTGAGGTTTTAAAAGATAATCCTGATAATTTATTATTACAATACAATTTGGCTAAACTATACGGTGCCAATAGAAAAACAGAAAAGGCCATTGATTTGTTAAATAGGTTGGTGGTAAAAGATCCTGAAAATCCGAATTACCATTATGAATTAGGTGAAGCCTTAGAAAAGATAAAAAAAAACCCTTTGAGCCCCTATTTAGAAGCCTTTCGATTAGATACTACGCATGTTAAAAGTATGTATCAACTGGCAAAATATTATAATAAAGTTAAGGTGAGAGATTCAGCTGACATATTTATTGATAAAGGACTGGAAATCGATTCTGAAAATTTAAACTTTTTACAATTAAAAGCCCAAAATCAATTTTTAAAGAAGAAATATGATACTACTATAGTGTATCTAAAGCGATTGGAAGCTTTAAACTTTAAAACCCCATTTGTCAATAAATTATTTGGCTTAAGTTATTTTAAAGTTGACGATTATGAAAACGCCTTGTTGTATTTTAAAAAGGTGATGAAAGTAGATTTTAAAGATACAAATACCTTGTTTAATATTGGTTTGGTTTATGTTGCTATGAAAGATTATAAAAATGCGGAAATGACTTTTTATATGTCTATTGCGTTTCAAAGACCAGAATATGATAAAGACTATTTTGAATTAGGTAAAGTTCAGTTAGAACTGAAGAAAGTTAAAAAAGCCATAACTTCTTTCCAGAAAGGTTACGACAATAATCAGAGAAATTATCAACTTTTATTTCAAATAGCAATGCTTTCTGATGATTATTATAAGGATAAAAAAATTGCATTAAGGCATTACAAGGAGTATGTGGAAAATTATTCATCGAAAGATGAAAAATCAACTTTGTATGCAAAATCTCGCATAAAAGAGATTAATAAAGAGCTTTTTATGAAAGGAAAAGAAGAGGAATAGCATTATTTTGCTAAAAAATTGTACTTTCGTCATTGAACAAATTTATACTTAAAAGTAAAAAGTTTAAGTGCTTTTATTATAACCATCAGCAATGTTAAGGCGAACCCTAAGTTTTCTTTTTTTTATACTTTTATGTACTTCATGCGAGTACTTTTGGTCTAGTTCATCTACATCAAAAAGTAACTTAGAAGTAGCTAATACTATTATTGATTTTACAAAAGTAGATACGTATCCTGTGTTTTCTGATTGTGAGAATTATGCGGAAAGTGATAATCAAAAAGATTGCTTCTACAAAATGCTACCTCAAAAATTAGGTGAGTCTTTAAGCAAAGAAGATATAAAGGTTAAAAAAGTAGTTAATGATGTCGCTTGGATTGATATTCTAATAGATAACACAGGTAGAACAAGTCTTGTCGATATAATTTCTACGACAGAAATTGATGAACAAATTCCTGATTTTAGAAAAATTATAGAACAAAGTATTAATCGCTTGCCAACTATGTTTCCTGCTAAAAAACAAGGTATTTTAGTACGATCTCAGTACAGAATGGCAATTGAAGTAAAGACAATTTAGTTATCATTTTTATAAGTTACCATGTCAGATTGAGCGGAGTCGAAACCTACTTGTAGGTTCGTACACAGAGTTCTCTCCCGAATATCTCGGGACGCTCGAACTGACCAACTTATTTGGTTGTTACTAAGATCGTGTATCTTAAAACCTGATTGCCAACTTCTTCATTAAACGTAACACCTCTGCATACAACAAAATTAGCGTAACGAGTAAATACCTGATTTTAGTGCGATCTCAGTACAGAATGGCAATTGATGTAAAAATAATCTAGTTATCATTTTTATAAGTTACCATGTCAGGTTGAGCGGAGTCGAAACCTATTTGAAGGTTCGTACACAGAGTTCTCTCCCGAATATCTCGGGACGCTCGAACAGACCAACTTATATGGTTGTTACTAAGATCGTGTATCTTAAAACCTGATTGCCAACTTCTTCATTAAACGTAACACCTCTACATACAACCAAATAAGTGTAACGAGCAAGCCCCAAGTGGCAACCCATTCGTAAAATTTGGGTGCTTTACCGAGTTTGCGATCTATAAAATCAAAGTCTAGTAATAATGAGAATGATGCAACTATTGTTGCAATGATATTAAACCCAATAGCGAACCAAGAAGTTCCATAAATATAAGGCAAATTAATACCAAATAGATTCAAAATCCAATTGATGATGTAGATGGTCATAATGGTTATAATGGCAGTAATTATAACACTTCTAAACCTTTTGGTAACCACAACTATTTCAGCTTTATATAGCAGTAGCATAATAAGAAATGTAAGTAACGTAACGCTAACGGCTCGCATAGGCATTCCCTCAAATTTGGCTTCGGCATAGGCCGAAATGCCACCAAGAAAAAGACCTTTGGATAGAGCATAAAGGGGAGTGGTAATTGGAGACCATTTCTTTTTATAGGAAGTAAGAATACTGAATATAACTGCAGCTATCATTCCTCCATACGTGTAGTACTGAACATCAATTCCTTTGTTGACCAAATCCCATACATACCAGGTAGTTAATCCCACTAAAAAAATAGAAAAAAGTGATTTTAAAATAACGCCATTCAGGGTCATTTTGGAAGCGGAACTACGTTTGTATTTCCAAATATACCCGCTAAAAACAGGATTTGATGTACTGTAATTTAAATTTACCATTGTTTATTTTTTAAACGCCCTGTTTTTCCATTGATACCCTTTTTTGAAGGAAAGAATGATGACAAACATACTAAAAAAGGGATAGCAGAAACTGTTTAGGATAAATTTTAGAAAATCAAATGATTGCTTAAAGAAATGAAATGCTTTTATGAGTAGCACAAAATCTACAACCAGTTTAAAGGTAATGATAGTGCATAAATTCTGCCAATTCATATAGCCTGCTAAAAACAATATGATGGATGAAATCCATAGAAAATTCATTACTAAAACAATAAGGCCTACTAATTTTGTAAACCCACTTTTAACTGAGGTTGTTTTGGCTGCCCAACGAACCCGTTGTGAAATTAACGATTTTATTGAGGGTTGAGGTTGCGTTAAAACAACAACTTCATTAGATTTTAGAAAATACACGTTATTTGGAAATTTCTCTTTCATTTTCTCTAGTAAAAACACATCATCACCACTAGCAATTTCTTCGTTTCCACTAAATCCATTTACCTCAATAAAAGCTGATTTCTGGTAACAGAGGTTTGCTCCATTGCATAAAAACGGTTTTTTTAATCCGAACCCTCCAATTGTAGAAGCTTGTAAACTTAAGAAATCAAACAGTTGAAAGTGTTCTAAAAAGGTATTTTCAATCGTATAGGTAACTGGAGCTGCAATTAATTTAGATTCATGAGTTTGTATAAAAGCATCGTAGGTCATTAACCAATTTTTGGGGACTACACAATCAGCGTCTGTAGTAAGTATCCAATCAAATTTTGCTTGTTTTATAGCAGCGTCTATGGCGTCTTTTTTAGGAGAAACAGATGCTCTATTATTTTCTAAAATGCTTAAGGGTAAGCTGGAGTGTGCGGCGATAAAATGCTCTATAAGAGGGACAGAGTTATCGTCAGAAGCATCATTTACCATTTCAATTTCAAAATGTTCTTTAGGGTAATTAAGTAAAACCAAACTGTTCAGTAATTCAGTTAGATTCGCTTCTTCGTTCCGGAAAGGAATAATAATAGAGAATTTAGAAATGGGATTAGTAACTTCTTTGACAAAAGGAGATACGTTGTCAAACCCAATGCTTAGAGCAATTATTAAGGCTCCATAACAAAATAATATGATAATGACTGTGAGTATCATCTTTGTTGATTGGTATTAAAGTTTAGTACAAAATAACTGCCAATCATGGCAGGAAATCCGAAGTTTAGAATCCACATTAGCAAAGTTATGGTTACAATAATCAATTCATTTACACCAACTAAACTAAATAACCATATAGCTACAGATCCTTTTACTAACCAATCTAACAATGCCATACTGGGAATAATAGAGGCCAACAAATACATGCTCGTTATTAACGCCATTGCTGTTGGGTAATTATGGTCAACTCCAAATATCGTTAATAAAAAATAAAACTGATGCGAAAAGAATACATATCTTAAAAAAGAGAAGGTCAACGTTTTTACATGCAAGGTTTTCGGCATTTCTTTTATAAATTGAATTATTTTATCAATATAAAAACCTCTTATTTTTTTTAACCCTTTAATACTACCGCCAATTAAAACAACCAATAATAACGCTATTATATATCCCGCTTTTCTAAAACGAGACAGGTCAATTTCTATATCGAAATTTATCACAATGTACGTTAATCCTAGTATGCCTAATAGCACAGTAATTGCCATTTGGCTACTATTTCCAAGTAGATTTAATAACATTATTTTTCTTCTATTTCCTTTTTTAAAATAAATAGCTTTGGCTCCATATTCACCTATTCTATTTGGGGTGAATAGTGATGCTGTAAGCGAACCTAAACTCTGTCTAAAAGAGTCAAATAAAGAAATATTTTTTATACTTGAAACCAATGTTTTCCACTTAACGATTTCAAAAAACCAGTTGCAGATAGTAAATGACAATAGTATTAAAATGGATTTAGAACTGGTAAAAACACTTTTTTCTAACTGATTGATAAAAGTTTCAATACTAAGTTGGTCGTTATGTAAGGTTTTTTGATAAATAAAATAAAAAGCACCAATAACTATGGTGAGCTTAATTAGAAAAAAAAAGAATTGTTTAGTTTTTTTTTGCAATGCTTCGTACTTTAAAACCTAATTCGTATAAAGAGCAAAAGTAATGATTAATAAACAAGGCTTTTTGTATTCATATGAGCTAATTGATTTATTCTCTAATTATTTTTTACGCCCCAACTTTTATTTGGTTTAGGTCCCATTTCAAAAACTAATTTACCACCGGCTATTAAATCATCATGATGTAATTGACTAGAATTATAGGTTTTACCATTGAACGTTGCCGATTGAATATAAGCATTCTTTTTAGAGTTATTATTTGCAATTATTGTAAAAACCTTACCATTACCTACATTTATTGAAACCTTGTCAAAGACAGGACTACAAAGCTGATATGTAGGGGTTCCTGGTAGTGCAGGGTAAAAGCCTATCGCTCCAAAAACATACCATGATGAAACTTGACCGCAATCATCATTACCTGGTAAACCTCCAACATCATTAAAGAAGTATTTAGCAAGCATATCTCGAACAACTTTTTGAGTTTTCCAAGGTGTACCTAAACTATTATACATATAAGGTGCATGCATGGAGAATTCGTCACCAACATAATACATATCCTTTTCGAAAAAATCGTCAAGGTAGTTTACCAGTTTTTCTTCTCCTCCCATAAAATTGGCTAAACCTGGAATGTCGTGAGGCACTAATAATGTGTGATTTTTATAATATACTTCTGTGTCATGATCTGTGCCTTGTGCCCAAACACTAATACTTTTATCAAAAGGAGGAAGCCACTCACCATTTAATTTTTTACCACGAACTAAACAAGTTTCTTTGTCTAAAACATTAATGTATCGTTTTGAGCGTTGCATAAATTCATCATGATAATCATCTTTTCCCAAAGCTTTAGCCATTTGGGCAATACAATAATCATCATAAGAAAACTCAAGTGTTCTTGCAACAGGTTCGCCATAAAACCCGAAAACATCGGCAGGTACATATCCAATTTCATTAAAGTGCTCAATACCTACTCGGCCTGAAAAACCATGGTTTCCTTTTTCATTAGCATTTTTTAACATGGCTTCAAATGCTAAATCTGTATCAAAACCTCTTATGCCTTTCACATAAGCATCAGTAATAACAGCATCTGAATGCGTTCCCATCATAATACTGCGATACCATGGATTTGGCCATTTTGGTAACCAACCACCTTATTTGTAGGCATTCAACATGCCATTGATAATGTCAGTAGTTTCATCAGGCTTTAAAATTACCCAAAGCGGGTGTAAAGACCTGAAGGTATCCCATAGGGAAAGATCTGTATACATTTGACCCTCATGAACCTGAAAGTCAAACGGACTAAAATATCTACCACCTTCGTTTAAATTGCGAGGGTTTACAAAACATTTGGTTAAGGCAGTATAGAAAATGGCTTTATCATCTTCGGTACCTTCAACCTGAATCATATTTAACTCTTTTTCCCAGACACCAGCAACCTGTGTAACAGCTTTTTTAAAATTGAAATCAGGAAATTCTTCTTCCATATTAGCTCGAGCTTGTGCTATATCAATTAGAGAAGTACCAACCTTCATCTTCACTTTTTCCTGATCCTTAGTATTAAAAGTTACATATACTGCATTTCCATCAGCTCCTTTAAGTGCCATTTGAGGTCCAAGTTTTGGGTCTGCTTTTACGGGTTCCGCACATCTAAATTGCATTTCGGTTGTACTTGAACCGTCATAATACTCTATACGTATATCAATTTTTTTTCCTTTGGTAAGGTTTGCCTTGTAACTATTAGTTCCAGTAGCTCTATACATCCATTGGTCTATTACCATTTTACCGTTAATATACATTCGAGTTCCATCTTTTGTTGTTAATTCAAATATATGTTCACCAGTATACCTTGGTACAAGAGTACAAGTATACTTTGCAGAAAAGAAATCGGCATTAACACCTTCAGCAGGTTCTTTTAACCAATTGTAATTCAATTCAGAATAATCTACTAATACATCGGGCTCTCCTTCTAACTTATCGTTATTATAATATGCTGCTTTAAACCCATTAGGAACCAATTTCGTGCCAACCACATTTGGGAGCATATCTACATTATATACTTTAAATTTCTTATCAAACTTAGCAACAAAGTGATTTTTAAAATGACCTGCAATAACAGTATACCCCTCGATTTCATTTCTCTCAGGTATCACTTTATAGTTCCCTGGAACATACACACCATCTATTACTATTGATGAAGACTTAGATTCTGGAAAAGTAAACTGAAAGAATGCAGTTTTAGAAGCTGCTGTAAATTCGGCTTTTATATCGTAATCATCCAATTGTACTGAGTAATAGTGTGGTTTCGCAATCTCAGAATCATGACTAAATTTTGAAGCACGTGTCTCAGCATCAGTTATAACTTTACCTGTCATTGGCATAATGGACATTGGACCCCAATCACCAACTACAGCTCCGTTTGGGTAACGCGTACCTCGAAATCCTTGAATTTTATTTTGGTCATACCAATAGGGTACTGGAACGGTTATTACCCTATCTGTCCATTTTGCTGTTTGCGGTGTCCAATGTGTTAATGCAGAAGGATTACCTACGATTGGCGATACATAGCCCATAGGTTCTTCGACCTCTGTAACTGTAATATCAGCAATACTTGCCGCTGTGCCAACTCTTGTGTCTACATATCCTAAATATTCTTTTTTAGGAAGAGGATTGTTATTTGCTTCTATTTCACTTTCTACTCTTTGCTCTTTGCAACTAAAACATATTAAGGCAACACTTAAAATAACGGCAATATTTTTTATACAATACTTCATACTATTTAATTTTTTCAATACTAATTTTATTTTTTAACGATCAGCTAAAATCTCTTCCGATTATTCGGATAAATATAGATCATTGGCTTGCTTGTTTCAATTGTTCAATGAAATTGATTGTTTTATTCCATCCATTTTTTTTCTGCCACATTTATCTGTAATATCACCTGAAATAATACATCAGGAAATAAGTGTAGTATTGTACCCGAAAAGGTAGCTTCCAAAGGCAGTAATTAAAACAATAAAGGTTATGTTTTTTTATCTTGCGATTATTTTTTTAATTGTAATTAATTATCTTTTAAAATAGTATCAAATTTATTTGATTACCACTTCTTCCCCATAAAATTCGGTAGTGATCAACTTTTCTCCTTCATACACGGAGAATGTTTTACGGGTCAATTGAATCCCGAATGTTCTGCCCTTCCATGTGATATTAGTTAGTGTCGCCTCACCAATGTCTTCGTGATTAAATGGTTTAATAGTTAATTTGTCTTGTTCTATTTTAACTCCAAAAGTTCCAAAAACAATAGCTTCCATTCCAGCACCAGCCGAAATTTCTAAAGGCATTGACGAACGGTCTTGTTCAGGAATGTCTATTCTTGGATTTTGTGGCAGATATGGGAAATGGTCTACATATCTAATATTACGTTTTAGTACATCCCAACCTTTACCAGCAAAACCTTTTTGGTACAAGTTACGTGAAATACGCCCAGGCATACCGGCATATTGTCCGCCACCTCCCCAGTCAGAGTCAATTAAATCCCAATGCACTTTATCTCTACGAGCAATAGAATAAACGCCATATTTTCCCAAAAACTCACCTTCTTGTAAGTGGCTTACCAAACGATATAATTGGTGGTAAGGAAGAAAATCAGCCCCCAGTAGATCGAACAAATGAAACGTCCAAATAGTGCCTCGTGTTCCGTCAGGATAATAATTATCGAACCAACCTAGTTCCTCATTCCACATATATTTATTAACCAATGATTTTAGTTTTTCAGCATCATTAAAATAAGTTTTCTGAATCTTTTTTTCATTGCGTTTTTTTGCCCAATCTGACATAGTGTATAATAAGTCGATTGTTAAAGTATTCGTAATTGGCACCGCATGATTGTAGCCATCGGTTCGGATTTCAATAATTTTTTCGGTATTGTAGCCTACGTCAATTAGGCCTATTTCGTTGGTATAGTTATTTTGCAGCTCGTCTACCCAACGTTGCATCCATTCCCAAACAGTAACACCAGCAGCTTTTTCATCAAAAATAGAATAGTCACCAGTATGTCTAATGTAAGCTTCAATCATTATTTGAAGTGCAAAAGGTTCTTGAATGTATAGAATATCCCAATGTGCTCCGTTCCAACCTACATAAGTTCTTTTTAATTGTACTTGCTCAAAATCGGTTAAAATAGCAGCTTTCAAACTCTCTGGTTCAAGCATAGCAATTAAATCAGAGGAATATGATGTATCCCAACTAATAGTGTAAGGCCATGTACCTACGGCCCAAAATATATCTGATATATAGTTAGGGTTTTCATAACGACTCATTAATACAGATAAAATACAACGGTAATAATACTTTTCAAGGTCTTTGTTCATACTCTTGAATTTTGGAAGCTTATTGTATGCCCAAGCTAACATATCACGTGTTTTTTTATCAGCACGTTCCATACGTTCTTTAATATTTGACTGAGAAATTTCAGGAGTTCCATTATCTGGTTCGTAAAATTTAACAGCAAAATAGTACGTTTCTGTTTTTCCAGGAGCAATGCTTATTTCAAAACCTTGATCACTTGTTTTTTGTATGGAAGAAGAAACACGGGCATGAGCCATTTCACTTCCAATAGTAAAGGCATCAATAGTTTTTGACTTTGTATTCCCTTCTTTAAAATGCCGAGTCAATTGGTCAGCTACCTGATTTGGAATAATTGTCATCTCCATGTTTTTGGAGTTTCTGTTGGTAAGTTTTAGTTTTATAAAAACTTCATCATCTTCATAGGAAACGTTAGTCCAACTTTCAGCAGCAAAACTTGCCCATTTTTTATTATATTCTTTATGAAAGGTAGCCGTTCTATGGTATTGGTTTGGTTGCCACTTTTCATCTTGTGTTACCATTATAGATGGTGAATTAGGCCGAAAGTTTGAACCCAGTGGGTCGTAACTACCACTATCGTCTATCCAAGATTTCCACTTAGTAGGCACATCATCTTCGATTAAACGTTGTGTATTTTTATCAAAAAAGTTTAAATTGAATTCATAACGACTGCTACTAATGGGTAAAAACTGTACATTGGTAAATTGGGTTACACTATATTGTCTTGGAGAGACAGAACCTCTATAATTTATTAAGATGACATGTTCGTCTTCGAAAGCAATATGCTCCCTATCCATAGCATAAAACTCAGGGTCGGCGGGAGTGATTTCTTTTTGTGCAGATATTTGATTTATTGCTAACAAAAACAAACCAAGAATCAATGTGTTGTTGAGTAACGATTTTGAATTATGTTTTACTTTGTTTGTAAGAACTGTTGTAACTTTCATATTATTCATTTTATAAATTCTTTATTTTATTATTATTTCATCTACAAATAACCATGCTTTGGCTCCAGAAAAGTTATGCCACTCCGGGATATATCCAATATTCTGAGCAAAAACTCTAACATACCTGCAATTTGTTATTGGGAATGAAACCGTTAAATCGGCTTGTTTAGATACTAAACGCTGCCATTCTTTTATAGTTTCTATGCGTCCTGCCGATTTGAAATTTTCACCGTCTTCAGAGGTAAATACTTCTATATAATTAGGGAAAAATACCCATGTCCCAAAATTTTGCAAACAAGATACTGCTACAGATTGCACATCTGTTGCTTTTTTTAAATCTATAGTAACGTCCATATCATTTACTTCAAAGCCTTGCCAATTATTACCCAATGTAAGATTTCCTCTGTAGTTGTCAATTAGTGCAAAATCTCCAGAACTTTTCCATTTTTCGTCATATTTTGTAACATAGCTCACTTCGAAATTTTTTACTTTTTGAAAACCACGATGAACGGTTCCTCTTCCTATATCAGTTCCTATTTCGAATAATGAACCTGTAATCATTACATCTTGATTTATTTCAAATGGCCCTGTATAAAGCGTGGAATTAGTTGTTGGTAGGCTACCATCTTTAGTATACCTTATTTCCCAATCATTATTATTTGGGTTCTCAAATGAAACCTCTCTACTTTCTCTAAATCCGGATGCTCCTACAAGTATTAAATTGGCAATTCCTGTAGTAGTGTGCACTTCTCTTGAGAAATCACCAATTTGTCCTGCATCATCTACTGCGACTACTTTATAGTAATAGGTTGTAAATGGCTGAATATCTTCATCAACAAATAAAAGGCGGTTGTATTCTTTTAGTTGGCGGGTTGCTTTTGCAAAACCATGAGGCGTAACATGTTCGAAGGTTTTCGTTACATCCATTTCCGCAAGTATATTTGTCTTATTAGGAACAAAATCTTTTTCTGTGCTTCTGTAAACGTTATACTTATTAATGTCTTTTTCAATGTTTGTATAAAAGTATAGTCCTATATAATTATTGTTTGTTATTTTACTTATCAAAGTAGAAACCAAACCGAGCACTTTTTTAGGTTTTTCGTTAACTTCTTCTGTTTTTTTCGTTTGTACCCGTATTTCAGAAGATACTTTACCAGCTCTATTGTTTTTACCTATTGCCTCAACTTTGTAATAATAAGAAGTCTCAGGTTCTAATTTATTGTTTTGCCAACCTCTAATATTCAGAACAGGTTCGTCAATAAAATTAGGCTTATCGGTATTGTCCACAAACGTTCTTAATGAAGTTGTGAAATTCGGGGTTTTACTTCTGAAGACTTTATAATAAGAGATGTCGTTATTTTTTGATGAAGATAGATTCCAAGTAAGATTTATTTTGCTATCTGATAGTGAGCTTCCTATGAACTTAACGATTTCGGGTAGTTGACTTTTAACAGGGACGACACGAATGGTACGTAATCCAAATGCTGGGATTATAAATTTGAAACTATTATCCCCAAGTAATTGAAGTGGGTAGTTACGATCAACCTCTACTAAATTTGTTAAATTAGCTTTTTCAATTTGTTTTATAAAATGAGCCTTAACAGTCACAATTTGTTCTTTGCCACTGACCTCTACAAAACGCATAATGTACCCCTCTCCATTAGATTCAGCCGGTTTAATTGTTGAACATAATATACTTTCAGAATCTAATTCAATAAAAGAATTGGATTTTGAAGGCAATACACCTTCTTTTTTTCCAACGGATATAAATGAAGTTAGCGGATTAGCAAAATCACGTCCAAAATTATACGCTTTACCTTCTCTCCAATTTCCAGTATGACTTCTTACAGACCATTTGAAATTTTTCGGACCAGGTTGTGATTGTCTCACATTGGTAAAAAACATATTATTAAGTAAATAAAGGTAGAAGTGACTATGTTTAGCTTTTTTCATGATGTTTTCATAATCATCACCTTTACTCCAATAGGCAGGTCGAGGTTTTCCATACTCCACTAAATCGACATCCTTTACCGCTAGTGTTATGCCCCAATCGTTATTAGAAATGTCAGAAAAATTTTGAATGGAATAATAATCGGTTGATGACCCTTCCATTTGGTCTTCAATAGGTTCCATTATTCCACCTGCAAGCTCGTGTTTGATTGTGAAGTTTGGAACATTGAATGGTAAGCAGTAAAACAAACCTTCTTTACCTTTTGGCGAATAGTTTCTATAATCATCCAAAGTTCTGCCAGAGGAATCCTTATCAAAACTAACTTCAAAATCTATTTGATTACTGTTTTTATAAATGGTTACTTTTTGTACAATATCTTTAGAACCTTCAGCTTCAACTTTGGAAATAATAATGTCGGCAAATGCACCACGTTGTACTTTGAATGTTGCACTTTTACCTTGATACTTTTTGGAGCCTTCTTGATAATTGGTACTCTCAAAACGCTCATAGTAATATTCATTTAATTTAAAGTTGGCATTTTGGTCTATAAGTTCACGTTTTAACTTCTTATCATATAGACTTTTAATACCCCCCGATTTAGCATCAAATGTTATGATATAAAAATCATTTTCAATTTTAGGGGAAGTTTCCGTTTTAAAATTTGCTGATGCTTTTGAGTTATCTAAATGAAGTGTAAAGGTTTTATAACCTAGAGACGGAACTTCTTGAGCATAAAAGAATGCTAAATTATTTTCATCAATTTGAAATTCAACCTCTTTACCTGTTGTGTTATCAATAATTTTTCGAACGCCTTTATTTTTAGGTATCTCAAAATATACATAATCGGAACGTTTACGCACAAGCGGATTATTAATCACTAAGGTGTTTTTACTTTTTGTAGTTATTTGCTTAGTAAATAGGGTTTCAGTGGCTTTTATTACTTTGTCTTGAAATAACTTACTTTCTCTAACCAAATCACGATGCATTTCCTGCTCTAGTTCATAATAGGTTATATTGGCTGCTGTTTGGTCGTCTAATGATGGTGGTGAAAAAACAGGGCCTTCAGAATGTGCTCCGTTAGTATGTTCGCCCCACATTAATAAGCTGTGGTAGGATTGGTAAATATCTATCCAAGGAAAGGCTTTTGGAGCAGAAGCAGAAGCAAATGTTGCCCACTTTTCAGTAGTTGGTAAACTTGCGTTTAATCTTTTTGCTTTTGCTGCATATTCGGCATCAGTTAAATCTTCATCTGCCCAAGCATTCGGAACATCTTGATCAAAAATTTGAAAGGATTCTTTGTTTTGTTGACGACTTAAATCCTCAAAATACATGTCAAAAGTACTAGATACCACTGTGGGATTAGCATACTCTGCGTTCCACTTTTTATAGCTTCTACATTTTTAAAATCTGGCATCCCAAAATCATAACTATCTTCTGCAAGGATGCAAGAGTATGGATAGTTTTTGTGTGCTTCGTAACGTCTAGTAAGTCCTGCAATTTCTCGTGTATCATATTTTATCAATCGGTCAGGTGAGTAATAATGCCAAACTTTACTATGTGTCATTTTAGAATCTTTATCGGGAGATTGCCAGTAAAATGCTGCAGCATCTTCAGCTTTATCAAAAGACTTTACCGTAGAATTACGTCCAAACATAAAGTATGGAATATCAGCCTCTTTGCTGTACATAGCAAGCGACCTTGTAAACCCTACAACATCGGTAATTAGAGCTGTTTTGGATGGTTTGGTAGTAAACCAATCGCTAACATAACGGTTTGGAGTGTAAAACAATCGTGCCATAGCTTCATATCCAAGATGTTCTGTAGAAACAGAATTGTGTACACCGCCTATTGCAATTTGACCTTTATTAACTCGTTCTAGCAACTCTGTTAAAACCTCTTCTGATTGTTCGGATAGATATTGAATCATTGGCTCGCTTGTTTCAATCGTCCAATGAAACTGACTATTCTTAGGCCACCCATCTGTTTTTCTGGAATATTCCATGGCATTTTCAATACCCATTTCTCGAACATCACGCCGCATAAGTTGGTAATAATCAGCGTAGCCTAAATCATGGTGTGAAACTTGTACATCGTAAATTTTCCATGTTTTTGGTGGCAGAAATTGTATTGTGTTTTCCATGATTATAGATCCGTTTTGTGCTATTTTTACCTTAACCTTAACAGGCTTTTTTAGAACAGGAAACTCAAAAGAAATAATATGCTGATTTTTATCTAGTTCTTTAAATTGATATTTTTCAATTCTATCTGGAAATTGTAGTTCCACGTTTATGGATTTAATAGTCTCATCGGTTATCTCAATAATACCTACCTGGACCGGATTTCCGTTGTTTCGCTTTACAAGGGAGGTTGAATAAACAGTAACTATTTCCTCATTAATTTCAATTTTTTGTGCAAATTTTGGATTAAGCGAAAAAATACATAAAAGAGCGATTTTGACTAAATTAGTATGCATAAGTGTTGTTTATTTTTTATTATTAACTAGAGAAATGGCGGCTTTCATATATCCCATGGCATAAGCCATTCCGGCATACCATGGGGCGTCACAGGTCATTTGCGGTGTGTGATCCGGGATCAGCACGCCATCAAAATTGTTTTTCTTAAGGATTTTTAAGATTTTGAACATGTCAATATCACCATCATCCACAAATACCTCCTTGTAATTGGGCACTTTGCCTATGATATTTCTAAAATGGATATAACCAATCTTACCCTGTTTACTGTACGTATTCGTTGCCTCATAAACATCGCCCTCGGTCATTTCGGCAATGGAACCTAAACAGAACTCCAAATTATTTGATGGACTAGGTTTCATATCTATCAATTTCTGGTACATATCGGGTTGATAAACCAATCTTGGTGTGTTGCGAACATACGGCATTGGTGGATCATCTGGGTGGGCTGCCATTTTCACACCTGCTTCCTCGGCAACCGGTAGGATCTCATTCAGAAAATACTGTAGGCGATTCCACAGTTCATCATGGTTGATTTTTGGCAAAGTACCTTCTGGGGCGTTTTCGTCATAAACCATATTCCAAACCATACCATTGGGAATGGGTGTATCATCTCCACCATCCATACCTACAGAAACGGCCTTTCCCCGAGCGTAAGGCCCTTGGTTTCTTGCCGCAACCCCTGCCAATGAAAAATTATAACCAAAAATGGGTATTCCTGCTTTACCCACATTGCGGATAAGTTGCTTCAAGTTTTCCATTTGAAGCTCTTTTTTTGGGCCATCCAATAAGATATCATGCCATTGGGCAGGGTCAAAATTCTCAATAGCCTCTAATTGTAACCCGTGATCATTGATTTCTTTTTTAATGGACATAAGATCTTCGAATGACCAAATATCACTAGGACTACCTGCCTTTCCCCAACCATCCTTACCTCCAATAGGCTGGTCTGCATTATCCTTGTTGTGGCCAAAATAGTCTACCATATGAATTACGAGATGTGTGGCTCCACATTGTTTGGCAAAATTATAGTGCTGGGTATTTAGCATGTGTTTATATAAACCGAATCCTAATTTCATCTTTTTAAATATGTTTTAATTAATTTTATTACAACATGTCAACTGTTTCAAAAAACAACACAAACTGGTGTTTTTATTGCTTTTGTTCTATTTCTTTCGATTAATTTTCCATCATTTTGTACTTTATATACAACTGTGGCATGAGAGTTTTGATGACAGGCAATTAACCATTTTCCATTAGGAGAAATATTAAATTCTCTTAATTCACTTCCTTCGGTATATTTATACTCAACTACTTCTAATTTTTCATTGTTTATTTTAAAAACGGTTATGGCGTCTATGGTTCTGTTAGCAGTATATAAAAAAGTTTGATTTGGATGAATTCTTATGGCGGAAGCACTTGGAATACCTTTAAAATTGGGAGGTATAGAACTATATGTACTAATCTGTTGAAATTTATTTTCAATAAATTTCAGGACTGAAACTTCGCCAGATAATTCATTTAAAACATATGCTAAAGTTCCATTTTTATTAAATACCATGTGTCTAGGACCACCTCCCATAGAAACTTTAGTATCATAGTTTGGTTCAGCTATAAGTTTAGTCCCGTTAAAATGATAGGCTTTAATGCTATCAATACCTAAATCACAAACATAAACTTCTTTTTTATTCGGATGAATAGCGACCTGATGTGCATGAGCACTTTCCTGACGTTCTTTATTAATACTTACCCCTGTGTGTTGATAATTATTGGTACATTTTAAAAGTTTTCCAATTGAGTCTAAAGGAAATTGAAGTATGTTTCCTGTTTCATAACAGGCTACGAAAATATTATTATCCAATTTTTCAATATGACAAGGATACCCTCCTGAAATGAGTTGTTCATTCAAAAATTCTAATGAAAAGTCATCATTGATTTGATATGCCTGAACTTTTGGCATTTTATCTAGACCAACCTCTGTATTACAATATAAAAATTTACCATCCTCACTGATTACTAAATAACTTGGATTAATCGTCTTCATCGTATGAAGAACACTTAATTCACCCGTAATATTATTGAGTTGGATTGTGGATATACCATCTCCAAAACCGTTTATTTCGGGGGTTAGCATTTGTGTATAACTGCCGATGAAAAAAGTCGATATTATCATTTTATGGTTCTCTAATTTTATATCAAAACTTAAATTTTTCTAGGAGGACGAGGATCATAAGGTATGGTTGATTGCATATAACCTCCATCAATATATATATCAATTCCAGTCATATAACTTGCCATATCCGAACATAAAAACGCAATGGTTGGAGATACATCTTTTACATTTCCAATTCTTCCTTGAGGTATCCAACCTTGAAATTTATCTACACCAAAATTTGCAATTTCTTTACGATTCATTTCTGTTTCAATGGCTCCTGGAGCTACAGAAATCACTCTAATATTACTTTCAGCAAGTTCCAGCGCCAAACATTTTGTAAACATTTTTAAGCCTCCTTTGGCAGTACAATAATGCGTTAAACCTTTCCTTGGGACAGTATCATGAATGGAAGAAATATTTATAATGACACCACCACCTGATTTTTCCATTCTTCTACCGGCTTGTTGTGCACATAAAAAAGGTCCTTTTAAATTGATATTAATTACACGATCCCATTCATCAACATCTAAATCTAAAATATGGCTATTGCTTTCTGAACCAGCATTGTTAATTAAAATATCGATGCCATTTAATTTTTTATCCATAAGTTGGAACATTGCCTCAACTTCATTGGGTTTTGAGACATTTGCAACACCGATACATACGTTTACGTTAAAAGTTTCTCTTAATTCAGAGGCTAAAATTTCAGCTTTTTCTTTATTTGTAAAATAATTGATAAAAACATCTGCACCATGTGAAGCTAATTCTCTACAAATTTGAGCCCCAATACCTTGTGAGCCACCTGTTACTAATGCTTTTTTTCCTTTTAAATTTATTCCGTCCATATAATTGGTGTTTTAAGAAATTACATAATTCCAAATTTTTTAAATGCCTCTACGGTACTCATTCCCGCCTCTAAAGCTTTTTGTACTAATTTTTCACCTCTTGCCTTTTCAATAGCACCTTCAAACGCTTCATTTTCTGCATCTTTTGGAATTATCAACACACCATCTCTATCTCCATATACAATATCTCCCGGATTTATGTGAACCCCATTAAATTCTATAGGTATTCTATAATCAATAACTTTACCTCTAGGTCCTTGATCTTGTGCATAGGTGCCTAATGAAAAAGTTGGAAAATTTAGTTTTTCTATTTCATTTGAGTCTCTTGAATATCCGTCAACCACAGCTCCTGAAGATTTTAACTTTAGGGCTCTTGTGCTCATTAATCCACCCCATAAGGCATATCTAGGAGATGATCCGGAGCATATGTAGACTTCGTTTTCCTTTAAACTATCTAGAGCTTCAAACATAATTCCGAATGGTTTTTTCATCATTGGATTATTGGTTTGATTAGCTGATTCTGAAAAAACATCAGCTTCAAGTACTGTCATTGCCCGTCCAATAATAACCATGTCTTTTCTTAACGGTTTTATATTTGGGGAAAGAAACTGATGTAAGTATCCCATTTTATCAAGTACATCGCCCACTAAAGCCGTAAACAATTCTTTTTTGGCAATTTCAAATAATTCCTTATCGTTATTCCACAATCCCATAAGTTCTCTTTTAATATTTTTTAGCTTCAATTTTTAAATCATTTATCTGTGCAATATTTAATGGCATATACTCAACATCATTAATATGTGTACCAGATTTTTCTACAATTAGTAATTTACATCCTTCTTCCATGGCTATATTATGCCATACATTTTTAGGCACATTATACACAACATAAGGTTTCACTATATCTGCTGAAAATTTTATAACATTATCTTTAATTGCACCTGAAATTAAAACTGCTTTTCCTTCCAATAAAATAAAAACCTCATCTGTATCATGATGAACTTCCATTTTATTTATATTATTTATATGCTGTTCTTCAAAAAAGTTGAGTTGAGCAATCTGCCACCCTTCTCTAATTAAAAAGGGATTAAAACCAGCTTCTTTTACTGAATAAGATTCTATTAAACTCATTATGTTAAATTATTTAGTTTCATTTTTAAACAATTCTTTTTCTATCTGCTCTAATGATTTTCCTTTCGTTTCAATAAGATATTTTTTATAAAAGAAATAACTTGTTAATGTTGCTAAAGCATAAAATGCAAAAATGTAACCTGTTCCCATTCCATTTGTAAAGGCACCAGCTACAATTGGAAACAAAAACGATGTTAACCCGTTAAAAAACCAATGTGAAAATGTACCTATTGCAACCCCTCTTGATCTAATATTATTTGGAAACATCTCAGAAAATAACACCCAAATTACAGCACCTTGAGAAGCTGCAAAAAATGCAACAAAACCGATTAAACAAATTACTAGGACAAAATTCATAGTTCCAGTTAAGAAGAAAAATGAAAAGATTCCTAAAAATAATGCCATTCCAATAGAGCCAATAAGTAGTAAGATTTTTCGTCCTATTTTATCTATTAATTGCATTGCAATTAAGGTAAATACTAAGTTTGTAATCCCAATTAAAACAGTTTGACCAATAGCTGATTCCGTAGAGAAACCTGCAGTTCTAAAAATATCTGTAGCATAATACATTACAATATTAATTCCTGTAAATTGGTTGAACATCCCAATAAGAATCCCAATAATTACCAATTTAAAATAGGGTTTTTGAAGTAATATTTTACCGCTTTCAACTTCATCCGTATTAATAGATTCTTTTATTTCTGTAAAAGTACTTTCTACATCAGCAACATTATTTACACTTATAATAACTTCTCTTGCCTCTGCCAATTTTCCTTTTGCAATTAACCAACGTGGGCTTCTACCAACAAAAAATAGTAACCCGAAAAACAAAAATGCTGGTATCGCTTCGGAAGCAAACATCCAACGCCAGTTATTTTCACCTATATCTAACAATAAATAATCTGCGTAAAATGCTACTAAAATCCCTAAAACTATTGAAAGTTGAAATGTAATTGTAAGCCTTCCTCTATATTTTGGTGGTGCAATTTCAGTAATGTACATTGGTGAAAGTACCGATGCACCACCAATAGCCATACCTCCTAAAAATCTATAGACAACAAATATTGTTAAACTATCTGCTAAACCTGATCCAATTGCCGAAATTAGAAAGAATAAAGCCATAACCCTTAGCATACTTCGTCTTCCATATTTATCACCTAAGCGACCAATAAAAAAAGCTCCAACGATACAACCTATTAATGCAGAACTTACAGCCCATCCTTGCATTGAGTTTGTTAATTGAAAATAATCCGTAAAAAATGGAAGAGCCCCATTTATTACTGCGGTATCATATCCAAATAACAAGCCCCCTAGAGCTGCAACGAATGTGTAAAAAAAGATTCTCTTCTTCATAATTTAAAAGTCATTAATATTTAAACTAAAGGTTTCAATGGCATATTTACCTATTTTTAATTCAGGAGCTATAGGTGTAGGATTCTCCTCAATAATATTAGTGTGTTTGTAGAAATTGATGTCGAAATAAGATGAAACGTTCACCTTTTCATTACCGCCCTTTACATTGTACATACGAGCAATTGTTTCTTCAGAATCTTCCGCCTTTTTAATGGTTGTTATCATAACATTGTCGGTATCTATAGAGAAGAAGCTCAATGATTCGGGCAAAAACGATTTTTTGGAAGTATTTGGATGTACGACCACATACAAAGGCTCATTTTTTTGTTTGGCAATTTTTTGACCTTGAATACTTCCTGCCTTATTTGATGTTAAGACATTATGAAAATCATGATTGCCTGCTTGTGAGTATTCGTTCCCTTCCCAATGGCATGATGTTCTACTGGCCAACAATAGGTTCTGTAAAACGGCTTTTCCAGCACTATTTTCGGTTGGATCTATCCAATCAGCTGCTGCAACTGAAGAACTCAATGTAATTGAGATATCATCATCTGTAGATGAAATCCAATCTATAATTGCTCGAGGGTGAACGTCTTTACCTAATGGTGTGTAGCGTTCGCCTGCTGACTTTATTTCATCCTTGCCCACTCTAACACTTCCAAAAGGAACTTCATGGGCAATTTCAGCGTTGTTCATATTAATGGGGAAGGCCGTTCTAAACTCGCGGTATAATTCTCCTGACCAATTTCGTAGACTCGTATCAAAATAAATTCGCTTCAAATTATGGTATAAGGTAACATCTTGTCTCACTATGGAATGTAAGATTTGTTGTTCTAATCTATATTTTGTGTAAACAGGGCCATCTTCCAAAATTTTCCATTCCGGATTGTGCTGACTCACTTTGTCAAAATTTTCCATACTCGGTTGCTGAATATCGCCAAATTCTCCTGCACCATTACCCACAGATTGCATGGTGAAAACATCTCCCACTTTGAAGTTATCAGTCACAAAAAGTTCTTTATTAAATTCCTTATCATAAACTTGATTTATACCTCCTTTTCCAAAATCTATTTTGTAAAAAGGGTTTTCATAGGAAAAAGTACTCGTGTTTTTAGGCTTTATTGAAGAGGTCTTTTTATCATTGGTGATATAATACGTTGTATAGCCAATAGAAGGGATATTTTCGGCGATAAAAGTAATATCCGCACTTTTTAAACTTCCATCATCATAATACACTTTATTACTAGTTTGTGTAGAAATTTTCTTTTTATTGGAAGTACGTACACTTACATTTGTCATATCTCCCTTAGCGAATTGAACAGATGTTGTTACAGGGTCGGTTCTTTTCCATGAAAGACTATTAAAGAGCACTATCGGGATGCCAATTTTTTCATTCTTCTTAATTCTACTTGAAATATAGTCTATCCCTTTATCTAAAAGATTTTGACCCATAACTCTCGATTTCACTAAATTTTCTTTAAATAAGTTATCAGTAATATCACCATCATGTCCTCCCCAACCGTGGTCAGGATAGATCTTAGATTGCCAGGCTTCATCAAACTCTTCATAAGGGTATTGCATCTTTTTTGGGTCCAAAATATTAGCTATTGAAAGAAATTTTTCTGCAGCAGGTAGTAATTTTGAAGCTTCTCTACTTGCAGTAAGAGCATCATGATGACCCGGACCATGAATATAAACCCAAACATTGGGACGTTCTCCCATGATAGTGTCTATTTTGGTTGCATTTTTCTCTGCCAAGGGCATAAACTCATCAACTGTCATAAGCTCCATTTTAGGTAGATAAACACTTTTTTCTACCCCTTTATCATCTTTCAATGAATCGAAGGTGTTCCAAGTCTCTATAAATTCTGAGTAATCAATGGCTGGAAGCATATCTTGACTTGATAGTAAGGGGGTGTGAATTTCACCACCTTCAAAATTATTTTCCCAATATAAAATTTGTTCTGCCCCGTATTTCATTTTATTGTTAAGGTCTCTTGAAAGATAAAGTAGATCATTTCCATAGTGGCCAGGTGAATAGGTAAATACGGAACTTCCATCAGGGCTTTTCCAATGAAACATACCCTTAGCGTGTCTACTGATAATCATATAATCTACACCCGCTTTTTTAAGTATTTGCGGTGTTTGTAAAGATTTTCCTGGTACATCTACATTCCAATAAACTTTAGAGTCATACCCTCCAAAAGTCTTTTTTACCCATTTTTTACCCAAGTATAATTGACGCACTTGGTCTTCGGCATCATACATATCTTCATAGGGGCAGTTATAGGTTGCTCCAACTGAAATAAGTTTTTTATTTAGTAATGTAGTCAGACGTTCAACTGATTCAGGATGTCTTTCAATGTATTCACGTAACATAAGTCCATCTTCTATATCAAACCCATAATCATCTCTTGTAAAGGCATCTTTTAATATTGGTTTTATTAATAAAGTATCTCTTAAGATAATACATACTTCAGGTCGATCTACCCAAGCAATATCCTGATGACTTGAATTCATTATGGAAACCAGCCCTTTTTCATATTTCTTATCAAAAAAGTCATTATAAGTTTCAAAAAACTCGGGCTTGTATAATTTGGTCAATGAAGCAAACCAACCATTATTGTAATTTGCGATGTTGTGGTAGAGATATTTTCCTTCAATATCTGTATTTGAGATTGTGCCATCATCTTTATCAAATTTTAAATCTATGATGTTACCATCATAAATAATAGAGAAGCTGTTTTTTGGTGGATTTATAGCGAAAGATACTTTTGATAATTCTCCTTGTGCTTTGAAAGCCTTTATCTTACTTTTATTACCATCGCTAATAACATGGACCTTTTTGCCTGAGAAATGTGTTGGGGCATCAATATAAAGAGTTCCGTTTTTTTCCTTAAGAACAAAGGCAGCTTCATTAAAAACTGATTTTTTGATTCGTTCAACCACATCTGTTGCTTTAAAAATCATGAGCCAACAGTTTGAGTTTTTTTTATGACCAACAATCTTAACCTTAGCACTTTTTCCTTTTTTGATTGATGGGGTAGGAACGGTTAGGCGGAATATACCTACCCCATCACCATTGCCATCTCTTTTCATTAAACCATATTCGGCATTACCATTTCCAGGATTGTCAGTAACTGTAAGTGTGCCATCTTCATTGGAGTTGAATGTCAATAAGTGTTTATCATTTAGATAAATGTCGAAGGACTCCTTCAATGTTAGATCAATATCACTTAACATTAAGAAAGTTACATTGTCTGAGGTATAATTTTTAGGTACTTCTCCTGTAAGAAACTCAAATCCCATTTTACCTGTGGTGGCACGGGCAATCATAGACACATTTATATCTTCTCGTATTGAAGGATATAAATAGAATTCTGATCCTGAAAGCATTTTTTTATAACCTTCTATGTCATTTTTAATAATTTTATATAAGTTGTAGTTAGTATTTAGTTCTTGTATATGCCCATTTCCGTTACCTTCATGAAAAGAATTACTTGAAGGCTTTTTGGGGATAGGTTCACCTAAATCTGCATAAGCATTGGTGAATAAAAAGAAAGATAAAGTAATAGTAATTATTATTTTAATCGCTGGATAATTATTCTGTTGTTTCATACTATGTGATTTTTAGCTTTGCTAAACCGGTTTAGTTAAATGATAAATTTTATATTCCGCAAGATTTACGAATTAAGAGTTTGGTTTTCAATACATTTTTATTTTCAATCTTTAAATTTTTATTTTCAATGTCATTTACCAAAATTTCAACAGCAAGATTTCCAATATCGAGCACTGGTTGCTTACTAGTTGTAATTGGCGGTTCAACCAAATCGAATGCTCCTAGTTCATCAAAACTGACAAGAGCAACCTGCTGAGGTACTTTAAACTTTAATAATTTTAGTTCTCTCAATCCAGATGCTGTTAAATAATGAGTAGAAAATACAATGGCATCTACATTAACTGATGGCTTTACCAAATCACTAATTGCTTGTTTCATTTCTTTTTGATAATCAACAACATCTAATTGCTTAATATTCTCACTTTTAATTTCTAAATTATTTGCTTTAATAGCATCTTGGTAACCCAATAATCTTTGCTCTATAGCATCTAAATTAGATTTAATTGTAATAAATCCAATTTTTCTTCTTCCATTTTTTATTAAATGCTGAGTTATATCTTTAGTTCCACCAAAGTTATCAACAATAACAAAATTAGTTTCAATATTGGGGTAGTGTCTATCAATTAATACAAACGGGAAATTTAAGTCTTTCAAAATCTGAATATCAGACTGATTTTGTTGTGTCGAGGCAATTATCAATCCATCTACTTGACGGTTTAACATTGATCTAATTAATTCACTTTCAATTTCCGGATTTTCATTAGAGCTACTGTAAACTACCGTATATCCATACAATTTGGCTTTTTTCTCGATATGACTTGCTATTTTAGCGTAAAAAATATCCGAAATATTAGGTATAATTAACCCGATAGTTTCGCTTTTCCCTCGACTTAATCCACGGGCAAGCTGATTCGGTTTATAATTATGCTTTTTAGCATAATCAATAATTCTTTTTTGAGTTTTTTGACTTATTTTATTTTCGTTACCTCTATTATTAAGCACAAGAGAAACGGCAGTCTTGGAGAGGTTTAAGTCGCTTGCAATATCTTTTAAGTACATTTTTTTCAAAATAACTACACCGGTTTAGTTAGCTTAATCAAAGGTAGGATTTTTTAATGTTCTGACAAAAAATATTTTAATAAAATTATGTTCATATGTTTGAACATATGGAGAATATGATTACTTTAGTGCTCTTTAGAACAATTAAATGAAACGAAAAACAAGTCAATTTTTACTGCCCTTAGAAAAACCAAGCCATCATAAAAATGTTTATGATATTTATCCGTCTGTACATATAAAAGATGGGTTTATTGGTGAAGGGTATGAAACATTAGTAGATGAAATTTGTAAAGAAGAGATAATTATACTTGATGGCTATGTTGGTGTGGATTGGGAGGAGGTTTCTGGCTCTTTTGTCCAAATATTGAGAAATAAAGGATTGAGTGTTGCAACGTGTAACATGCAAGATTACTTAAAATCTGAAGATGAAATAGAACAAATGGTAGACCCTTATTTAGGAGGTGACGACCCTGTTTTCGGATATAGAACAGCTTTAAAATTGCATGACTATTTTGATGAAGCAAAACTTTCAACTATTAAAATAGAAGAAAGTACGGACATTACAATTATTTACGGAACTGGAGCTGGTCAATGCAATCTGAAGGGGTATTTAGTATATTTTGATTTACCTAAGAACGAGCTCCAATTCAGAATGAGGGCAAATGAAATTACTAATTTGGGAGTGAATTCAGCAAAAAACACAAAACAGATGTATAAGCATTTCTATTTTGTAGATTGGGTAGTGTTGAATAAAGAAAAAAAGCGATTATTGCCAAAAATTGACCTTATAGTTGATCAGCAAAGGCCTAAACATCCTACTTGGATGACTGGTGCTTTATTACGACAACAACTAACGAAGATGTCTAAAACTTATTTTCGAGTAAGACCTTGGTTTGAACCTGGTGTTTGGGGTGGACAATGGATAAAAGATAGGTTTAAAGACTTAAATCAAAATGTACCTAATTACGCTTGGTCTTTTGAAATGATTGTTCCTGAAAATGGTATGTTATTCGAATGTGATGGAAAACTCTTAGAAGTTTCTTTTGATATGTTAATGTTCCATGAGCAAAAGAATGTTTTGGGAAAAGCAGCAAAAAGGTTTCAAGATGAGTTTCCAATTCGTTTTGATTTTCTTGATACATTCGATGGAGGTAACCTCTCGGTACAATGTCATCCAACACCAAATTATATTAAAAAAGAATTTGGTGAAAATTTCACACAAGATGAGACTTATTATATTCTTGATGCAGAAGAAGATGCTGATGTTTATTTAGGATTTCAAGAGGGTATTGAGCCAAAAGCCTTTAAAAAAGCACTTGAGCACAGCAGTGAAACAAAGGAAATTTTGGATGTAGAAAAGTACGTTCAAAGAATACCGGCAAAAAAGCACGATTTATTTTTAATACCAAACGGTACCATTCACTGTTCAGGAATTAATAATATGATTTTAGAAATTAGTGCTACTCCATATATATTCACTTTTAAAATGTATGATTGGCAACGATTAGATTTAGAGGGAAATCCGAGACCCTTAAATATTAATAGGGCATTTGACAATTTAAATTTTAATAGAAAAGGAAAGGTTGTTCAAGATACTTTAATTTCTAAACCATATGTGTTTTCGTCAGGAAAAGAGTGGAAGAAAATACATTTGCCAACACATTCTGATCATTTTTATGACATCTTTAGATATGAATTTGATAATGAAGTCACCATCGAAACACTTAATCAATGTCATGTATTAATGCTTGTTGAGGGTACTTCAATTGAACTAGAGTTAGCTGATGAATGTCAAATATTTCATTATGCGGAAACATTTGCAGTATCTGCTGCTGCGAATAGTTATAAGTTGGTTAATAAAGGTGGGGAAAAAGCAAAGGTAATAGTATCATTTGTAAAAGACGAAGCTTGTTAAAATAGAATAATATGAAAGGTTTAAAAATCAAATTATTAATTTTAAGTATAATAGCGTATGTTAACTGTTCTGCTCAAGTGTCAACAATTTGGCAAATAGGTAAGTCAGATAATAGTGGTGCTGAATTCGCTTTATCTAATGGTGAATACAATAAGTTTTTAGAAAAAGATTTTGGGTGGGAAGATCGATTTTATGTGGTTAATTATTCTAATGAGAAGGAAGATTTTCCTTTTGTGCTTCCAGGGGCAATTGATTACTGGGGAGGTACTTCAGGTTTGGCAGGAATCCGTCCACATGAAATTAATATTCTATTTGGAATTAAAGAGAAACCGAAGAAAGGTAATTACGAGTTGATTATAGACGTGTTAGATTGTAATCCAGAAACACCTCCTTATTTTAAAATTAAGATCAATGGTAAATCTTGGAAAATTAGATTAGATAAAGGTAGAAATGCAGCGACTTTAAAAGGAGAAATTACAAATACAAAAGAACAAAAATTGGTAATTCCTATTGATGCTAACTTAATCAAGAGTGGAGGTAATCATATTCAATTTACAACATTAGAAGGAAGTTGGATGGTTTTTGATCAAGTAAGATTAGAAGGCCCAACCAGTGTGATGTTATTAACACCTGAAAAAGCTTTTGTTAGAAGTGTAAATGTTGCCAATTATGAACTAAATGAAAAAGGAGAAGTAATTCAACCTTTGTTGTTAGAGATACAACATCTTCAGGGAACTCCAAAAATTGAAGTGCAGTTAGATGGTAAAGTTATTTTTACGGAAATACTTGAACATGGAAGATTAATTTATGAAGTTCCAATGAAGTCGGTTGCTAAACGAGTAAAGAGCAATTATTCTATTAAAGTAGATGGAAACATTATTGAGACAGGTATCGTTGATAGAAGTCCTAAAAAACAGAATAGACTCGTTGATTATGTAGATACTAAAATTGGGACTGGTCATTCTAGATGGATGATTGCTCCAGGTCCGTGGATGCCTTTTGGAATGGTTAAAATTAGTCCTGACAATCAAAATGAAGGATGGCAAGGAGGTTATCAACCCACTTTTGAAAGCGTAGGTGTTTTTAGTCATATTCACGAATGGACAATGGCCGGATTGGGTACATTTCCAACCAATGGACCGTTAGTGACTCATGTTGGTAGTCAAGGAGATCCGGATAATGGATATCGCTCTCGTGTTGATAAAAGTACCGAAGAAGCACCGTTGGGGTACTACTCTGTTTTTTTAAGCGATTATAAAATAAAAGCAGAATTAACCGCTACAACAAGAGCTAGTTTTCAGAGATATACCTATCCGAATGATGTTCCCAATTCTAGAATATTGGTAGATTTACAAATACCTTCAGAATACGGATATAGTATAGAAGAAGCTTATTTTAAAAAAATAAACAATCATAAAATAGTAGGATATAGTAAACAAAAATCATCAGGTATTTGGGGTGAACAATACTATCGAAGCCAAATGGTTGAAGATGGTGATAAAAAAATGGAATGGGATGATATTGCTCAAGAATATACCGTTCATTTTGTGATGGAATTTGATCAGCCCATAAAGAATTTTGGAATTTGGGTTGATGGTGCTAAAAAAGGAAAAGAGGATGTTGTTATATCAAATAAAACAGAACTAACGGTTATAAATCCGGAAGATGTTGTTGGTTTTGTAGAGTTTGATACTGCAGAGCACCAAGTGGTACAAACTAGAACCGGTATTTCCTATGTGAGTATAGAAAATGCCGGATTAAACTTAGATCAAGAAATTACAGAACCTTTCGGTTGGAGCTTTGAAAAAGTTAGAGAAAATCAAGAAAAAACTTGGAATAAGTTATTCAAAAGAGTTCTGATTACAACTAATAATGAGTTAGAAAAAACCAGATTTTATTCCAATATGTATCGTGCATTGGTTAGTAGAAATACCTTTAGTGATGTTGATGGAAGCTGGGTTGATGCGGAAGAAAATATTAAAAAATTTAAAGACCCTAATGATGTTGCTTTAGGGTGTGATGCGTTTTGGAATACCTTTTGGAATTTAAATCAATTTTGGAATTTAGTAACTCCAGAGTGGTCATCAAAATGGGTAAAATCACAATTGGCAATGTATGATGCCAGTGGGTGGTTGGCAAAAGGGCCGGCGGGTATGGAGTATATTCCTGTTATGGTTGCCGAACATGAAATTCCATTAATTGTGGGTGCTTACCAAATGGGGATTAGAGATTTTGATGCTGAAAAAGCCTTTGATGCGGTATATAAAATGCAAACGACAAAAGGGGAGCAAGTCGGCAATGGCTATGCTGGAAATAGAGATTTAGAAACTTATTTAAAACATAAATATGTGCCCTATAATAAGGGGCGTTTTTCAAATACTTTAGAGTATTCCTTTGATGATTTTACCGTTTCGCAATTCGCAAAGTCCTTGGGTAAAACGAAAGAATATAACGAGTTTATTGATAGAGCATATTGGTGGAAGAATGCTATTGATCCAGAAATTGGATTTGCACGGTTGAAAGATTCTGATGGTAATTGGTATAAAGATTTTGACCCCATTAAAACAGGTGGAAACCATCAATTTGCTGAAGGTAATGCATGGCAATTAACCTTTTTTGTGCCGCAAGATATTCCAGAGTTAGCAAAAATAATAGGAGAAGATACATTTGTAAAACGGTTGGATGATGGGTTCACCTTGAGCAGTAATTGGCGTTATAATGCACCCAATGAATTGTACTGGGATTTTCCAGTCATTCAAGGTAATCAACAATCCATGCATTTTTCCTTTTTGTTTAATTGGGTTAAAAAACCATGGCTAACTCAAAAGTGGAATCGCGATATTATGGCTCGTTTTTATGGCTATGGAGTGTCTAATGCGTATTTGGGTGATGAGGATCAAGGTCAAATGAGTGCTTGGTTTATGATGTCATCTATAGGCTTGTTTCAAACCGATGGAGGAACAAGGTCAGAGCCCATCTATGAGATTGGAAGTCCACTGTTTAAGAAAATTGAAATAGATTTAGGAAACCAATACAATAGGGGAAAGTCCTTTATTATTGAAGCTAAAAATAATTCCTTTAACAATAAATATATTCAAAGTGCCACTTTAAATGGAAAAGAACTCAAAACTTTTTGGTTTCCAGCAAGTGAATTGCTAAAAGGTGGGAAATTAGAATTACAAATGGGACCTGTTCCAAATAAAAAATGGGGAGTTGAAAAGATGCCTCTTAATCCAAAATAAACACAAAATGAAGCACTTCAAAATTATAGTATTTATTTTCTTTTGTATTCATTTAGTAGCATGTAATGACCATGAGACTAAAAAAGTTAAAGAAAAATCTCTAGTAGAATTAACGCAATATGTAGACCCTCAAATAGGATCGGTACATGGTCGGTGGTTTTTTTACACCCCAGCCGCACGTCCTTTTGGGTTGGCTAAATTAGCTCCAAGTACTAATGGATTTAATAGTGCAGGAGGATGGGGACCAACAGGCTATGACGATAGGCATACTTCTATTGAAGGATTTGGTCATTTTTATGAATTTCAAATTGGAGGATTAGTTTTTATGCCTACAGTTGGGCAATTAAAAACGGTTCCAGGTACTTTAGAAAATCCAGATGTAGGGTATCGTTCGCGTTTCAATAAAACTACCGAACATGCAGAGGCAGGTTATTACAGTGTGTTTTTAGAAGATTATGCGGTTAAGGCAGAATTAACTTCAACAGAACGGGTGGGGTATCAACGCTTTACATATCCAAAAACAGAAGAAGCCCATGTTGTAATTGATTTAGGGCACAAGCAAGGAGAAAGTGGTGATGTTACCAATACGTTTGCTCAAATAGTAAATGAGAATCAGGTTGAAGGCTTTATTGAAACGTATCCAGAGTATGTAAAATTTTGTGATCCAGAGAAAAGAGTAAAAATGTATTTTGTTGCTAAGTTCAATAAAAACCCAACAAAATATGGAAGTTTTATTGATGCAACTCAAAAAGAAGGTCAGCTAAAAACAAATGGGATTAATAACGGATTATACCTCACTTTTTCTATGGAAAAGAACGAGTTATTAGAAATTCAAACAGGATTAAGTTATACCTCTATAGCCAATGCTCGATTAAATTTAAAAACGGAATCCACAGGAAAAAGTTTTGACGAAGTCCATGAAGAGTCTAAAGAAATTTGGAATCAAAAGCTAAATAATATTGTAGTAGAAGGAGGTAAAAAGGAAGATAGAATTAAATTTTATACAGGGCTTTATCATGCTTTATTAGGTAGAGGATTATCGAATGATGTGAATGGGGATTTTCCAGAAATAGATGGAAAAATAGGAAAGACACCTTTAGACGAAAATGGGAAACCTAAATATAATCATTACAATACCGATGGAATTTGGGGAGGCTTTTGGAATTTAAGTCAAGTATGGGCATTAGCTTATCCTGATTATTTTAGTGATTACGTGCAAACAGGTGTCGATTTTTATAAAGATAGAGGATGGCTACATGATGGTGCGGCCGCAGGTGTTTTTACTAATGGGGTACAGACTAATTTTCAAGGTTTATTATTAGCATCAGCTTATAATGTTGGTATTCGTGATTTTGATCTAAAAACTGGATATGAAGCTGCATTAAAAAATGAATTGGAATATCATGGGCGTAATTTGGGTAATGGAAAATATGACCTTGCTTATTTTGTGAAAGAACATTACGTTCCCTACAAGGATACTACGATCTCAAATGGTTGGGTATTCAATTTTGGTGCTTCTCATACGTTGGAGTATAGTTTTAGCTCCTATGCCGTAGCACAGATGGCAAAAGGGATGAACGATTCTTCTAGCTATAATAAACTCATGCAACAAGCGGGGTATTATAAAAACCTCTTTGACCCAGAAACAAAATTTATGAGACCGAAATTAGAAGACGGCTCTTTTATTAAAGACTTTGATCCTATGAAGCCATGGGATGGTTTTCAGGAAGGAAATGCTTATCAATACACTTGGTATGTGCCGCATGACCCAGAGAATTTAATTAAACTAATAGGAAAACCTCTTTTCAATGAACGCTTAGAAACTATGTTCAATGATGCTCAAAAAACGATGTTTGGGGGTAATTCAGAAGATATAAATAGTTTTTCGGGATTAGAAAAATTATATAATCATGGTAACCAACCTTGTTTGCACGATGCTTGGCTGTTTAATTATTCAGGAAAACCTTGGCTGACTCAAAAATGGGCACGTACCATTTGCAATGAGTTTTATGGAACAGAGCCACTTCGCGGTTATGGTGTGGGGCAAGATGAAGATCAAGGGCAGTTGGGAGCATGGTATGTTATGACTTCTATGGGGTTATTTGATGTGCAAGGGCATACTTCTGCAAATCCATCTTTTCAATTTGGAAGTCCTTTATTCGATAAAATTACCATTAAGCTTGATTCAACTTATTACAACGGAGAAGAATTAGAAATAGAAACTGTAAATCAATCTTCAGAAAATATTTATATTCAATCAGTTTTATGGAATGGGGAAACGGTACTAAACAATTGGATGTATCGTAATAAACTTATGGAAGGTGGTAAGCTAACATTTACGTTGGGATCAAAACCAAATCAAGAATGGGGCATTGAAAAATTGCCACCGTCAATGTCTAATGAAAATTAAAAATTAATTATTATGTATAAGATATTAAGTTCAGGTCTGTTGTTTCTAATGCTAGGGTGTTCTGTACAAAAAGAAAATAATGAGTTAGTTGATAAAATAGAAACAAATAAAGAGTTTAAATACGTAAAAGATAAAGCTCTTGAAATAGTGAAAACGGGTTTTAACGCTGGTGATGGATATGGCGAAGTTTGGATAAGAGATTATAACACCTTCATTGATCTTTCTGCAGACGTATATCCTGCTTCTGAATTGAAAGAAAATTTGCTTGTCTTCTTTCGAATGCAAGGTGATGATGGAAACATTTTAGATGGATTTACACCTGTAGAGAAGGTAAGTAAAGAAGCAACAGATTTTAGTTATTTTGAACTTGAACCCCGTTACGCAGGTCATAAAAATACCGTTGAAACGGATCAAGAATCTTCTTTAATTCAAACGATATACAAATATGTTAAAAAAACAGGAGACACATCTATTCTCAATGAAAAAGTAGGTGATAAAACGGTAGCAGAACGTATGAAATGGGCAATGCAATTCCTATTAGATCATCGATTTTCTGATAAATATGGTTTAATTTGGGGAGTAACCACTGCAGATTGGGGAGATGTATAGCCAGAGCACGGTTGGGGAGTTGATTTAGATAATAATACGCATCAAGCTATAGATATTTATGACAATGCTATGCTTATAATTGCTATCGATAATATGACTGAAATTTTACCAGAAACCAAAACTAAATGGTTCCCCATACGTGAAAAATTGGCTAGTAATTGTAGAAAATACCTTTGGAATGATAAAGTACAAAAATTTATTCCTCATATTTATTTGAAAGGCTCGCCATTTCCTGAAGATTTTAACGAGAATGAAATATTTTATTTTGGAGGAACTGCGATAGCGATTGAAGCCGGTTTATTGACAAAAAAAGAAATACAATTGTCATTAGTGGAAATGATTACGAGAGTAAAAAAAGCCGGAGCATCCTCCATTGGTCTTACACTTTATCCTCCTTATCCAGAAGGGTTATTTGCAAATAAGATTATGAATCCAGAATACAGCTATCAAAATGGAGGAGATTGGACTTGGTTTGGAGCCCGTATGATTCAGCAATTGATTAATCATGGTTTTGTCAAAGAAGCTTATGAACAGTTGTTGCCGATGACAGATAGAGTAGTTAAAAATAAAGGATTTTATGAATGGTATACTGTAGATAATAAACCAGAAGGCTCTGGTACGTTTAGAGGCTCTGCAGGTGTGCTATATAAAAGTATTTTAATGCTCGAAGATTGGGCAAAAAAAAATAAGTAACAAGATGGATTTTAAATTAGATTTAGACAGCCCTGTTCCACTTCATGCACAGATTGAAGTTTATTTAAGAGAGCTTATCACTAAAGAGGAGTATAAAAATGGAGATTCATTTTTACCTAAAGAAGTTAGCTTGGCAAAAAAGTTGGGAGTGTCTAGAAACACTATAAGACATGCACTTAATAGATTGGTAAATGAAGGGTTAATTGAGCGTAAAAAAGGAGTGGGTTCAAAGGTAACAACCAAAAGAATATTAATGCGATTGGATAATTGGATTTCTTTTACCAAAGAAATGAAAAACCAGGGCATTGAAGTGGTAAATTATCTTGTTAATATATCATTGATAACTCCAGAAGAAGATGTTTGTAAGGCATTATCAATTGATGCCAAAAAGAAAGTTTGGAAATTAGAAAAAATAAGGGGTTCAAAAAACGCAAAATATTTATACTCAGTTTCTTATTTTCATCCGAGAGTGGGCATTAAAGGAGATGAAAATTTTATGAGACCATTGTATGAATTGCTAGAGGAAAAACACGATGTGATTGTAGCCTTATCTAAGGAAAAATTAAGGGCAATCAAAGCGGATTACAAGATTGCGGCAATGCTAGATTTAGGAAAAGATGTTGCCTTATTACAAAGAGAAAGAATAGTGTTAGATACTGGAGAACGGCCAGTAGAATATAATATAGTCTACTATCATACAGATTATTTTACCTATGATATAGATATCAAAAGAGAATTTAACACCAAATCTTAAATTATTATTATGAATGATTCAATTGCCATTGGTGTTGATGTAGGTGGAAGCCACATTTCAAGTGCCGCAGTTAATTTAAAGGAACTTAAAATAATTCCAAATACTATCCATTGTGTTAAGTTAGATAATAAAGCTAGTAAAGAAGAAATCTTTAAAAAATGGTCAGAAGCAATTAATAAAACGATTGAAAGTGCTGGGGGTATTGGTAATGTAAATATTGGCGTTGCCATACCGGGACCTTTTAACTACAAAGAGGGAATTGCCATGTTTTCTGGAGATAATGATAAGTATGACAGTTTATATAATGTTTCAGTATCAAAAGAATTAGTGAAGTACATTAATGCAACTGATGCTGCTATGCGTTTTTTAAACGATGCAACTTCTTTTGGTGTTGGTGTTTCAGCAATTGGTAAGGCAAGAGGTTTTAATAAAATTATAGCAGTTACTTTAGGTACAGGTTTTGGCTCTGCATTTATAAAGAATGGTGTGCCAATAGTAGTTTCTGATGAGGTTCCTGTAGATGGTTGTTTGTGGGATAAGCCTTATAAAGAGGGTATTGGTGATGATTATTTTTCAACGCGATGGTGTATTGATAGGTATCAGAAAATAACATCAAAAAGAGTTAATGGTGTTAAAGAAATTGCAGAAGCAAACGATGAACATTCTAAACAAGTTTTTACAGAATTTGGTTCGAATATGGCAGAGTTTATGATTCCTTTTATTAAAAAGTTTCAACCTGGGCTAATTGTTCTTGGTGGAAATATTTCTAATGCTTCTAAATTTTTCTTACCTGTTTTAGAAAAAAGAATAAAAGAAGCAGGACTAAAAACAGGTTTTGAAATATCACAATTAATGGAAGATGCTGCCATTATTGGAAGTGCAAAACTATTTGACTCCAATTTCTGGAATAGTGTAAAAAATGATTTACCTAATCTTTAATGTAAAAGATGAATTCAAAAAAAAATAGTATCAGTAAAATGATGCCCGTATTCTTAACATTTATAGTAATGGGCTTTGTTGACATTGTTGGTGTTTCTACAGGTTATGTGCAAAAAGATTTTGAACTATCAGATGCAACGGCTCAGTTTTTACCCTCAATGGTTTTTATATGGTTTTTTGTGTTTTCTATTCCTGTAGGTGTTTTTCAAGATAAAATTGGCAAGAAAAAGATGATGAACATCGGTATTATGGTGACTTTATTTGGCTTGCTACTACCATTTATTAGTTACTCATTTATAATGGTTTTAATAGCTTTTGTTTTTATGGGTATTGGTAATACTATTGTGCAAGTTTCTGCAAATCCATTATTACAAGAAGTAGTGCCTACAGAAAAATTATCAAGTTTTTTAAGTCTCTCTCAATTTATTAAAGCCATAACTTCTTTGTTAGGTCCTATTATTGCTACTTTTTTTGCACTTCATTATGGAAATTGGAAATTTGTATTTGCGGTTTATGGAGTGGTCTCTATACTTTCCATTTTATGGTTGTCTGCAACAAAAATTGAGGAAACTATAAAATCAGAAACTCCTGCAACTTTTACATCATGTATGGGGTTGCTTAAAAATAAGTTTATTCTTGCTTTGGTTATAGCTATATTTTTAATAGTTGGTGCAGATGTTGGTGTAAACTCTAATATTCAAGGGTTTATGATGAAATTGCACGGAACAACGCTCGAAACTGCCTCTTATGGAATTAGTGTATACTTTACGGCCTTAATGATCAGTAGGTTTTTAGGTGCTATTTTACTACAGTTTTTAAAGCCCATATTTTTTCTAATTAGTACGACGATATTGGCAATAGGAGGTGTTTTGTTAATTCTATTTTCACCAACCGAAATGGTGGCTTATGTTGGCATTTTTATTATTGGTTTAGGTGCTGGTAATTTATTTCCTTTAATTTTTTCAATAGCCATTAATTATCTGCCAACAGGGTCTAGTGAAATTTCTGGATTATTAATTATGGCGATTGTTGGTGGTGCGATAATTCCTCCAATAATGGGATTTGTAAGTTCACAACTCGGTGTTGTTCCTAGTATTCTTGTCCTAATTCTATGTTTTGTGTTTATTCTTTTTATCCCAATGATGGCACCAAAAAAAATGGAGAACCTATAATTCTTTTTTTCTTAAATTTATAGCTTAATAAAACTGAAAAATTGGGTAAAATAGATACAGATTTTAATTCGAATAGACGGAGTGCGTTGAAAAAAATGGGTTTGGTTGCTGGTGCATTAACAATTTCACCTTTAGTTTCTGCAACGACTCTAAAGGACGGCGATAGTAAAAAGAATAACGTATTAAGGGTTGCCCATATAACGGATATTCATATAAGACCAGAACACGACGCTCCAAATCGCTTTGAAAAATGTTTAGCCGATATAAAGAAACATAATGTTGATTTTTTTCTTAATGGAGGAGATGTTATTTATGCCGCAAATTATAAAAACATAGCAAGAGATAGAGTTCATGAACAATGGAATATTTGGAAAGACCTAAGAAGTAAGTTTTCTGAATATGAAATGTATTGTTGTTTAGGAAATCATGATATGTGGTGGGCGGCTCCAGAAAAAACTGATCCTATGTATGGTAAAGAATATGTAGTACAACAATTAGAGATGCCAGCTACTTATTATAGTTTTGATAAAGAAGGTTGGCATTTTATCATATTAGATAGCATGAATGATAAGACCATTGCTTTAGGTGAAGCACAACGCAATTGGTTAGCTGAAGATTTAGAGAAATTACCAGCAGGCTCTTCAATTGTAATAATGTCTCATTGCCCTATTTTGAGTGCGAGTGGTGTTTTTAAAAATGGCAACCATAAAGATTATGAAGAAATAACCAAACTTTTATATAAGCATAAAGACAAAAAAATAAATTGTTTTAGTGGTCACATTCATTTGCTAGATGCTGCAGTTTATAATAATGTAAATTATTTTGTTACTGGTGCGGTAAGTGGTGCTTGGTGGGAAGAAGGAGATGAACATTCTGCACAGAAATACTGGTATAGAGAAACCCCACCAGGATATGCTATTATCGATTTGTTTGATGATGGTACACTTGAAAATACTTATTATCCTCACCCTTATTAAACCATCTATGAAAAACGTTCTTTTAATTAGTTTCGTAATGTTATTTTCTTTTGTTGCAAATACTCAAGAAACCCCCATTGTTTTTAAAGTAATGGCATGGAATATTTTGCATGGTGCCAATGATATAGAAAATGGTCCTGAAAATGCCGTTAAGATTATTAAAGAAATAAACCCTGATGTTATTTTAATGGTAGAAACCTATGGTTCTGGTAAAATGATTGCGAATTCTTTAGGGTATAATTTTCATTTGATTGCTCAAGAAGGTACTGCTTTGGATGATAAAAGTGTTAACTTATCTATCTTTTCTAAATTTCCTTTTGAAGAAAGAATTGATACAAAATTTCCTTTTTATCTGGGAGGTCGAGCCATTCTTATTAAGGGGCAAAAAATTAATTTATTTTCAAATTGGTTTCATTATTTACCGTGGAATGATGAGCCTGAAAAAATGGGTAAAACAGTAGAAGAATTATTAGAATGGGAGCGAACAGAAACTAAATATAAAATGATTCAAAAAGTACTCCCTACTATTAAAAAATATGCTTTACAAACGGATTCTATCCCAATGATTTTTGGTGGAGACATGAATTCTATATCTCATTTGGATTGGGGAGAAGATACTAAAGAAATACATGAGAATTTAGTTGTGCCATGGTATTCAACGAAAGTATTAGAAGAATTGCAATTGATAGATTCTTACAGAGAAGTAAATACAAATCCTATAACTCATCCTGGAATTACTTGGAATTCCAAAGCATTAAAAGATGAACATAGAATAGATTATATTTTTTATAAAAGTCCAAAACTTAAAGCCATAAAATCAGCATCATATATGGCTTTTTTAAATGAACCATTTTCCATTAATGGAAAACAGATCAATTATCCATCAGATCATGGGTTTGTTGTCACTACATTTGAACTTAAAGAATAAAGAACCTGACAAAGTAGAAATGATTAGTTTTGTGGGTATAGCGAAATATAAAATTTGGATACAGAAAAAATCATATTAGGTATAGACCCGGGAACCACAATTATGGGTTTTGGGTTGATTAAAGTGGTCAATAAAAAGATGCATTTTTTACAATTGAATGAGCTACAGCTCAAAAAATACGACAACCATTATGTAAAGCTCAAACTTATTTTTGAGCGTACTATTGAATTGATTGACAGTTATCATCCAGATGAAATAGCTATTGAGGCTCCATTTTTTGGTAAAAATGTGCAAAGTATGTTAAAGTTGGGGCGTGCTCAGGGCGTAGCTATGGCAGCAGGTCTTTCGCGAGATATTCCTATTACAGAATACTCTCCTAAAAAAATTAAAATGGCAATTACAGGTAGTGGTAATGCCAGTAAAGAGCAAGTTGCTAAGATGCTGCAAAGTACATTGGGACTAAAAGAATTACCTAAGAATTTAGATTCTACCGATGGTTTGGCAGCTGCTGTTTGTCATTTTTATAACGAAGGTAGAATAGAGGTTGGTAAAAATTATTCGGGATGGGGAGCTTTTGTGAAGAATAACCCGAAGAAAATTGGTTAATGAATATTATTTATTTTTCAAATATTATTTTTGTGTCACTCCATGTTAATGAATTTAAAAATTTAGTATTTAAGAAAAAAAGAAATAAATGAATTTGGCTAATTTTAGCTTTTTTATTTGGATATTTTGGGTATTTCTTTTTCCTTATTTTTAAAAGAAAACTCGTGTTAAAAAGAAAATTTAACATAAGTAAATTTGGAGCCAATTAACTGCTACTGAATATTTTTAATAAATACTGTTACTGAAAACTATTACTTAATATATGTCTTCCATCTACATTCACATACCATTTTGCAAACAAGCTTGTCACTATTGTGATTTTCATTTTTCAACTTCATTACAACGGAAGGAAGAAATGATTAAAGCTTTGGCTAAGGAACTCGTATTGCGTAAAAAAGAACTTAATGAAGAGGTTGAAACTATTTATTTTGGTGGAGGAACGCCATCTCTCTTAAGTACTGTAGAATTACAATATTTAATAGATACGGTTTATGAAAATTATACTGTTATTGATAATCCAGAAATTACGTTAGAGGCTAATCCAGATGATCTGACAAACGAAAAGATTAAAGAGCTTGCCGTTTCTCCAGTCAACAGGTTAAGTATAGGAATTCAATCTTTTTTTGAGGAAGATTTGAAAATTATGAATCGTTCTCATAATTCAGAACAAGCAAAAAAATGTTTAGAAGAAGCCACACGTCATTTTGATAATATTACGGTCGATTTAATTTACGGAATTCCAAATATGTCAAACGAACGTTGGAAAGAAAATTTACAAACCGTTTTTGATTTTGGTATCAATCATATCTCCAGTTATGCCTTAACGGTTGAGCCTAAAACTGCATTGGCAAGTTTTATCCGAAACGGTAAATACCCTGATGTATCAGAAGAACTGGCGTTAGAACATTTTAATATTTTGGTGGCAGCTACAGAAAAGCGTGGATTTATAAATTATGAGGTTTCTAATTTTGGTAAGCCTAATTTTTTTTCAAAACATAACACGTCCTATTGGTTAGGTAAATCGTATTTGGGATTTGGACCTTCGGCTCATTCCTTTAACGGAAAACAAAGAAGTTGGAATGTCTCAAACAATATAAAATATTGTAAAGCATTACGCGAAAATATAATTCCAAATGAAACGGAAACATTATCACAGAGCGATGTTTTTAATGAAACGATGATGATAGGTTTACGCACCATTTGGGGAGTAGATTTAGAACAAGTCGAAAATAAATTCGGTGTTAATTTTAAAGAAAAACTCATGGAAAATGCCGACAAATTTATTCAAAAAGAGCTGTTAGAGCTTACCAAAGACCAAAAATTAAAAACCACTAAAAAAGGTAGATTTTTGGCTGATGGAATTGCTAGTGATCTATTTTTGGTGAATTAGTTTTAAAGCTATTTCTTATACTGTTTAGTATTAAATTCTTTGCGTAAAATTTTTCGGACTTTGTGTGGAACCTTTTTTAATCCTTATATTTGACATAATTAAATGCAATGTAATTTATGCTCACTACGATTCAATACGGTTCACAAAAATTAAAAATAAATTTATCGGAACCATTAGATATTTCAATACCAGTGCCATTAACACGAGATAATGTGGGTGTTCTTGCTTGGGACCAAAAAAGCCCTAGGCTAAAAAAACTTAGAAGTGTAAGAAAAAAGCATTCTACAAATTTTAATTCCATTCTTTTTATGCCACATGCACATGGTACACATACCGAATGTATAGGACATATTACACATGAGTTTATATCTATAAACAAAACTTTAAAGCAATTTTTCTTTTTGGCAGAAGTAGTTACTGTAGCTCCAGAAAAAATAAATGGGGACTTTGTGATATCAAAAAAACAAATGCAATTCGTTCTCGGTAACAAAAAGCGTGAAGCTATTATTATACGAACCATGCCTAACATGACTGATAAACTTAATAAAAACTACTCTAAAACCAATCCGCCATATTTATTGGAAGAAGCTGTGTTGCTTTTAAAAGATAAAGGCATTGAACATTTATTGATTGACTTACCTTCTATTGATAAAGAGAAAGATGGAGGAGAATTGTTGGCTCATAATGCGTTTTGGAATACAAAAGGTAAAAAGAGACTCTCAGCTACAATTACAGAGATGATTTTTGTGTCCAATAAGATAAAAGACGGAAAGTATTTTTTAAATCTTCAAATTGCTCCTTTTGAGAATAATGCAACACCTAGTAAGCCTATATTGTATGAAGTCTTAAATTAAAAATTAATAAAGATGAAGAATGTTTTAAAGCTAGAAGAAATTGCAATGTTTGCCCTTTCTATATACTTATTTTCGTTCTTAGATTTTGATTGGTGGTGGTATTTGGTCTTGTTTTTTCTTCCAGATGTTAGCTTTGTAGCGTATGCAGTTAATTCCAAAATTGGGGCCTATGCTTATAATATTTTACATCATAAAGGGATAATGATACTTAGTTATTTTCTGGGAATTTACTTTCAAAATGAAACATTACAAATGGTGGGTCTCGTATTTTTTGGTCATTCGTCCTTTGATAGAATATTGGGTTATGGTCTTAAATATGAAGACAGTTTTAATAACACGCATTTGGGTAAAATAGGAAAAAAAAATGATTAAAATTTCCACCGATAAAAGTTTGTTGGATGTCAATACCATTTACAATTTTATAACCCAAGCGTATTGGGCAAAAGGTAGAACACTTCAAGAGGTTCAAAAAACAATAGATAACTGTCTTTGCTTTGGGGCCTATTTAGAAGGTGAACAAATTGGTTTTGCTAGAATTTGTACTGATTATACAGTGTTTGCCTATGTTATGGATGTCTTTATCTTACCTGATTATAGAGGTAATGGGTATTCAAAACTTTTGATGCAACGTGTGTTCGATGACCCGGAATTGCAAAGTTGCACGGTTTGGATGTTAAAAACGTCTGATGCTCATGGTTTATATCAGCAATTTGGCTTTACAGAATTAAAACATCCGGAAAAAGTAATGGAAAAAATTAGGTAATGAACATAGAAGACTTTCGTGATTATTGTTTAAGTAAAAAAGGGGTGACAGAAGCATTTCCTTTTGACGAATTTACGTTGGTTTTTAAAGTGCTAGGAAAAATGTTTGCCTTAACGGGCTTGAATCGTAAACCTGCCGCAGTAAATTTGAAATGTGACCCTGAACGAGCCATGGAACTCCGTGAAGAATATGATGGAATTATAATTCCTGGTTATCATATGAGTAAAAAGCATTGGAATACCATTATTTTTGATAGTAGATTACCCGAATCATTATTGCATGAACTTATTGATCATTCATATGATTTAGTGGTGGCTGGCATGCCTAGAAAATTACGAGATACACTTTAAGAAAGCCGAAAGTGGCAAGGTCGGAGAGGACTGTAAAAAAAAATCTAATTTTGGGGTTGATTTTAGAATTATTTATGTTGATTTTAAGATAATTAAAAAGATTGTACCCTAGACACCACTTTAGGGGTGTCGGACTTGCAAACCAAATAATTTAATCCTAATATTGCAACATCCAAAAATAAAAAATGAGCGTACAAACAGCCTTAGAAGAAAGAAGCAATTCAACTTGCGAAATGTGTAAAGCCACAGATAACTTAAGTATTTATAAATTACCTCCAGCCTTAAACGAAACCGTTGATGAAGCGGTATTGGTTTGTGGTACGTGCTTAGAGCAAATAGAAGATGAAGAAAAAATGGACTCTAACCATTGGAGATGTTTAAATGATAGTATGTGGAGTGAGCACCAACCGGTACAAATTCTCTCTTGGAGGATGTTACAAAGATTGCGTGCCGAAGGTTGGCCGCAAGACTTGTTAGACATGATGTATCTTGATGATGAAGCCATGGCTTTTGCAAGAGCATCTGGCGAGCATTTAGATAAAGCAAATGCTATTGTTCATAGAGATGTTAACGGTGTTATTTTAGAAGCAGGTGATTCTGTAGTATTGATAAAAGATTTAAAAGTGAAGGGCTCTAGTATGGTAGCCAAACAAGGTACGGCAGTGAGACGTGTCTCTTTAGATCATGAAAATGCTGAATATATAGAAGGAAAAGTGGACGGGCAACAGATTGTTATCATCACAAAATACGTAAAGAAGTTATAGTGCTAAACGTCACTACGAGCGAATTAAAAAAGGGTAAAACATAGTTTTACCCTTTTTTAATTCGTATAAAGAAGTAGTGTCTTTTAATAAGGTTTTATTTTTCCACAGTAATTGGCTTTTTAGACAATTTTACAATTGGTTTACGTGAGCCCGTACCCAATGTTTCAATATTTATACTTGAGTTCTTTTTGGTAATTTCAATGGCTTTGTCAGATGTTATTTTTTTATCTTCATAGTAAAAAAGAGCACCTCTTTTTGCCCATTCAATGATATGGTCTGTTTTGTTTGCCGGAGCTGGCGGTGGCGGTGGTGGGGTTGGTAAAAACCCTTCTGCTATTGCCAACTCTCTATAAACTTTATAGAGTTCCATTGTCTTTTTATATTTCACATTGATTTCATTGTTGTTTTTCGCTGTTCCTTTTTGGTTTCTTACCGCTAAACCATACGATTTAGCTTCTTCCAATAATTTCTTATTTGCTTTTTGCAATTCTTTTGAGCCTGTATTAATCATATCTTGACTCATTACTGGAGGTGGAGGAGGTGGAGGTAATAAAGCCCAGTCCTCTTTAGTTAATTAACTTTCTTTTTTATAATACTTTTTACCATCTTTCATTATTTTAATATATGGCATTAAAGGGTAAATAGGTCTTTTTGTTTTTTGTTGATTTTCTCTTGAAAGACTATTATACAAATTATTTAATTCAGAAAATGAATTGTCCAATTCTTTTTGTTCAGATAATGATCTGTCCTTATAATGAGGCTCTTCGTTTCTCGTCTTTTCGTATTTATTATTCTTGCTAATATAATTTTCCAGGGCGTCTTGTTTCAAATTTTGTTTTCTTGATAAGGACGTTGAGGTTGGTGTTAATGAATCATTAACATAGAAAGCTTTACGACCAACTCTAACTCTATTTTTATATTCATAACTGTCATATGTCTTGTTCGCAAACTCTAAGCTATCTGACATTGGAATACTTAATGAATCTTTTGATTTTTTAATAGGTTGACGCCCTGTTAAATATTTTCTTTCACTTTTAATAATACTATTTACACCATAACCCACTCTCCATTTATTTGATAATGGAATGCTTAATGAGTCCTTAGAACGTTGTGTAGTTAACCCAACTGATATATTGCTAGATAGCGGTGGTGGCGGTGGAAAATTAGGAAATGTTTCAGCATACTGTTTTTGTTTTACTGTCATTTTATTAAAAATATACTCCATCCTATTGTAGTCTTTCATTTTAACAACACGTCTATATTCGGGTTGCTTGTTGTACTCTTTTGCTAATGCGTTGTATTCATTAATTTGTGCGGGTGTGGCTTTTCTTTGATTTTTGTGTATCTCTGTGTTAACATCATAATATTTTAATTCACGTTTTTTAATGCCAGCATCACGTAGTTGAATTTCAATATCAATTATAAAGCCCATTTTTATTGTTGCATCGGCCTCAATGATTGTTTTAAGTTTGGAAATTTGATCCGGAGTATAATCTTTAATAATTTTCTCTATCTGTTTTTTTAGTGTTTTTATGGTTGCATAGTTTTTTCCATTTATTAAAATTTCTTTGTTATGATTGATGTTTATTTCTATATCAGGAACTTTTGTGTCTTGGGTAGTTGAATAATTAACTTTAAGTTTGTTTACTTCCTCAAGATTTGATTGAATTAATGAATTCTGAGCTTCTACTTCTACAATTTTTTTCTCACTAAAACTATAAACCAATACAGCAACTAATGGTAATAAAATCAGGCTTTTAATCCAAGTTGTTTTTTGAGATGTTTTTGTTTTCATAATGGTAAATCTTTTTTTGATGGATGAATAATTCAAGGCATTGGCAAGTACTGGTTCAGTGGAGTTAATTGAAAATGCTAATAAAATTTCTTGATAAGCAGTAAGTGAAACTCCTTTATTCAATACTGCACTATCTGCTAAAAATTCATGGTTTAATTTGATGTCTTTTTTAATAAAATAGAGTAAGGGGTTAAACCAAAAAACCACTTGAAGTAATTCTATTACCACAACATCTAAACTGTGCTTTTGTTTGGCATGGGTTTCTTCATGCCAAAACACCTCTTGCGGAATTTTACGTTCTTCATATTGATGTTTATTCAAAAATATATAAGAAAAAAAGGTATGTGGTGTTATTACATGTTGTAACAATACGTGCGTAAATCCCTTTGCTTTTTGGTTCGGATTTTTTCTTATTTTACTACCAATTTGAAATAGATTGAAAAGAAATTTCAATCCAAACAGTACCACACCAAATCCATAAACAGTCCATAAAATAAGGGGCCAAAAGTTTTTTACTTCAGCTTCTGTTTCTTCTATTAACGCAGGTTCAAAAGTAATTTCCGAATATGTAATTGGAGACAATTCAACAGGGGCAACTTGTACTGTTGTGGTAAAAGTAATTAATGGTATGGAAAATGCCAATAATAATCCACCCAATAAATAAATCCTTTTAAAAATATGGATAGGTTCTTTTTCTAATAATAGTTTGTAAAACAAATAAAATGCTGCCAAACAAACTCCCGATTTTAATAAGTAGTCTAACATATTATTTTTCTTTTATTTGTTTGTCAATCAGTTTTTTCAACTCTTCCAACTCCTCTTTGGTCAGGTTGGTTTCTTCTGTAAAAAAGGAAGCAAATTGAGAAGCAGAATCGTTAAAAAATGTTTTAATCAATCCGTTTACATGTTTAGCGAAGTAATCTTTCTTTTTAATTAATGGGTAATACTCTCTTGCATTACCATACAATTTATAGGCAACAAATCCTTTACCGATCATTCGTTTTAACAACGTAGCAATAGTTGTGGTTGCTGGTTTAGGTTCTGGGTATATAGTTAACAAATCTTTCATAAAAGCTTTTTCTAGCTTCCAGAGGTATTGCATTAATTGTTCTTCAGTTTTTGATAAGGCCATTGCTCTACATGTTTAGAATTAACTCTACAAATGTAGAGTAAAAATTATAATATGCAAATTAATTTGTAGTAAATTTATATAAAACTAGTGTTAGTGTCATTATTTACAGCGTTTTGTGGTTTGTTTTACAAAGTCAAATAAGAGGTGTGTGAAGTTCCTTTTTAGCAAGAATTTAAATAAATCACCTTAATTTTAGAATGATTACTATTTAGATTTGCTTGAATTATGAAAGAAAAAGGAGTTAAAAAGTTCCTTGGGTACGACATAAAGAAATTAATAATAGATTTGTCTATTCATAATAATGAAGGGATCGTATTAAAATTTAAAAATATAGTTAAGATGAAGAACCATTTAGTAATATTAGTAGTGTCTCTTATAATTTTATCTACTTGTGATAAAAAGGAACAAACAAATAATTCTTCAGCTCAACTGGATAAAATAATAAATGAATACCAAGATCATAGTGGATACAATAAAGAGGAATTTCCACTTGGGTTGTTTAACAAGAAATACTATCAGAAAGAAGCTAATTATGCCAAAGAGCTATTAGATTTATTGAATGAAATTAACGAAAACAATCTATCAGATACAGAAAAAATATCCTTAACGTTATTAAAATTTACACTTCAAGAAACGATCGATTATAACAGTTTTGAGCAATATCTTAACCCGTTACTTTCTGATTCAGGGTTTCATGTTAGTCTGCCCTATATGGTCCGTCCCCTGAACAACTACGATGATGTAAAGAAGTATTTAAATGAACTAAATGCTTTACCAGTTTTTGTAGATCAACATTTAGATTTATTACAATTAGCATTAGCGAAAGGTATAACGCAACCTAAAGTTATTTTTAAAGGATATGAGTCCACTTATAATACCCATATTACTGATAATCCAGTAAATAATTTTTTCTATTCTCCCTTTAAAGATTTACCAACTACCTTAACTGATTCTCAAAAGGATTCTGTTATTGAAAAAGCTAAGGCGGCAATAGAGTTGATTGTTGTACCTCAGTTTAAAAGAATAAAAAACTTTTTTGA